>VMSQ01000314.1 GCA_013792055.1 Desulfobacteraceae bacterium
CAACTGTGACAAACTCGTAAAAAGTCGAAAAATAGCATTTCCCGTCATTCCGGCGAAAGCCGGAATCCAGTATTTTCAAGTAGTTGTAGATCATCTGGACTCCGGTTTTCACCGGAGTGACGACTTTTTACGAGTTCATCAACTGTGGATGTTACCCATTGTCTGGATATTTGTAAACATTCAAACCAATTATAACATCAGTGCCTTCGATTTTCTGGTTACCACGTGTGCTGGCGACTGTTATCGTTTTACCGGATTTTGAGGGTCCAAAGTCCTTTGTTAAATCTATCTCAATAATCAGTTTATCGTCTTTAACTTCACATTTTACATTCTGCATTTCTTCACCTCTTTTTTTGTGTTTATTTGATGTTTGGAGTTCTTTAAAATATATCTCCTGCTATATTGATATATCGACATTACCAGCAACTTTTTGATTGTATTGTTTTGTCATTCTTTTGTGACTTGCGAGAAGCAGCATATCGATTTTTTATATTTAACACAACTATAGGTTTGCCGACAAACATAAAATGGCTAACAGGAAATTTTGGCATCATCTTTAGAGACCTTTGCAAAACGCCCTCTTTTGCCCGATTAGCGCTAAAGCTTCACTTCGTGCCGGTGTCAGACTCAAATTTTAAGCCTCGAAATACTCAATGTATTCCTACGTTTAAAATTTTCGCCTTCCTTGAACTTGAACAAAATTGAACATTTTTCAAAGGTCTCCTTTAGTGTATCTGGAAGTAATATAATTTCGTACATTTTCGCTATAACTATATAATTTATTTAAAAAATAATTGGTTTTGTTGTATTGAAAGTGAAATTGGTGTATTGGGTAAAATCGTATTTTATGCTTCTGTTAAAAACAGCTAACATTAGGGTGGACTCGGTGTCCAATCTTGATCAACACATTAGTGGATACGAAGATTCGTTTATCGCCTGCAAACAGGATTAACAACATTTTCTATTATGATTATTTTACGGGTGATCAGTCACCTGATCGTTGATCAGGCAAGTCACTCGCTGGGGGAGCCGTGTTCGGAACCATTCTAATCTCAGCCTGCACATTTATGCATATCTATGTTTTTTGGCGGGCCGCCTCCGTGCCATTTATAGACCGGCACGTTTCCCGAAAGATTCTAATCGGGTCAGGAGTGATCCTGTGGGCCATTTTTTTCTTTGGCCGCGTGATAGGGCACGGCGAAACGGGAGTTCTGGCCGGAATGCTTGAATTCCTCGGAATGAACTGGATGGCCGTTCTATTCCTGACTTTTATTCCTCTCCTTTTAATAGATATCTCTCCACCCTTTTCGGCTTTCTCATGCCCCGGTTATCTTCCTCGCTGCGAGGATGGGCATTGTTAGTCGGTGTAGTGCTTTCGGCGATCGCGCTCTTACAGGGGCTGCGACCCCCGGTGATAGAAAAATACGAGGTGATCCTTTCCGGCCTTCCCGATGCTATGGACGGAACAGTGCTCGTCGTCCTGTCCGATATGCACCTTGGTTCGCAGCTCGGCGAGCGTTGGCTGGCAGCTCGGATCGTCCAGGTAAAGGCGCAGCAGCCCGACCTTGTGGTTTTACTCGGTGACATTTTCGAAGGGCATGGTCCACCTGAAGACCAGTTGATTGCAACACTTAAGCAACTCTCCGCACCTTACGGTATATGGGTTGTCTCCGGCAATCACGAATTCTACGGAGGAGGTAAAATGAGCCTGTTTGAGGAGGCAAGCTTCAAGTTGCTAAGCAACCAGTGGGCCGAAGTGAGGCCGGGTCTCGTCCTGGCAGGCGTGGATGATCTCACCGCAGGACGTCGAAACGGCCAGGGCGGTGATCCCATCTCGCAAGCACTCGTGGGGCGCCCCCAAGGTGCTACCATTCTCCTTTCGCATACGCCGTGGCAGGCTGAAAGGGTAGCCAAATCTGGTGCGGGACTGATGCTCTGTGGTCACACCCACGGAGGCCAGATATGGCCATTCGACTATCTGGTCCGAAGCCGGTATCCCCTATTGGAGGGACGTTACGAGGTGGATGGTATGACGGTTATCGTATGCAGAGGCACAGGCACATGGGGACCGCGCATGAGACTCTGGCGTCCCAGCGAGATCCTCCGTGTGACACTGCGAGGAAAGGCGAAAAAAAACTTATCTGAATAATCAACTACAACATCAAATACCGCAAATTTTATACAATGTTATCTCCCCACTGCTTAACAAGATCATGCTCAATTTTCAGATGGTCGAGAACCCTTGCAATTACTGAATCAACAAGGTCGAAGATGCTTTGAGGATTTGAATAAAATGAGGGGGATGGAGGCATGATAGTAGCGCCAGCCTTAGCTGCCATGTACATGTTTTTCAAATGGATAAGGCTTAAAGGGGTTTCCCTTGGCAGCAGGATTAACGGACGCTTTTCTTTGAGATTTACATCAGCAGCTCTGTGAATGAGGTTGTCTGCTATACCGGAAGCAATTGCTCCAAGTGTTTTCATTGAGCATGGTACAATAACCATGCCGTCATTTCTGAACGACCCGCTTGCAGGAGGAGCAAAAAAATCATCCTGCTCATAGATATTTAAAACCGCATCATTATGAATGACAACCCCTTTATCCTTTAAAAAAGATGAAAAGGATTCACCTCTATAGCCGGTTTCATGCTCAAGTACTTTATAACCGGCATTTGAAATTATAAGATATATGTTTATTGGATTTTTCAAAAGAGCCTTGAGAAGCCTTATTCCGTAAATAGACCCTGAAGCTCCGCATATTGCTACTACTATTTTCTTGTTCACATCCACCGCCTGACCAGCTCGTCTGCTAAAACACCTAAGAATAAAGTTATGGAAATTAAGCTGTTAACATGAAAAAAAGCAAAATTAACATTGCTGAGATCATCCGGCTTAACCAGCCTGTGCTCAACAATTAATAAAATTCCGATTATAACTACTGCGCAAAAGTACATCATGTTCATATCAAAAACAATATAGATCAGAAAGAAAAAGCAGAAAGAAGCAAGATGTATAATGGAAGCAATTATAAGTGCTTTTTTTACACCAAAATGAGCAGGTATGGAAAAAAGCCCTTCATCCTTGTCAAATTCAATGTCCTGACATGCATAAAGAACATCAAAGCCGGCAATATAGGTCATGAGGGCAAGTGAAAGAATAAGAACAGACCATGAAAAGGATTTTGCAAGGGCTATCCATGCACCTGCAGGGGCAAGAGATATTGCGAAGCCCAAATAAATATGGGAAAGCCAGGTAAATCTTTTTGTATAGGAATATGAAAAGAGTACAACAAGTATAGGAAAGGAAAGATAAAAGCAGAGTTTCCCAAGCATTGCTGAAGCAAATATAAAGAGACCTGAAAAGAAAATTACAAATAATATTGCTGAGGGTAAAGAAAGCCTTCCTGATGGTATATCTCGTTTTGAGGTTCGTGGATTTTTTGCATCAAATCCTGCATCCGCTATCCTGTTAAATCCCATGGCAGAGGAACGTGCTCCAATCATCGCAAGCAAAATCCAGAAGATATCCGATATAATCATCTGATGTTGACGCTGAGCAAGTATCACTGCTGAAAAAGCAAAGGGAAGAGCAAATACAGTATGGCTGAACTTTATCATCCTGCCGTATGTAAGAATCCGTTCCAGCAAAATTACAACCCTACTCCGTCAATATGTGCTCCGCAATGTGGGCACTTGCTATTTTCTATAAAATTCTGTTTTACATAAAAACCCCACCTGTCGATAAGGATATTGTTGCATTTATAACAATAAGTTTTCTCACCGTTTTCACCTGGCACATTGCCTGTATAAACATATTTCAAGCCCGCTTTAATACCAATCTCACGGGCCATAATAAGCGTCTCAAGAGGTGTGGAAGGCCGATCTAAAAGTTTATATGTCGGATGGAACCTGCTTATATGCCATGGCGTCTCTGGACCAAGAGACTTTACAAGGAATTCAGCCAGCATTTCAAGCTCATGCTTGTCGTCATTTAGCCCCGGAATAAGCAGGGTGGTTACTTCAACGAAAATGCCAAGCGCTTTCATCAGTTTCAAGGTCTCTTTCACGTGCTTCAGTTTTGCCTTGCTGATTTCGTTATAAAACTTTTCATTAAAAGCCTTTAAATCGACATTTGCTGCATCAAGATATGGACTTATCATTTCAAGGGCTTCAGAAGTCATGTATCCATTTGTCACGAATACGTTCCGTATCCCCTTTTCATGTGCGATCCTGGCTGTATCATATGCAAATTCAAAATATACGGTGGGCTCAGTATATGTATATGCTATGCTTTTGCAGTTTCCTTTTTCCGCTGCGGCCACAATATCTTCCGGTGTAAAATAATCACCCATTATCATTCCATCATGGTCTGACGGCATCTGGGCGATGTCTGCATTCTGACAAAACAGGCATTTAAAGTTGCAGCCGACTGTTGCTATAGAATAGGACAGACTTCCCGGAAAAAAATGGAACAGAGGTTTTTTTTCAATAGGGTCTATATGCCTTGCTATAAGTTTTCCATAAACCAGGGTTTTTAGAACTCCTTCATGGTTCTCCCTCACGCCGCATATTCCGCGCCTGCCTTTCTTAATCACACACCGATGACTGCAAAGATTGCATTTAACTTTTTTTTCATTAAGGGGTTTGTAAAGATATGCTTCCATAGTTTCTTAACTCCGATTTTAACCCGCTAACGCATTGGTTGTTGGCTTGGCACGGCAAGTAATTGAGAGCGGTCTGGTCATATAGCGGGGAACAGGTGCAAAGACAATGCCTATGAAGGCCCCGAACGGACATCTTTGAACCAGGTTCGAATGTTCTATTCTGGAGGTTATTTTCCCTGAGGCCGACAAAAACTGGCATACAGTTCTCCATGATATAGGAACGTCGCCTAAAATAGCATGGATAATTTTCTTTAATTCCCAGATACTGAAAAACTGTGCGTGGTTGTAAATACTTTTAGTAAATATCCCCTTAAGCCTCAACTGTATCCCCTTAAGAGCATGCCTGTTAAGTACACCTATAAAAATTTTATCTTTTGTAACCCTGCAAGCCTCTTCAATCGCCTTTCTAGGATCTTCAACAAATTCCAGAGTAGTTATAAGGCAGGTATAGTTAAATGAATTATCATCAAAAGGCAGATCTTCAGCAAATCCGCGGTGCAGATCAACACGATGCCCAACTTTTTTAGCCGCAATATCAAGCATATATGGAGATGGATCAATGCCCGTAATCTGTAATCCTCTATCTAAAAAGGGGGAAAGACTTGCACCGGTACCACAGCCTATATCTAAAATAGAATTCCCATTCATCGGCTTGAGCATATCCAGCATAAGTTTAAATTCAAGGCCGGCGGTAAATTTATTCTGTGGTTTATCGAACCAGTGTTCGTAATTCAAGGCATCATTAAAATCAAATATATAACCCATATTAAATAATTTATAGAAAAAAAGGAATTTTATCAAGGAGAAAAGCTTCTTCAGAAGATATCGTCAAATAGTTGAGTGGGAAAATGGTCTAAAGGTTGGCTATCTTGCGCTTTTCATATCAAGTCGCTCCAAGGCAGGCGTGCACTTTGGAACTTTGAACTTTTCTCTATATTCGGGAATTTCTATAATCGGCGGCCTTTCGGAACCCTTATCTTTATAAATATCCGGCTGGTACTCGTCCTTTCCCAATTTGTATTGTATCATCTCGTTAAAAAAATCTTTTTTTAATTCAGCTATACCGATCTTTTCAAGACGATTACAAAAAGTTTTCAGAATAACAAAGGACATTTTCCCCAATGATTTAGTATCCTGATTTCTGTGAACTCGCCTTTCAAGATCTACCTGCGCAATAACATCAAGCCCCCATTTTTCATAAATATCGAGAATTATACTGGTCTCAATGCCGTATCCAATAGGAAAGGGTATTTTCTCAAAGAGTTCACGGTAACCGGCATATTCGCCGGAAAGAGGCTGTAGAATCTGGGTAAGCTCCGGGAAAAAGAGAGAGAACAGGGGCCTTATTACCAGTTCTGTAACTCTTCCGCCGCCTGTAGGCCTGATTTTGTTTTTGCCTGTAACAATTGGACGGTCATAGAACCCTTTGCAATATTTTATATTATCAAAAAGAAGAAGCGGACCTACAAGAGCGTAAACAAATCTATGGTGAATATTTTTTATATCTGCATCAAGGTAAACAATTATATCACCTTTTGTAATATAAAGAGCTTTCCACAGATTTTCACCCTTCCCTTTAAACTTTTCAAGTTTTGGCAGGATATCATCGGCTTTGTATACATCGGCGCCATAACTTGAAGCTATTTCCATAGTTCTATCTGTCGATCCGGAATCAATAACTACGATTTCATCAAGAAGTTGAAAGCGGGACATCAGTTCCGACTTCATAATAATAATTTCTTTTGCAATAGTCTTTTCTTCGTTAAGAGTGGGCAGGCAAAGAGATATTTTAATATTTTTTCTTTTTTTTTCTTCAACAAGGCGGTCAATATCTTTAAATGCAGAATGATGAAAGGTATTCTTTTTTAGCCAGTTGCTATTCATCACAAACCCCCTTGTCTATTGCCATAATCACTCCAATAATCTGGGCAATTCCTTTATACATCGGTTCAATTTCCATCATAGAATTTTCAAGATGAATATTTTCTCCTAGAGTAATTCCAAGTGTAACTGCCGGTATTTTGTGTGCAAGAAAAATTGACAATTCAGATTCACTTGGAGCACTTATTGGTTTTAAGCCCAAACTTTCAATTACCGCACCGGAGCACTTTACCAAAGGATGGTTGTATTTTAAACTGGCTGCATTGAGATTACTTATGGTTTTGAGTTTCAGTTCAACTTCATATTGATGCCTTATGTCGTCAATAATGTCACTAATGTCATTATAAATACTTTTAACAATCTTATCTAAATCACTTTGAATCTCAAAGCCAAGTTTTGCGTAAAAGGGTATAATTCCATGCTTGAAACCGCCTGATATTTTACCTATAATAATTTTAGAGCGCGGTCTTTGAGGCAATCGTAACTCCATGATCTGATTTATTACTTCATTTAAAATCAAAATCGCATTTGGCCTGAACCTCTGAAGCAGCCCAGGTGCAGATGATATGTTACATTCAACTTCACATCTAACCATTCCTTCAGAATAATAATTAAGTCTGCCAAGTTCGACGCCCTCTAAGCAAATTGCACCTCTTATGGGAGTATCCCACGTTTTTAGGAGATGCCTGATGCCCCGCAGGTTCCCCCTTCCTAATGATTGTATAACGCCCGCCAGGACAATATCGGATTCAAAACAAAGATCTAACTTTCTAAAAATTTCCGGCAACGAAGCCAAAACCCCAACGCCCAATGAATTATCTAAGATGCCTGCGCCTTTTATCGTTTTTTTCTTAACTGTATAATTATGATCAATATCGGATTCAAAAACAGTGTCTATATGTGCAACGACAAAAATAGGTGGCTTTGATGGGGAATTTCCCCTGATAATTCCAATAGGATTCCTGTATCCATCAGTTGTACATTCATCGACCTGAAACTCAGCTAACCTTTCCATAAAAAAATCGGTCCGCCTCTTTTCCTTGAAAGTAGGAGCAGGTATCTGTCCAATAAATACTATATTAGCGATAATTGTCTCCTTCATCGACTTTATCGCCTCAACAAAAGACGGTAATTTGTCAAGGTATTTTTCCATATTGTCCACCCTAAAAATAGCAAGAATTTATTGAGAACTTATGCTTTATTATCATATGTACCGAAATTTTAAAAGAAATTATTGACATATTAAACAGTTTCAAAGCAAAATAAAAACCTGTTTTAATCACTGTCGATACGGAAATTCGTAAAAGTTCACCACAAAACGACACGGAGTTTCACTGAAAATTGTAAACATAACAACTCGCTCCAGCCTGTGCCGTAAGCACGGCAGACAGGTGAGAGCGGGTCTAATGCTAATTTATAATCTTTATGGAGAATACTGCCAATGAAAAGCTTTATTGTTTTTTTCATAGTCTTGTTTTCTGCAGTGGTTCAGGCTGAAACCATGTATATAGGTGATAATATTAAAATAACTGTCAGAACGGGACCGGGAATTACTCACAAAATAGTGGCTATGATCAAACCAGGCGAAACAGTTGAGCTGCTTAATTCAGAGGAGATAGAAAAGGACTGGTCTCTTGTTCGAATCACAAACGGAAAGGAAGGATGGGTTCTCAGCCGTTTCCTCACATCTAAAGAACCTTATGGACTGGTTCTTGAAAGATTGGAAAAAAAGCATGGAGCGCTTACTAATCAGGCTGTCTCTCTGATCGAAGAAAACAAAGTCTATAAAAAAGAAAATGAGAAACTGAATTTAGAACTTAAAACAAACAAAGAAATGTCAGATAAAATTAAATCATCTTATGAAACCTTGAAGCAAGAGTCAGCCGAATTTCTTGCACTAAAGTCTAATTATGAAAAGGCTTCATCAAAACTTACCGAGCAGACAAAAAAAGCTGAAAAATTGGAAGAGGAATTAACAAAGCTATTGTTACATCAGAATATCAAGTGGTTTTTAAGCGGCGCCGGAGTACTCCTTTTAGGTTTCGTGATAGGATTTAGCGCCAAACATCAGCGCAGACGATCATCTTTACTGTAATATCTTAAAATTTATAGCTTAACCCCTCGACAAAAATGTTTCAGTGCTTTTCATGCCAAATAGAGACCTTTGAAAAATGTTCAATTTTGCCTGCCCCGTTAAATTTGTCTTTATATTTAACCGGGGTTCAAGGAAGGCGAAAATTTTAAGATCTTTAAATAGCGTCGGAGTTTATTACAATGGAATTTGAAACTGATTTCCTGATTATAGGAAGCGGCGTAGCTGGATTAACATTCGCCCTTAAAGTTGCAGAATTCGGCGATGTCGCAATTGTAACTAAAAAAGGAATCATGGATAGCAACACAGCTCAGGCACAGGGCGGCATTGCTTCTGTTTTTGATAAGGTCGATTCATTTGATCTCCATATCCGTGACACTCTTGCAGCAGGAGACGGTCTCTGCAACAAGGAAGTTGTTGAAATGGTAGTAAAAAACGGACCTGATAGAATTCTGGAATTAATCAATTTGGGTGTACATTTCAACTTAAAGGAAAACAGCTCAAAAAAGAAAACTTTCGACTTTGATCTTGGACGCGAAGGTGGACACTCAAAAAAACGTATAGTTCATGCTCAGGATATGACAGGACTGGAAATAGAAACCGTGCTGGTACGTCACGTCAAAAATCATGAGCACATTACCCTGTTTGAGGACCATATTGCAATTGATCTTATCACTTGTTCAACTCTTTTAAAAAGCGGCCTGGTAACAACCAACCACGAGGAATCCTGCTGTGGAGCATATATTCTTGAAAGAGCTACAAAACAAGTCAAAACCTTTCGTTCTAAAATAACTCTGCTCGCCACCGGTGGCGCCGGCAAGGTATATCTTTACACAAGCAATCCCGACATTGCGACCGGAGATGGAATCGCAATGGGGTATAGAGCGGGTGCCACATTAGCCAACCTTGAGTTTGTCCAGTTTCATCCAACCTGTCTTTACCATCCTGAAGCTAAAAACTTTCTTATTTCAGAAGCTGTCAGGGGTGAAGGAGGAATTCTTGTTGACTCTGCCGGAAATCCTTTCATGGAAAAATATGATCCCCAAAAAGACCTGGCCTGCCGTGACGTTGTTGCCAGAGCTATAGATGCGGAACTAAAAAAAAGCGGAGATGATTCGGTATTTCTCGATATATCTGATAAAGATTCTGAATTTATTAAAAATCGTTTTCCTAATCTTTATGAAAAATGTCTGAGTTTTGGCATAGATATGACAACCGAACCTATTCCTGTTGTTCCGGCGGCTCATTATATGTGCGGTGGTGTAAAAACAGATACTTACGGCAGGACAAATATCCTCAACCTTTACGCTATCGGGGAAACAGCTTGCACAGGGCTCCACGGGGCTAATAGACTGGCAAGCAATTCTCTGATAGAAGCGCTGGTCTATGCCCACATGGCAGCAAAACATGCAGTAAAAGACCTTGAAACATTAGATTTCAAATCCACACCCGATGTTCCTCAATGGGATGAATCCGGCACAACCGACAGCGATGAAGGCATTATGGTTTCACATAACTGGGATGAAATAAGACGGTCTATGTGGAACTATGTGGGAATAGTCAGATCGAATAAACGTCTTGAAAGAGCAAAAAGAAGGATAGAAAACATTCAAAACGAAATTCATGATTATTACTGGAATTTCAAAATTGCCGGAGATCTTATTGAACTCCGGAATATTGCTACGGTCGCTGAATTGATTATTAAATGCGCCATGCTCAGAAAGGAAAGCCGCGGACTTCACTACAATATAGAATATCCTTATCATGACGACAAATTATGGAAAAAAGATACTATTATCAGAAGAATTTTTGAAGGATAAAGTTAATAATTTCCTTGCATGAAAATAGCTACTAAGATATTAGAAGCGGCTTACCGATTCACGGTTATTATGATAGCTTCTCGATCAGACAGCAGGTAGAAAATTCTATAGAGGAAAATGCAATGATACACAAAATTAAGCGACTCATTTTATTAGCCATTTTGGTATCTGCTGGGTATTTCCTGTTATCAAATCATATAATTTATTTTGGCAATGGTATTAAGTTATTAAAAAAATCAAAACCCACTTCAGCTTATACGTTTGTTAGTATTGTGGATAAAAGAGCTGAGGATATTCTAAAAATTGAAGATTTACGAAATGATGGTATTGGAGATCTGCTTGTAGAGATTGGCAAACTAAACAATGAAGAAAAAGAACGATTGGAATATATTATTACGAGATCGCCATGATCGGCAAAAACATTTTTACAATTCCATACCGGCATTTTGCTGAGTTCTAAAGCCCTCCATCAAATAACTATATAAATAATTTCGGCGTATAAGAATCCAGCTACTCTTTTTGCAAACAAAAAAAGGACTAAACAGCCCTGGGTAAACCTTCATTATTTATTGGTGGAGCTGAGGGGGCTCGAACCCCTGACCTCATGACTGCCAGTCATGCGCTCTCCCAGCTGAGCTACAGCCCCAATATAAGTGGGGCAAGTAACAAAAAGCCTTAAATGTGTCAATATTTATTTCGTATGGTTTTTATTGGGTGAGAATTTATTTGCAAAATAATCCGGACCAGTTAACATGAAAACAAACCGAACAAGAATGTTCAAAGAGTTTGATGCGACAGAATTATATTGCCCTCGTTGCAAGCGCGCAGTCCCTGTCAGGAAACGCCTCCTCCTGATACTTCAGGAAGGTGATAAATATGAATATCTATGTGCATTCTGTTCCGAGTCTGTTGGGACAAAAATGGATAAAAACGAAAAACCATCTACAATAATTATTTAAAACCTAAGTTGAGCGATTTTTTGCGAAGAAATGTGCCAAGATCTTGATGCAGGTCGAGTAAAAAATCGCTCAATTTAGGTAAAAGGGTTAAAAATAATGCTCAGATTTCTACGACAAAGTGCCACTAGCTGGCTAATCAAAATAATATTAGGTGCAATTGTTGTTGTATTTGTTTTCTGGGGTGTTGGAAGTTTTCGCTCACAACGGAAAGACAGAGTAGCATTGGTCAATGGTGAAACTATTAGTTCAGAAGAATATATGGAAGCATACAACAACATTATTGAACAATTACGTCAGCGATTAGGCAATAATTTAAATGACGATATGATAAAAATGCTTAATGTAAAAAGCCAGGCTCTAAATATGCTGATAGATAAGAAACTGATGCTTCAGGAAGCAACAAAGTTTAATTTAAGGGTCACAGACAATGAGCTTGCAGATGCAATAAGACAAATAGAAGCATTTCAGACAGATGGTAAATTTGACAGCCAAATTTACAAGAATACCTTAACTCGTAACAGGCTAACTCCCGAAGAGTTCGAACTCATTCAGAAAGAGGCAATGATTACTGAAAAAATAAGATCATTCATATTAGGCAATGTTAAAGTTTCTGAGCAGGAAGCAATTGAATGGTTCAAATGGGAGAATACATCAGTCAACGTTGATTTTGTACTTTTTGAGCCCGACAGATATGACGATATTAATCCGACTATAGATGAAATAGGTTCTTTTTTTGAAGATAAAAAGGAATCTTATAAAACTGATGCAATGGTTAAAGTCCGTTTCCTGCGCTTCGACCCTGATGCATATAAGTCAATGGTTGAAATAACTGATGAAGATATTCATGACCATTATGAAAACAATATAGAAAATTTTAAAACTGAAAAAACCATAGAAGCACGACATATACTGATAAAACTCGACCCGATGTCCGATCCTGAAACAGTCGAAAAGAAAAGGAAATCAGCTCTTGATATACTTAAACTGGCCAGGGAGGGTATGGATTTTGCTGAACTTGCCAAACAGTATTCTGAATGCCCAAGCAAGGTCGAGGGTGGCTATCTGGGAGAATTCAATAAGAATGCCATGGTAAAACCCTTTGCTGAAAAGGCTTTTCAAATGAAAGCCGGTGAAATAAGCGAACCCGTCAGGACCCGGCATGGGTGGCATATTATCAAGGTCGAAAAGATAAATGAAGAAACTGTTATTTCACTTAAAGCTGCAGAAGATAAAATACGGAATAAACTTATAGAAGAAAGAACAAAAAATCTGGCCTATGAAGAGGCTGAAGCAGTTTATGATGCTTCTTTTGAAGGAAATGATTTAATAAAAAATGCAGAGGCCCGAAACATTAATATAGTTACTACTGATTTTTTTACAAAAATTGATGGCCCGGAAACAGGAATGAAAAATAGCTCGGCATTTGCATCATATGCATTTAATCTGTCACTTATGGAAATCGGTAAGATACAGGACTTTGAAGATGGATATTACATTGTCCAGCCTATCGAAAAAATACCTGAAAAAATACCTGACCTAAAGGATGTTGAAGAAAAAGTCAGGATTGATTTAATAAGACAAATGCAGGACGAGAAAGCAAATAAATATGCTAATGAACTTCTGGTTGCTTTAAGAGATAACAAGTCTTTTGATGCAGAATGCAAGAAGCTTAATTTGGATGTAGCTACCACCGGCTTTTTTAAGCGGAATAGTTCTATACCGTACATTGGATTTGAGCAGGAAATCTCGCAGGCGGCATTCAAGCTTTCAAATGAAAATATGCTCCCGGAAGCCCCGATAGAAGGGGAAAAAGGATATTATATTATCAGATTCAGGGATAGAAAAGAGTCCGAACTAAACGGCTTTGAAGAAGGAAAAGAAAAGATAAAAGACAAATTGCTTAAACAAAAGATGCTTAGAACTTTTGATGCATGGCTTTCAACCATACGGAATAAAAGCATTATATCAATCGAAAAAGGTTTTGGAGAGTAATTCTATAATAATGAGACCTTTGAAAAATGTTCAATTTTGTTCAAGTTCAAGGAAGGTGAAAATTTTAACCGGAGGAATATATTGAATATTTCGAGGATAGCGCTAAAGCTTCACTCCGTGCAAAATTTGAGCCTGACGCTGGCACGAAGTGAAGCTTTAGCGCTATTTGGGCAAAAGGGGGCGTTTTTCAAAGGTCTCATAGTTTGGAATCTATCTTGCTATCATAGCTCTCATCATATCACCAGCATTTTCAGCATGATCTGCAATGGATCCAATTATTTCAGCCAATCTAACCATATGAAATATTGTAACGGGATCAATATTCATATTAAGTATCTTCGCTTTTATCATTGCTTCAACTTTATCTGCTTCATGCTCCTGCCGGCGAAGATTTCGGATAATATCCTTGACCAGTGTTCTTTGTTTTTCTGAAAAATTTTTAAAATACTTTCTCGCCTCTGATACCATATCGCTCAATTCTTCGATAGGATCAATATTCGCATCTACAAGAAGGAAAAAATCCTTATGAAGTTTTTCCGGAATACCTGGTTCGCTCCTAAATGATAACCAGTCCAGAGCATCCTCTACTGCATCAAGAACGGCATCTTGTTCTCTCAAGTATCTGAATATCTGAAACTTATCTACCGGCATCAAAGTGCCTTTCGGGAGATGCCCTCTGATACGACGTTTAATGACATCTGCCTCTCTTTCCATTCGAATAACATCCTGCCTGAATTCTTCAAAAGTTCCGCATTTGTGTGCAATATGGCACTCTATAGCCTGCTGAAAAGCCCATGCACATTCTTTTACCTTTTCCGCATGTTCCTGCAATCCATCAAATGGAGATGCTATAAACATAGACATAAATGGTATTCGCATAGCTCTATCCTTTATAAAATGAGTTGAAGTACTTTAAAAATTGCCATACTGGTTAAAGCTGAAGCAGGTACGGTTAAAACCCAGTATAACATAATTTTAAAGACTATTCTAAAATTAACTGCTTCAATACCTCCTGCAAGCCCAACACCAAGCACACCGCCTACTGCTGCATGGGTAGTAGAAACCGGAAGTCCCATTTTTGATGCAACCAGCACCGTTGTTGCAGCAGCAAATTCAACAGCAAAACCTCGGGTATTGCTTAACGTAGTAATTTTTGTACCAATGGTTTCCATTACACGATGGCCGGCCATTGCTATGCCGCAGGCGATGCCTATTCCGCCAAAACAAAGGAGAAAAACCGGAACCGGCACGGTGGCTCCAACATTTCCTGTTTTTACAATAAAATATATTAATGCAAGAGGTCCTATTGCATTGGCCACATCATTTGCGCCCTGCGATAGGGCAACATAGCAGCATGTTCCAACCTGGATACGCTTAAAAATATCTTCTGCGGTACTTGTCGATTTTTTCTTAATGTAACGGGATAAAAGATTTTTGCATACTATACCCAAAAAAATTGAAAGAACCAACGAAATAGCTAATGCTGCCGGAGTTTCAATGGAAAGATTTTTGCCAAGAGGAGTCTTAAAAAGAAATGACAAAATAACAACGAAAAGAGTAATTCCTACAAAAAAAGGTGATAAATTAAGGGCTCTACTAAATTGGTTTTTCTTGGAAAGTATTAATTTAACAATGATCTTAAAAATTATAAATGCTATGACAATACTGAAAAAAGGAGAAATTATCCAGCTCAATACCACAGCTCCAAGTTTATCCCATTTGATTACTGAAAAACCGCCTGCCATTATTCCAAAACCAATCATAGAGCCGACAATCGAATGAGTTGTTGAAACCGGCAGAGATTTCCATGTTGCAAAACTGATCCACAAGCCTGCTGCCAGCATAGCCGATAGCGCTCCAATCAAAGCCACATGAGGATCTGAAAGAATTTCGGTTGAAACAATACCGTTACGAATCGTATCTGTAACATGCGAACCAATAAATGTTGCACCAAGTATATTCAATATCCCGGCAATAAATACTGCCTGACGTATTGTTATAGCTTTGGCTCCCACAGCAGGCGCCATAGAGTTGGCCACATCATTTGCACCTATATTCCAGGCCATATAAAAACCAAAGATATAGCCGGCAACAAGTATAAAAGACTCTGAAATCATAGTAAATTCTTAGGGAATTACATAAATATAGTAAAATGATTTTTGAACCGCAATAGCGAGCGCATTCCCCGTAGCCAAGCTACAGGGAATCTTAAATTTTATTACAGTAGTATATCGCAAGGTGCATGAATAACAATTCCAAAATGGGACATATCACTACGTAAATATCAAATCAATTTAAAAAAATAGCATTATTTACCATAGGATTATAAAGAAGAATATTGAATTCCGATTAAAAAATATTTTTTCTTTTTTAACTAACAGATTTTGTTGACTTTTAAAAAAGCATATATTACTACTCTCAAGAAAATATAAGCTTTAAAGAGACTTATTGGACAATAAAGACTTCACCTGCCAAGAAAAAATTAAGCAAAAAGAAAAAAACAGCTATTGACGCTGTTCTTGAAGTCGTTAAAAAAAAGCAAACAAGGAGCAACAATTGCAACGCTGAAAGGAAAAACCGGTTTTGATTCCAGACAGCTCAGCAACGCTCTTTATAAACTATATAGTGCCTGAACGAAAACTAGAAAATTTTTTCAAGTTCAAGGAAGACGCAAATTTTAACCACAGGAATACATGGAGTATTTCGAGGATTAAAATTTAAGCCTGACGCAGAAATTGGGAAAATTAGCAGTTTTTGTTCAGGCACTATCTAAGAGAGATATGATTGCATCTAAAACACGTGGCGTTTATATGATGAAGAAATAACGATTCAACTACGTGTTAGACTAGTTTCTTGAAGCAGTTGCAAAAAGTCTTCAGAGAGCCTATAGTGTTAATATAGGTGCGCTGGAGACTTTTTTCTTTAATAATCATTCATTAAACTTCTTTATATGGTTTCTATGCCCATCTCTGTTTTACTTTTTTTCATGAAATTTTTGACACCTAATTATTAAAAATATATTCGACGGTTTTGAATTTTGCTAAGTAAGTACGAAAGGATTAAATGATGTCAACTGACATTCAGACTCTCAAATCATTAGATCTTTTTGCCGATCTAAATTTTGGCGAGCTGGAAAAGATCGCCTCATTAATGCACATGATGAAAGTCACAGAAGGAGAAGTCTTAACACGAAAGGGCGAGCCGGCCCGTACTTTTTTCATTGTTTTGTCAGGCAATTTTATGCTTTCATTTAAAAAGGACCGCTCGTTCACCTTGCACAATAAAGGTAATATTATTGGCTGGTCAACGGTTGTTACCCCTTTCCAGTATAGAGGCACAGCAATAGCACTTACGGACGGTCTGGTGCTGTCGATGCCGGGCCAGGAGTTTTTGCGTCTTATTCAAAGTGA
Organism: Desulfobacteraceae bacterium; assembly: GCA_013792055.1. Taxonomy (GTDB): domain Bacteria; phylum Desulfobacterota; class Desulfobacteria; order Desulfobacterales; family ETH-SRB1; genus B13-G4. The sequence continues at coordinate 16,817 of VMSQ01000314.1, forward strand.
TTCAACGCTTGGTGACAAAATCATGCGAAAAATCAACAAAATAGTATCAGAAAGAATGCCTTATACAACAGGGACTTGGAAAGATTAATAAATTTTATCATTTCTATCTATTGCTTGATCAAACAGTTACGTCAATGTTATAAGTTCTGATGTTTTCAGCGTAATGATTGTAATTGTATAGATTTTACTTTAATAGGTTTCTTAATATTATAAATATAATGCTTATTATCCAGGGAGGCATAATTGTTCGGCTTTGAAGCAATAATAGCCCATAACGGCTGGGGCATTTCTCTTGTTGGAATATCAATAGTCTTTACAGGTCTTATACTTCTAGCTCTTGCAGTTGCCCAGATTCACAAGATAATTGAACTGTGGGATAAAAGGCATCGCTTTAAAAAACCACGACAAAAAAAAGAGAAAAAGGAAGCGACGGTCCCGGATCTGACTGTATCTCAAGACGTTCAAAGGGCTTCACGTCAGTTCAAGCTTTTGATTGAATGGATTGGCGAACCATTTCCGCTTCCAAAACTTCTAGATCTTTCGGAAAAATGCGGGCTTTCACGCCCACATTCAACTATTAATGAATTAGTTAAGTGCGAATTAATCATACCAGATGGAAACGGTTATTTTATATGGAACAAAGAGAAATTTAGGGATTTAGGAAAAAAGGAGTAGTGCTTAATCAATGAATGATCTGTTAATACAGTTTTTATCTAATACCGGCTTTGCGTTAGCTGACTACCGTCATATAATAATGATTCTGGTTGGTATAATAATTATTTATCTTGGAGTAGCAAAACAGTATGAGCCGCTTTTGCTTGTACCGATAGGCTTTGGTATGTTGATTGGGAATATCCCGGTATTTAAGGATTTTGGTCTTGGAATCTATGAAAGCGGAAGCTTTTTGAACTATATATATTATGGCGTAACGCATGATATCTATCCCCCATTGATTTTTTTAGGTATTGGTGCATTAACTGACTTTTCCGCGATGCTGGCGCGACCTGTATTAATGCTTTTAGGGGCCGCTGCTCAGATCGGTATTTTTGCTACTTTTTTGGGGGCGCTTGCAATAGGATTCCCCCCAAATGAAGCTGCATCCATCGGCATTATCGGAGGCGCCGACGGACCTACTGCGATTTTTCTTACTGTCATGCTTGCTCCAAGACTATTAGGACCCATTGCTGTAGCGGCATATTCCTATATGGCCCTGGTGCCGGTAATCCAGCCTCCTATTATGAGACTTCTTACAACTCGTAAAGAACGGCTCATTAGGATGGAAGAGCCCCGTGAGGTATCAAAGACAGAAAAAATTATTTTCCCCATTGTCGGCTTTTTGCTTTGCTGTTTTTTGGCTCCTGCCGCATTGCCTTTGCTTGGAATGCTGTTTTTTGGAAACCTCCTAAAGGAATGCGCTGTTGTAGAACGTCTTGCTAAAACCGCTAGAACGTCTTTGATTGATATTGTAACTATATTATTGGGCGTAACAGTTGGCGCAAGCACCCAGGCCGACGTATTTTTGACTCCTCAATCTATCGGCATTTTTGCGCTGGGTGCATTTTCTTTTGCTATTGCAACAGCATCCGGAGTTATATTCGCAAAATTCATGAATCTCTTTATGCGAAAAAAAATCAATCCTCTTATAGGCGCCGCAGGAGTATCGGCTGTTCCAAATTCTGCAAGGGTTGTTCAGATGGTTGGACAACGAGAGGACCCAACAAACTTTCTCCTTATGCATGCTATGGCGCCTAACATTTCCGGTGTTATAGGTTCAGCAATTGCAGCAGGAATTTTATGGGGCTTTATGAGTTCTTGAAATTGGTTGACAAAATTTTTTAAAGTTTTTATTTTTTGCATTAATTAAAAATATTCAATTTCTGTCATTATATAAAAAAGTCTAAGAAGGTCGGAGGAAATATTATGCTAGTTAAAGGATGGCTATCAAGTCAGGTGATTTCAGTTGACGAGGAAACTTCTATGATGAAGGCTTATGTCCTGATGAAAGAAAACAATATCCGTCGTCTTCCTGTAGTCCAAAAAGGAAAATTGGTAGGAATCGTTACTGATACTGATTTAAAAGAAGCCTGTCCATCAACGGCAACTACCTTAGATATATATGAAATAAATTATCTTTTATCAGAAATTAAAGTTAAGGAATCAATGTCAAAGGACGTAATCTACGTCAAACCCGATGAAACCGTCGAATTTGCAGCGATCTTGATGCTCGAAAACAAAATTTCAGGGCTCCCAGTAGTAAATGATCAGGGCAATCTGATAGGAGTTATAACTCAAACAGATATATTCAAAGCGCTGATACATATTTCAGGAGCTTACATTGGCCATATTCAGCTTGCCCTTTGCCTGGAAGATAGGCCAGGATCGATTAAAGAGGTGGCCGATGTAATTCGAAGTTTTGGCGGTCGCATGGTTAGTATTTTAACCAGTTATGGCCTCGCAGATGAAGGTTACAGGAATGTTTACATTCGCATTAAGCCTTTGGAACGAGAAAAACTATCTCAAATGGTCGACATACTGGAAGACAGATTTACAGTGCTTTATACTGCCAAAGAATCACTTGAAGAGGAAAAAGACAGAAGATTTCTCAAAAAATCAAGACTATAAGTAGCCATTCACATGGTTCAGGGTTAGAGACCTTTTGAAAAATGTTCAATTTTGTTCAAGTTCAAGGAAGGCGAAAATTTTAAATGCAGGAATACCTTGAGTATTTCGAGGCTTAAAATTTGAGCCTGACGCCAAAATTGGGCAAAAGGGGGCGTTTTGCAAAGGTCTCGGTCGGTCGGCTTTTAACCGTGAACCTAAGCAGTTACGAAGCCTTCTACCTTTTTATAAAATTTCTTTCCTATTACCACATGCCTAAAGCCGGCTGTGCGCTGATTTATTCTCATTTCTCGGCATTGCCCCATTCTTCATCAGACGATTGACTTACAAACCATATCTGGCATGACGTCCTGAATTTACAATACATTTCGGGATCACGGCATACAAAACACTTCTCGCACAAATATATATTATGCTTAGAACATATAATTTCTGTTTCTCGGTCAGGATGATTTATACATTTCCCCATATCTGTCTCTATTTATATATTTGATATTGGTTTAACTTTGCTTTAAAAATAAATATGTTTTATGTTTAATATTACTTTTTTATATTAATCTACTATAACAAAGACTCATATTATGAAAGAGTTTTTCAAAGTAACTGATTTAGAGCATACGCTCAAGTATTCTGCCGTCTTTCCCAATGTTGGTACCGAATTTATCACTCTGCATGAAGCGTTAGGCAGAATTCTCGCTGATGACATTGTCTCTGACATTAACCTGCCTGATTTTGCGCGTTCCACTATGGATGGCTATGCAGTTAAAGCTTCATCCACCTTTGGCGCAACCGAAGAAAGTCCAGCATATCTGACAGTCAAAGGTACAGTTGAGATGGGAAAACCTGCTGCCTTTTCAATAAAGTCCGGCGAAGTTGCCAGGATTTCTACAGGAGGAATGTTGCCCGATGGTTCAGACAGCGTTATTATGGTTGAATATACGGAAGTCATAGATAAAAAAAATATAGAAATATACAGAAGCGTTGCACCAGGCCAGCATGTATTGCAAATAGGAGAAGATCTTAAAGAAGGAAATAATGTACTCTTGTGCGGCCAGAAACTCAGGCCTCAGGAAATAGGATTGCTTGCCGCTTTAGGCAAAGATTCAGTAAAAGTATATAAAAAACCGGTTATTGGTATTATTTCTACTGGAGATGAAATAATACCAATAAATAATATGCCTGACAAAGGCCGGATACGTGATATAAATACCTATACTCTATCAAGCCTGGTACAAAAAGCAGGTGGAATACCTGTTACTTATGGAATCGTCGGAGACGATTTTGACGCTCTTTTAGAGAAGTGTTCTATCGCAATTGCCCATTCAGATATGGTTTTAATTTCAGGAGGCAGTTCCGTTGGAACACGGGATTTGACAGTAGAAGTACTTTCCTCTTTGCCGGACTCAGATATTATGGTCCATGGAATTTCCATAAGCCCAGGCAAGCCGACGATTCTGGCCAGGGCCGGAGATAAAGCTATCTGGGGTTTGCCAGGCCATGTTTTATCAGCCATGATAGTATTTGGAATTGTCATCCGGCCATTTATTGAAAAAATAAGCGGCCTTTCCCCGCAGTATAAGAAGGAATTAAGAATACCTGCACTGCTTAGCAGAAACATATCATCCGCTCAGGGACGTATAGATTATATCCGTGTCAGGCTGATAGAAAAAAACGGTATTGAGTGGGCTGAACCGGTTCTTGGCAAGTCAGGGCTCATAAGCAACCTGACAAAAGCTGACGGCCTTATCGAAATAGGAATAAATACGGAGGGACTGGATAAAGGCTCAAAGGTTTGGGTTATTCCGGTATAGAAAATGAACAACAATCGCAATATATATTTAAAGATGAAAACCCTGAAAGAGGCACGTAAAATCCTTTTTGATCTTTTTTCTGCAGATAAAGTTCTTCCAACTGAATTTGTTCAGGCCCCTGATTCAGTAGGAAGAGTGCTCGCAGGAGCGGTAACGGCAAAGGTTTCATCGCCTCATTTTCACTCATGCGCTATGGATGGGATTGCGGTCAAGGCTGAAGACACATTTGGCGCAAACGAATCAAGTCCAGTGAAACTCACTGTTGGGGGAAACGCATTTTTTGTCAATACCGGAAATGCACTTCCTGAAAATACAAATGCCGTTATTATGGTTGAATATATAAATACTATAGATGAAAACTGTCTGGAAATCGAAGCACCGGCATACCCCTGGCAAAACGTCCGCAAGATGGGGGAAGATATAGTAGCAACAGAACTGTTGTTCCCCCAAAACCATGTTATTACCCCCTATTGTCTCGGGGCGCTGTTATCCGGAGGTATATTTTCAGTTCCGGTAAAGAAAAAACCAAAAGTGCTTATTATTCCGACAGGATCAGAAATTGTTAACTGGCGAAATGCTGTAATTGAAGATATTAAGCCGGGTCAGGCTCTTGAAACAAATTCGTTTGTTCTTGGCAAACTTATTGAATCCTGCGGCGGTTCTTTTATAAGGCATGAGATAATCAAAGATGATATGGAAAAAATAAAGGCTGCTGTTTATGATGCTGTGAATAGCGACTTTGATATTGTCCTTATTATAGGAGGATCATCCGCCGGATCAGAAGATTATGCAAAAAGCGTAATCAACGATCTGGGGGAAGTACATGTTCATGGTGTAACAATAATGCCCGGAAAACCGGTAATAATAGGCTCAATAAATAACAAGCCTGTATTCGGCATGCCTGGATATCAGGTGTCATCAATCGTGGCATTTGAACAATTTGTTAAACCTTTGATTTGCAGGATGCTCGAACAGCCTGACAATGAACGAAAAAAAATAAAAGTAGAACTTACACGAAAAATTGCCTCAAAGCTTGGAGTAGAAGAATTCCTGCGCGTAAAGTTAGGTATTGTCGGCGACAGGATTGTGGCGACTCCTTTGCCGAGAGGTGCCGGCTGCATAACCACCTTAACTAAGGCGGATGGAATTATTCGAATCCCAAACCATATAGAAGGATTAAACAATTATGAAAATGTCGATGCAGAACTTCTACGTCCTTTGTCTTTTATAAAAAATACAATTGTCGCTGTTGGAAGTCATGACAACTCACTTGACATCCTGTCTGATCAGATAAGGTCAAAACACGGCGACATCACACTTTCTTCAAGCAACGTCGGCAGCATGGGCGGATTGATGGCGATAAAAAAGGGAGTATGTCATCTGGCTGGATCCCACCTTCTAAATGCTGAAGACGGATCTTATAACATATCATACATAAAAAAATATTTGCCCGACATCAGCATAAGGCTTGTCAATCTTGTATTCAGGGATCAGGGCTTGATTATACCTCATGGCAATCCAAAGAACATAAAAGGTATAGAAGACATTGTACGAGACGATATTGTGTTCATAAACAGGCAAGCTGGATCAGGAACAAGAATTCTTCTTGATTACAGATTGGGACAGCTCGGCATTGAACCCCGAACAATAAGAGGATATGAAAATGAAGAGTATACACACATGTCTGTGGCAGTAGCAGTACTTAGCGGGGCAGCAGATTTCGGTCTGGGAATTTATGCTGCGGCAAAAGCACTTAATCTGGATTTTATTCCCGTTGTTACAGAACAGTATGACCTTGTAATCCCAAAAGAACATTTTGAGTCAAAAAATATCCGGATTTTGCTTGAAACCATAAACGCTACAAAATTTAAAAAGCGAGTTGAAGCTTTAGGTGGATATCATACTGAACGGACAGGCGAAATTGTTGCGACCTTGGACTAAATGAAATACGAGACAATAGACCACACAGCCGATTTCGGCATTCGCATTTTTGGAGCTGACGCAAAAGACCTTTTTGCTAACGCCGCATTTGCATTATTTGACCTCATTACAGATATCGATGCCTTAAAAGGCTTAAATGAATATAAAGTCCATATAACCGGAGATGACTGGCCTGATACTATGGTAAACTGGCTGAGAGAACTCTTATATCTCTGGACATGCAAAGAAATGCTTGTTAAGGCAACAGATATTTTTTACTTAACAGAACATGAAGTTACAGCAAGAGTTAACTTCGACCTTTTCGATCCTGACCTTCACAAAATCAAAAATGAGATAAAGGCGGTAACATACCACCAGATTCAGGTTGAAAAGGGACCATTGGGATGGGAATCAAAGATAATATTTGATGTTTAGGGGTTATTATGACCATTGAATTAAAAAAGATAGATGAATACCGTTGGGAGCTTCCTAAAAGCGGCGCCATGCGCGTGCCTGGCATTATATATTCAAGCGCTTCAATGCTTAAAGATAGCAAGCAGGAAGAAGCGTTAAAGCAGGTTGCAAACGTGGCAACGCTTCCCGGCATTTTAAAGGCATCGTTAGCAATGCCCGATATGCACTGGGGCTATGGTTTTCCTATAGGCGGTGTCGCAGCATTTGACTGGGAGAACGGCATAATCTCACCAGGCGGAGTAGGATATGATATCAACTGCGGTGTTCGTCTGGCAGCGACTTCCCTTGTTGAAAAGGACGTCAGGCCCAGGCTTGAAGAGCTTATAAATGCGCTTTACCAAAATATTCCCTCTGGAGTAGGTTCAACAGGTTTTATTAAACTTTCAATCGCAGAAGAAAAAAAAGTTCTTAAAGAAGGAAGCAGATGGGCTGTAAGGCATGGCTTTGGAGAAGATTCAGATATTGAGCATACAGAAGATAAAGGATGCATGCAAAATGCCGACCCTGAAACTGTAAGTCAAAGGGCGCTGGAAAGAGGACTAAAGCAGCTTGGCACTTTAGGCTCAGGGAATCATTTTCTTGAAATAGGCGTAGTTGAAAAGATCTTTGATAAAGTTTCCGCTCAGGCATTCGGTCTCTTTGAAAATCAGGTTACATTGTTGCTTCATTCAGGTTCAAGGGGATTTGGATACCAGGTTTGTGATGACTTTCTCGCATTCATGACAAAACATGTCAAAAAACTAGGATTTGATCTGCCGGACCGACAGCTTGCCTGCGCTATGATTCAGTCAAAAGAAGGTTTGCGCTATTACAATGCAATGGCCTGTGCTGCAAACTATGCATGGGCTAACAGGCAGATTATGCTGCACTTATCCCGTGAGGTTTTTTCAAAAGTTTTTGGTCTGGGGCCAAGAGAGCTTGGCATGAATCTGGTTTATGATGTATGCCATAACATAGCAAGAAAAGAATATCATATTGTGAATGGGGAAAAACGACCGGTATGCGTGCACAGAAAAGGCGCTACTCGATCCTTTCCCGCCGGACACGAGGGTCTCTGCGAAAAATACCGCAAAATAGGGCAGCCGATACTTATTCCAGGTGATATGGGAACTGCTTCTTATGTGCTTGTTGGGACCGAAAAGGCAATGGAAGAAACCTTTGGGTCAACCTGTCATGGCGCCGGCCGGGTTTTAAGCAGACGGGCCGCTCAAAAAGCCAGTAAAGGCAGAGCTATAAACCGAGAACTTGAAGATAAAGGTATTCTGGTCAGATGGACCGGCAGATCTACTCTGGCTGAAGAAATGCCCGAAGCTTATAAGGACATTTCCCAGGTAATTGAGGTAGTTCATGGGGCAGGGATTTCAAAAAAGGTGGCAAAGTTAAGGCCGATGGCTGTTCTAAAAGGATAAATAACGGTTCACAGTTCAAGGGTTCAAGGTTAAAAGCCGACTAACCGTGAACCTAATACAGGAGTGTTAATCAGATATATGTTTTCAATGGAATCTTTCCAGCAAGAATATGAAACCGATACTGTAGATGTTGCAATAAGGAATCGCAAATTCAGCTTCCTTGTTCCCAAATCACTTGATAGATTTGTTGATCCTGAAAATGTTTTCAATGATTTCCCTTTATGGGCTAAAATCTGGGAGCCTTCTGTTATTCTGGCGGATTATCTTGCTTCAATGCCTGTAAATCCCGAAAAGAGCTTTCTTGAAATAGGCAGCGGTCTTGGTTTAGTAGGTATAGTTGCCTCTTCATTCGGCCATAAGGTAACGATGACGGAATACAAGCATGATGCCCTGAATTTTGCGAAAGCCAATGCTCATATAAACGATTGCTCAAACCTGAAAATCATGGAACTTGACTGGAACAGACCTGAATTAGAAGGTACTTTCGACAAAATAATAGGGTCAGAGGTAATATATAAGGAACAGAGCTTTTATCCCATTTTAAGGCTTTTTCAAACCTATCTGAAAGAAGACGGAGAAATAGTGCTGGCAGAAAGGCCCAGGAGGTCAAGTATAGAATTTTTCAGGCAAATGAGCGAACGCTTTAACGTAAGAGCCCAAAAAAAAATCATCCGCAACGGTTCTGATGAGATCCGTGTAATGATGTGCAGAATGACATTTAAGCGTATGTAAAAACAGAAAGTGAATTTAGCTCAGCTTCGCTCTGCAATTGGAATAATGGAATGTTGGAATAATGGAATCACTACAATCTGTAATGTTGGGTATAATTCAGGGATTAACTGAGTTTTTGCCTGTCAGCAGTTCCGGGCACCTGGTTTTGCTGCAAAATTTATTCGGCATCACGGAACCGGAGCTGTTATTCGATATAAGTCTTCATGTTGGAAGTTTAATGGCTATATTCATAGTTTTTTACCAGGAAATTCGAAACATACTTCAAGCTCTGTTACATCTTCCAGCTTTAATTAAATCGTCAGGAAACTTTAAATCGCTTTTTGCTGATAATGAAGAAATAAGAATTTCTGCTTTGATACTTGTCGGAAGTATCCCTACAGCCATTTTAGGAATCTTATTCCACAAAATTGTCGATCAAATCTTTGGATCCGTATGGATAGTAGGAGTAATGCTTTTAGTAACCGGCACGCTCCTTTGGTTTACCAGGCAGATGAGTGTTGAAGGACGTCCTCTAATAAAAGTAAGCATTAGAGATGTCCTTATAATTGGGCTGATGCAGGGCATAGCTATAATGCCAGGAATATCACGATCCGGATCTACTATATCCATAGCTCTCTTTCTCGGGATAAACCGGGAAATTGCAGGTCGTTATTCTTTTCTTTTATCAATTCCTGCAATACTGGGCGCAATGATACTTGGTCTTGATTCAACCATTATCCAAACGAATATCCCCGTAAAAATAATATTGCTGGGGACCCTTACTGCAGGAATTGTTGGTTATATAGCCTTGAAAATTTTGCTTCGCCTGGTTAAACAGGGACGACTGTACTATTTTGCACCTTATTGCTGGTTACTTGGGGCTGCAACGCTAATCTGGAGCTTATATAGGCTTTAAGATAAAGATTTTGGGTGCGTTATCGGTCGTCGACGTACGACAAGTACGCCTTCCTCCTTCTAGCCTTCCCAAAATCATTATCTTAAAGCCTATAGAAAGGAAAATTTATGAATCCGAATATTTTTAGAGAATACGATATCAGAGGAATTGCCGGTAAGGACATGACAGAAGACGATGTGATACAAATAGGAAAAGGCGTCGGCACTTATCTGTTACAGCATGGTTCTTCAAAGCTAACTGTTGGACGTGACTGCAGGAAAACCTCCGATCTGTATGCTGAAAAAATAACCGAGGGGCTTTTGTCAACCGGCTGCGATGTAATAAATATTGGAGTTTGTCCAACACCTGTCCTTTATTTTTCAATCATCCATCTCAAGCAGGAAGGCGGCGTTATGGTCACTGCAAGCCATAATCCTCCAGAATATAACGGTTTTAAGCTATGTATTGGGTTAGATTCTATTCACGGCAAGGATATCCAGAAAATACTTAATATAATTAATGAAAAAACATTTGCCAACGGAAAGGGAGTATTATCATCCGCTGATGTTGTCACTCCTTACAAGGAATTTATCGATCAAAATATCTCTATATCCAAACCGCTGAAGATAGGCGTTGATGCAGGGAACGGCACAGCCGGGGTAGTCGCAGTGCCAATCCTGAAAAGCCTTAACTGTGAAGTTCATGACATATATTGCGATATGGATGGAACTTTCCCGAACCACGAAGCCGATCCGACAGTAGAGGCAAATATGAAAGACCTTATTTCTCTTGTACGGGAAAAGGGGCTGGATTTAGGCGTAGGTTATGATGGTGACGGTGACCGGATCGGCGTTATTGATGAAAAAGGAAACATTGTCTTTGGGGATCGGCTCATGATTATATTTTCAAGGGAAATCCTTTCCAGAAAACCTGGTGCCACTTTCATTTCAGAGGTAAAGTGTTCAAAAACAATGTATGATGACATAGAAAAAAACGGCGGCCGCGCTATAATGTGGAAAACCGGTCATTCTTTAATCAAAAAGAAAATGAAGGAAGAAAAAGCTGAACTGGCCGGCGAAATGAGCGGCCATATGTTTTTTGCCGACCGCTATCTTGGCTTTGACGATGCTATTTATGCATCCTGCAGACTTCTTGAAATATTAGCCGATACAGGAAAGACAATAGCTGATCTTTTATCCGACGTTCCAAAGACATATTCCACGCCGGAAATACGCGTCGAATGCCCGGATAACAAAAAGTTTGCAGTAGTAAAAAAAGTGACGGAATATTTTAGAAAGCGATATAAAGTCATAGATATAGATGGTGTGCGGGTCCTGTTTGATGATGGATGGGGCCTTGTGCGGGCATCAAACACCCAGCCTGTTCTTGTACTCCGTTTCGAAGCCATGTCTGAGAAAAGGCTCACAGAAATCAGGAATCTTATCGAATCCGTTCTGGATAAAATACAAAAAGAGTAAAGATTGACAACTTCGGATAAGAAAATTTTTGCCGTCCTGTTCTTCTCAATTTTTGTTTCAGTCACAGGAGTCGGCATAGTAGTCCCTCTTCTTCCTGTCTATGCTTATGAACTTGGCGCAAGCGGTTTGTACATTGGACTGGTATTCGGAGCATTTTCCCTTTCAAGGACATTTTTCCTCCCATATTTCGGCCGGCTCTCAGACAAAAAAGGCCGCAAACCATTAATTGTTGCGGGCCTTTTAGCTTATGCCCTGATTTCTATAGGCTTTATCTTTTCAAAAAATGTCGAAACACTTATTATAATGCGATTTATTCAGGGCATATCATCTGCCATGCTGATACCGGTTATTCAGGCATATGTAGGCGATATAACGCCTGAAGGCAGTGAAGGCCTGAGCATGGGAATGTTCAATATGTCTATGTTTTTCGGCCTGAGCGTCGGGCCTTTAGCAGGAGGTATGATAAATGAACATTTCAGTCTTAATACATCATTCCTGTGTATGGGCATTCTTGCTTTTTTAAGTTTTTCTTTATGCCTTTTTCTGCTTCCGCCAACAAAGTCTGAACGAGCTGTCTCACAAAAAAAAGAGGTTGCATCATGGAAAAAGCTATTAAGAGACAAAGATTTGGCAGGTCTTTTCTTCTTCAGATTCGCATATGCGGCATGTATAGGTGTAATATGGGGTTTCTTGCCTGTTCTGGCGGATTCGGAATTTCATCTTTCCAGCTCTTATATCGGAATTCTTGTAATGCTGGGAGTCTTTATCAGCGGTGTAATGCAGACGCCCATGGGCTACATGGCCGATAGATTCAACAAAAGAATTATGATCTTAATTGGAGGATTTATAATAGCTTATGCAATTTCATTGTTTAACTGGGCAGACAGCTTTGGGGATTTGTTTATAGCCAATGTACTTATTGGAATCGGAGGCGGTATTGCAATGCCTGCGCTGATGGCGATAGCTGTATTAAAAGGAAATACGACGAAAGCCATGGGATCTGTGATGGGCATTATTACAATGGCTCACAGCTCCGGGATGCTTACAGGCTCTCTTGCCGCAGGATTGATGATGGATATGTTTCAGCTCAGACATGCTTTTTCTTTTGGGTCGCTGATAATGATCCTCGGAACCGGACTCTTCTTTTTTTATACGTATCACAGGAAGGAAAAAACTGCTTAAAACCGAATAGCATACGCAATTGATGCCCCCCTCTACCGTCCCTGAGCTAATAATTAGATTCTTTTTTCTTGTCTAAAATACCTGTTTTAAGATTTTGTAAAAATTTTAAGGCTTTTTCATAATTCTTATCAGGCAGATATTCTGCTACTTTAATTATAAGGCTGTCATTTCTATCTGGATCAGTATTGTTCGTCAAAATATCTAAAACAGCTTTCTTTGTTTTTGAACTCATCATTTCGGCCATATCACGGCCCAGCAATCTTGCACCCGCATATTCAAAATCAAAATCCTCTGTTTCCATTAAATCAGAATGCGAATTAAATAATCTTTCCTCATTTCCTGCCTGCGAATAATATTTCAACAGGGTGGCAATATCAACAGCATCCTTTGTAGGAAATTCATTATGTCTATCATTCCATGCAAAAAGTTTTAGAACAGCCATTCCTGCAAGTGAAACAAACCGGACATCAAGTCCGTCTGCCAAATGCACATTGATTGCGCCCTTCCATGCATCCAAAAAACCCATTACATTCATTTCAATAGAGTATTCAGGAGGCCAGCGAATTATTCCTTCTGATGTTTCCACTGATCCAAAGGGAATTATATCTACTGGATAACTGCCTTTAAATTTTAACCGGTATACTGGTTTTTTGTCTGAGTAAAAATTACCGGTTGATAAAAGGCTGTCTTTCATTTTTTGATAGTGTTTCCAGTCTGTTACTATGATACCAATATCGATATCCATGGTTTTAAGACCTGTTGACAAACCATATAGCTGACCAAGAATCAAATCGCGCACAACAGCACCCACCACAAAAAAATCGATATCCATCTTCTTTGCTACATTCTTTATAGCTTTAAGACAGTCAACAATCAGCGGGTCAGTATTTTTCGATAAGTCTATCGATGTACTGGTCATAAATAATCCTTGCGGTTTCAATATTCCTGTCATCTGCTGTTGCGATAAGGTCTGCATATATTAATAGCGGAGGCACGAGTGTTTTGTAATTCCATGGATAATCAAAATTCCAGAACTTTTGAAATATTTCTATTTTCCCTTGCGGATCTTTTTTTAGATGATTCACTATAAGGAATTCATTGATTTCCTCAGGGCCATATATTGTTATTGTCTCAGGTTTTAAGTAATCTGTTAAACGGGCTGCTGCCGGCTCACCTCCGAGAAAAAACTGGTTTTTCCCCAGGTCAGCTTTTTCCAACCATTCTTCTCTGGTTGCGTTATAGCGTCCTATATATAATTTGGGCCTCAGTTCTCTTGCATATGCGTTAATCCATGTATCAAGCAGCTTATCAGTATTGGTCAGTTTTCGACCATGCTTTCCTTTGTCCACCAAAAAATTTAGCTTTCTCAAATCATACATTACCCAGCCGACAGTTCCGAGCGCTACATTTGCAGCTTTTGCGATATCACGATACGGAGCTTTCACAAGTTCAGGCAAACAAAGCAAAGCAAATACAACCTTAAGTCCTGTGGGCCGAAATGCGCGAACAATTGTTTCAGCGGCAGGAATTTCTTTCCTTTTCTGGCCGATAATATAAACAAAAAATGGTGGTTCATTGATATATGCATTTCCTGCAGTATCAATAAATGCAATATTAAGCTCTTTCAGTTTCTCGGCCATTGGAGGTGTCACATGCCGGGTAACCAGTATCCCAGGCTTTCCAAAACGGCGTATCTGCTCGACAACATGCCCGATTGTAGCTTTTGTGATAAATCCTTTTATTTCAGCATAAAAGTTTTTAAGCTTAACTTCAGGCGCATCGATCTGCAATACAGCATTAGGATGTATTTTTTCTGCAGGTCCAACCTCCAGAATTGTAATACAAAAGCCTGTTGTTTCCTCAAATGCCAGCTTTGCCGTATTAAGGATCTCACGTTCCTTTACAGCCGGATTATTTATGTTTTTTTGTGTTTTCATTGCCTTAATGTCTGTTCATTTTTTTGTACTGTACACTAATAATGAACAAATGTAAATAGTGAACATCATCGCATCCATTATAGTAGGCAGTCCTTAATTATATAGAGGATATTTTTCTGAATAGCGACTTATTACTGGAAGAGGTATGGTTTTGAATAGAGTTGGAATCACATGTCTTGCATTGTTTTGACTACGGCGGTACAGCCAATTGAGAAGAAACGCATAAAGTCATGACCGTTTCTGAACGTCCCGCAAGAACGCTGATAATGATCCTTGGGACCGGGCTCTTCTTTTTTTATACGTATCACATGAAGGAAAAAACTGCTTAAAACCGAACAGCATCACCAATAAAATTAGTAAGTTAAATAGTTATGAGCATCCACTTCTACCTTCATCCATCTCCTCAGTAAAGCCTTCTTCAGCCATTTCTTGTTCAAATTTTGGATCTAGTTTTGCGCATTCCTGTGCCAATCGACTTCTTTCAATCCGCGCCAGTTTTTCCGCAACTGCTTCTTGAATAGCCCTGCTGCGGTTTGTAAACCTTTTTGCCTTGACCAAAGAATCTAAACGATACAATAAGTTTTGATCAATTGTGATTGCAATTTTTGATGCAGCCATAATTTCACCTCCGATATTACATTGTGTCACACCAAAGATAATTGCAAGAATAAGGTCCATTTTAGGGCGGAGGTTAACACCGCTCTTCAGCGGGCGCTGGCTGTATTAAATAGCACACACACGGATCGGATAAAATAGTCATTTCTGGATGTTCACAAGTCGGCTTAACCTTACATATTATATCCCAAATATATTTTTTATGTAAAAAAGTGTAAAAATATCTTTACAAACAGTCAAATGCCTGGTATGAATATATTAAATATCATATAAAATGATATAATCATATAATAAATTAAAGGAGTTATCATGGAGTGGTTAGGGGAAAAATTTAAAGATTTAATAAAGGAGAATAATTCTTCAATAGTCAAATTAGCTAAAAAGACAGGCGTATCCAGGCAAACAGTAACTGACTGGATTAATGGTCAAATCCCCAAAGGCAACCATTTAATTAATCTTTGCAAAATTTTCAAGGTAAACCCCGATTTTTTCTTTTCAAAAGATTTTGACAATTCAATATCTGTTCCTGTCCACCGCACAAGAAGGACGGCTAAGGTTACATCGGCAATGCAAAAAGATGCGTTTGAAATGGCCAGAACATATGAAGTCCTTTTTAAAAATGATGCGAATTCAAGTGTTCTTCCTGTTGTAAGAGTTCATAATCGCACTGATGAAATTGCAAAAAAAATTGCAGAGGAGTTGCGAAAAAGAGCTGGCCTTAGTCAGGATATCCCTCCTGATTATGAACATACTTTTTCTCTTTTGGCATACCTTGGAATCAAGGTCATATTCCGGTATTTTCCTGAAAAAATTAAAGCATATGCTTTTTATACAAAGATTCATGGGCATAGAATAGTATTTGTTAACAACAGCACAAATATTATTGATCTGATTTTTCCAGTTTTACATGAATCTGTACATGCAATACGAGATGAAATCCAAATTAATAACGGTTTTGATACTGAAGAAGAAAATTTCTGTGACAAAGTTGCAAGTTATATTCAATTCTCTGATGAATATGTTCATAAGGTATATAATGTCATCAATAGCTTATCTGCAGGTGTCCAGGTAAACAAACTCAAAACTTATGGGAAAACAAACAGTCATGCTTTATTTGGAATTGCAAAAAGGATCAAAGCCATTGATCCAGATTTTGATCTGAAAATAGGAGGCGCTGATTCTAATTTAAAAAAGGGGTTTCCCTCTATTGGTGATATTTTATTTCTGAGTAATGATCCCAGAGATTATGTTGCAAAAATTTCAGCGCTAAGCCCTCTTTTTACAAGTATCATCCTTAACCAGATTGACAGTATTACTATCAGTAAACTCGGAGAAATGCTTGGGATTGAAAGTGTGCTGGACGCAAAAGCAGTTAAAGATGAACTTATTAAATTAAAAAGCGCGGCTCCCTGATATGTATATTCTCTGTGATACTTGTAGTGTATTGATGCTGATAAGAATAGCTCCGGATATGTTTCGTGATGATCGCTATGGGTGTGTGACCATCCAGGAGGTATTTCAGGAATTCTTTCGTACTCAGAAATTTAAAACCAAGTATCCCTGGAGAACAAAATATAAAAGCAAAATCAAGGCATTAATAAAATCAAAGGTAGAAACAGGTGATTTTAATCTATATCTGGAGGCAATACGAAATATTATCGAGACTGGTAAAATTAATGGAAGAACCAAAAAGTTTTTCAGTTTGAGTTATGTTGATCAACAAATAGCTGCATGTTCCATTGCTCACGGTTTTAAACTGACAACTGTCGACGATGATCTAAATGACTTTATAATCCAGGAGTTTTCAGGGAAAACGATTTCTCCATTGGGGATAGTTAATGACTGGATTAAAAAAGGGCTTATTAAATGGGACGATGACCTTCAATCTGTTTTAGAAGATTGGGATAAATGCAATGAACATCCACAGCCTAAAAAAGAAATCAAAAGATTTGAAAAACTTTCAGGTTATACATATGCAGGCCCCAAATGAGCCTTTATTGAGATAAATGATATGATTTTAAGAGGATACAGTTACAAAGAGTTTTGCATTAAAAAAGGAGCATTTGCAGATGCTCCTTTTTTAAAACTGCAGCGATCCAATTGTACTTTGATTCGGGAACACGAAAGAAAAAGGTAAGCTATATTTCTCCTTTTTCCAGGAAACTGTAATACCCTTTGTGATTAAATATAATATGATTCAGAAGATTAATGCCGAGGGTCTCTCCGCCGGATTGATGATGGATATGTTTCAGCTCAGGTATGCCTTCTCTTTCGGGGCGCTGATAATGATCCTTGGAACCGGACTATTCTTTTTTTATACGTATCACAGGAAGGAAAAACCGCTCAATGATACATAAGATTTGATAATAACTTATTGAAATATTCCAAGCATCTAATTTATTTAGCAGGCGGCTTGACAAGAACTTGACTATGTACAACGTAAATGGGTTCGCCATGGCTGTCGAAACTTTTGGTTTTATTGACGACTGTAATTGCCGGTTTTATTTTCAAGGTGTTGCCATCCTTTAATTTGTATTCATTCCAGCTTTCTTTAATAGCTTCGAAATCTAAATCTTTTTTTTCAAAGTCACTATAAGTTCCCTCTGTTGGAGGGGGAGTTGGATCACCTCTTAGTTCTCTCGGTGACTCAACACCAACAACATTTGCCGTGTTGAGCGAATAATTTTTAGGATCATTTTTATTTGGCATCACTTTGACCAACACAAGTTTAAATTTAATTAAAGATCCGTTTTCCAACTTATAAAGATTCCAAGGCTCGCCAACAGTCTCAAAATCGACATAATCAAAGTCCAGATTTTTGTTCATAACTTCTCTCCTTATTTATTTTTACCCTTTTCTATGCTGTGTAACATATTTCTTTTTCTTCTTTTTCTTTATTAACCGTTTTTCCGCTTAGGGATACTTTATGCACAGTTGGGAACCATTCAAAACCTACAAAAGGATCCTGTGGCTGACCTACTCCGGTACTAACTGCCTTGCTATATTCGGGAGTAACTGGCAATTCAAGAATCTTCTGACCAAGATACTTTATGAGCCTCTCCAAGTCGTCTATTCTTAATGCAAAAAGATCGTGTTCAAGATATTTTTCCAAGGCAGATCTTATGAATTGGTTAAGGCTAAGGCCATCTCTACTTGCTTTTATAGTCAACTGCTTATGTAATTTTGCCGGAATTCTTAAGAGAAATTTACCACTGAACTTGTTTTCAGTTACAGGTTCGGGAATTTCTAAGTTCCGAGCTAAACTAACTTCTATCCAGCTGATTTTTGCATCTTCTAACTTTTTTAAAGCTTCATCTAGTTCTTCCGCGTATGAGCTGCAACCCGGTAAATCAGGTATTTCTGTCACATACTTTATTTTATCGTCATAATCTGTGAACTTATCGATAGTAATTGGATAGTTCAAATTTAAATAATAATCCAATTTTTTCATCTAGTTATCCTCCCAATATTCGTCAAGCTCGCCTAATCTTATTAAAGCACGGATTGCTTTTTTCCTATCTTCTTTTGACACAAATTTATCACCTTTTCCATGCGGCTCATCGGCTATGAATCTCTCATCTTCCCTAATGAATGCCCGACAAGAACCTCTTTTATTTTCCATCTCAAATTTATATTCTTTAGTTAAAATATATTTATAAGATTTCCATGACAAGGGTATGGAAAAGTCTCTAAAATTGGTGATAATGTCCTTTTTCTTTGTTTTTGACAAAATGTGATATCATCCTTAGTATCATTCGTAAATTGATACCTATCTCAAATGATTTATATTTGTCAAGAATTTTTTGAGGTTAGCAAAATTCGATATATATTCAGACGATTCGATTCAGAAAAGACCTTATTCCTGATCTTCATTATGGCGATCGGCGGTGTCATTTGCTATGTCTAATGTTTCAATTTTATCAGAATCGATAGGCGTGGTGTGGCCCGTATAATTTTCTGTTTCAGGGCTGCTATGTTTGACTGGTGTAGCTTTGAAGTACATACTTTTTTCAGAGGCGCTAGGTTTGTCTGGTGAAGGGGTGATGTATATATTTGCATTGATTGATTGCTTTTGTGATTGTAAACGTAACGAAATTTCAAGGTTTTTATTGTCTGATCGACATTTATCTAATTCATTTTCTATCAATTTTATTATTTTTAAACGTATCCTGTGTTTTCTGAAGAATGGCCAAATTATAGATAAAATAATAAAAATAATAAAAAATAAGATGCATATTAAAAAATCATCCCTATAAGAAAAGGCCTGCTTAATTATTTTTTGGAAGTTATTTGCTAATGGTGGGTCAATAAGATTTAAAGAATCCACAATATTTGGAAGATTTAAAAAAATGGAATAAAAAATAGCTAGAATTACAAATAAAGGTAAATCTTTTTTCCAAGAAAACTTCTCTTCGTCCTTTAATTTGTCAATTTCGGTTTTTTTAGAATTCATAATCTTCAATTATTGTAATGGTTGATCTTAAATAAGCACATTTTTTGTCTTGATTACTGGGAAAGGCTCACCGCTATTTTACTAATTCTTGCTTATCTAAATGACAAATATGTTATCCAAACAGTCCAGCTTGCTTAAGTGGCATAACGTCCGTGAAATTGTGACATTTGATATGAGTACGTTAATCTGTTCTGAAAAAGTTTAGTATTGAAATGTCAATATTTCACGGATGTCCAAAGTTACCCACTGTAAAGATGACGCCTGTGTCGATGATTTTTTAGAAAACGCGGAACACTTTGTTACGTCTTTTACATAAACCCTTCACTACAAACAATTTTTGGAATTTCATAATTTTCATTATCCAGGCTGCGTCGATCCAGCCATTCTTTGATATTGTGCTGATGGTAAATCCGTACAAGAGACTTTAATAAATTTTCACCAATTACTCCATTCCGGCGTAAAAGGTTTAATTCTTTATTAATAGCAGTTGTTATGGGGCCACGAAATGCTTTTTCCAAAATATTGATTTGTCCTTTAACATCCTCATCTTCTGCACTGCCAAATAATATTCGCAATTCCCGAAGGACATATCTTTGGCTTACTGTCAGTGAAAGAGTGTGTTTTCGCTCTGCCTGACGATGCTTGACTTCTTCTGTAAATATCCTTTTTGCTCGCATGACGGACTTATTATACCCTGCTGGAACTTTTGTACCTTTCTGGGTTGGGCCACATTTAATTGTTCCAAGAATATGTGGAATCTCCCTTGAAATTTCTTTTCCGTTTTCTTCCATTAGAAACAACTGTTGATACCGTCCTGCCTGACAGAATACATAAAGTCTTTTTTGATTGGAAGGGCAGGCTGTACGGATACCGTCACGCAGATTGGCAATCCGTTCATATTCTCCGGGATTGTCCCTTTTTAGCTGTCTTAAAATTTCTTCTGCTTCATTTAAGTCTAAATAGTACTCTTTATCGTCATCAAACAAGCTTAATTGTCTGTCGCCCTTCTTATCATAGATAGCATACATTTCTTCTGGATTTATTCTTTCCGAACTATCGAGTATGGTAGCGTCTTCTCCAATAGTATCGTGAATTTCCTGGATTCGGTTTTGAAGTTTTTGTCGCAAGTTCAAATTTTTTTCAATTCCTGTTTCCGGCAAAAAATTAAATCCGTAAATTACATCGTTTTTGCTGCCGATTCGATCAATTCTGCCAAACCGCTGAATCAACTTAACTGGATTCCAGTGAAGATCATAATTTATAATTTTGTCACAATCCTGAAGATTTAACCCTTCGGCAAGTACATCAGTTGAAACAAGTGTGTTTAATTCAACTTCACCTTTCTGAAATTTATATTCAGGATTACTTTTAGGAGAAAATCTGCCTACAATTCGAGCCTTACTCTTATCACCACTGTATATTACATCGACATCTTTTCGCTTGCCACCAGGGTTTAAGTTTTCATGAATATATCGTGCTGTGTCAGCATATTGAGTAAAAATTAAACACTTTCCTACTTTTAAAAGATCAGTTTCCAGTTCTTTTATTAATGTCTGAAGCTTAGCATCCTTTTCGGGTGTTATAGGTTCGACCAAAGCAAGCATTTGCTTCAATAATTGGATATCATGTTCAATGTGTTCCTTTAAGATTTCAATTTCAAAATCATCTACATTATATTTTCCAGAAACCTTCCTTAGTGCATCCATCAGATCTTGTTCTTCTGCTTGATTTGGTTCATATAAAATAGCCCGCGCGTCATCCCCTGCCGGAACAAAACCCTGAGCCAATGCTTCTCTGAAGCGCTGGTGCAAAATAAGTAGTCTTCTAACAGTTTCTTTAAAAGCATATACACTTGATTCAAAACGTTTAAACAAAAGAACACGAATTAAGCCGCGCAAATTAATCCCAGCGTGTTTCAAACTGCTGTAAGGTTCTTTTCTTTTCATTTCTTTTTTAACATAATGCCATAGTCCATAACGCGCATAGGTTAATTCTTCTTCTATTGTCTTTTTTGGTTTTCCTTTTCTGGATTTACCAAGATAATTTCTCAATTCTTGATATAGGCCCTGATAAGTGTCTTCAATACTGTATTCAATGGCTTTTAACACACGATTGGGAAAAAACTGATGCTTTCCTCCAACAAGCACATATGCACGTTTGTGCCCATTTTCGTACTGCCAGAATTTTGATGGATCAATTGGCTGGTGAGTCTTTGAGTCAAAACCATACCATCTCAGGATATGATTGCGGGTTCGTCGAATAAGAATATTTGATAACAAATCTGGAAGTTTTTTCTCGCCCTTTTCAATAAGCTTAAAATAGCTTTTCAAGTCCGGAGGATCAACAGGCAGGTCTGTTTTGTCATCCTGATGAAAAAGTTTTATTTGATAATAAACATCCCATGCGCTTTTGTTGCGAGGCGTTCCAGTTAAAAAACAGCAGCGTTTGCCGGCTACTGCAAGAAAATTTTGAACCACTTTGTATCTTTGTGTGTCCTGATGTCTTAAGTTGTGGCTTTCATCAATCAAAACAAAATTTCTGTCCTTGTACTTAACATCATCCAAAAGGAATGAATAAGAACCATTTTCTCCTTCTTTAAGATATCCCATAGATAATACACGCGCATTAAGCTGATATAATTCATTATAACGCTCCCACATATCGACCAGTGCCGGTGGACATATAATAAGTGATCTCGCATGTTCCGTCCGTTCAAAATGCTTAATAATCGCAGAGCCTATATAACTTTTACCAAGCCCTACAACGTCAGCCACAAAAGCTCCGCCATAGTCACGTATCATTTGGACTGTTTGTTTTACAGCAGCCCTTTGAAAATCAGCCAGACGATTGGTAATTTCATCATCCCACAAAACTTCATTTTCTTCTCCGCCTTCCAGCCTGTCATTAACCAAAGTATATAAAGTTTTCATATAAATATCATAAGGACGAACTTCAGCAACCGCCCAGGACTGCCTGATCTCATCCATCAGAGATGCATCAAAATCTTTTGACTCATCCCATAGCTGGTTAAACCATTTTGCCAGTTCAGCATGATTGTCGTTTCCTTGCACAACAACATTAAGCTCTGTATTATGAGATATTCCGGAAAGAGAAAGGTTGCTTGAGCCGACAATCCCGATTCCCTTTTCATACCTTCCATCATCTTGATAATTAAAAATATATGCCTTGGCATGTAAACGTCCTTTAGTATAAACACGAACTTTAAGACGCTTTTCTTCAATCATTTTAACTATAGTCTTGAGTAAAGTCTCGCCATCATCTGTCTGATCCATCAGTTCAACAGAACCCCGTATATTATCCGCAGTTTCAGATGACATCCTTTTAGTTTCGGCACGTTTGGGATATGCTTGGGCTTCAGCGGCATCTGCAACGAGTTCCAGTCGCCTGTAACCTTCTGCAAGCTGTTCCAGGGTTTCCCTATTTGTGGTATTGCCGATAAGCAAACGCAACTCTTTTACTTTTGATAAATTGTCAGCTATGCCGGTAAAACCGGATAGAAAAAAATAGCCGACTGCAAATTTGGCAGATTCAGAAGATGAGAGAATTTGATTAATATGATCAACAAGCTTTTCATTTCTGTTGTCGATGATGTCATGGGTGGGCATTTGGGTTCCCTTCATGTTTTTTTAATTTTCATCTTTTTAAGCTAATTGCTTTTTTAAGTCTCGTGTTTACCATATCGATGACCGCTTCATATACGGCTTCTCGTTCACCCTGAGTTAAGCCTATAGCATCGAATACCACATCATCTAAGCGCTTTCTATCCGCCAAGGGGCAAATTTTGGTTTTACTTGTTCCAGTTGACTTGATACCGAACTCCGTCCACACATCGTGAACAATTCGATTTTTCATTGCCTTATATGCATGGTCGAGATCTCGCCTTTCCACCACAGGAATTTTCATTGTAAGGAAGTCCGCCATGAAAAAATCAAGTACACCCTGACCAAGACTCTTATTCCCAAGCGTTTCTAAGAATAGAGCGACCAGAGTAGAGTTTAAGTACGCAATAAGTTGGACATCTTTCTCTCGTTTTGGATGAAGCCTGTAAAATCTCAATGAAATGTATAAATTTGGATTGAAGTGAACAAGAAATGTATCATTGAAGCTTCGTGGAACAAGGATTTTCGCTCCTGAAATCATCTGTCTTGTGGGCTTAAACCAAGGGCGCTGATGTTTAGTCACAGATCGCCGATGATAGCCTTGCTGCTCGCCCCATTTTATATACTTTTTTACCAGATGGCTTGGATTCCCTTTGACCACGAGACAGTGGGCATCATAGCCATTGATTTCAATGCGTTTATTCTTCCTAGTATAATCCTTGACTAAAGGTACGAGATACTTTTCTTCGATTTCGCCTTCAAATGGTTTCCCATTGGGTGTCGTGGTGTGGTCATTAACAACGAAAAACAACCCCTTCTTAACTATCTTAACTTTATTAAGAATAAAGAAGCCATCCGCACCACCTGTATTCAGATACCGTTCACCATCAAAGTAATAGTTCAACTTTTTGATCAAAGATTTTCCTTTTTCCAAAATAGTCCAGTAAATATCAGGCGCTCGCAAATATTTACCTCCCCATTTATTGCCGATATATTTTGCTACTTTTATCAAAGGAGCTTGCTTCGGCTTTTTTACTCGAACTTTTTGACTTTCCTCTTTAGAGTCTTCATCCACATGAATTTCGCATCCATCCTCAAGAAGTTGTTTCTGTATTATTGGATTAACACGATATTCAGGCGTGGTTTTCCGTTTTCTTGCTGTTTCAATTTCTTCAAAAATAACCGGTGATATAATATGCTCAAAAGGCTCTTTAAACATCACAAACCTTGCAGTTTCTTCCAGCCTTGTTTCTTTTTTCATATCGGGTGACGAAAAAAGCACAATAATCGTATTTACATCAGCAGAGGCAAATGAACGCTTTGCCTGGTTATCAATTACCATTTTTATGTGGCAGTGTTTAAGAAGGAATTCCTGCAGGCGTTTTCCATAACCAACATCAAGCCAGGAATTGGATGTGATAAAGCAGAATGAACCCTTTGGATTTAAAAGCGAAAGACCATGTAAATAAAAATATATATAAAGGTCGCTCCTGGCATCAATTTTATTTGCGGCAGTATCTTTTGAGGCATTATACTCAAAGAAACGAGGAAAGGCCTGATATATAGACCTTGCCAGTTTGGCTTTGTATTCTTTTTTGTTTGAAGTTGTAACCTCTTCATCGGAAAGCAGGGAATCTGAAATATTTTCCTGTCTTACATATGGAGGATTTCCAATAACAATATCAAAGCCTGAATTTATACCACCAAAAATTTCAACAAATGCAATGTCCCAGACAAATGGAACATCTTTCACGTCTTTTAAGGCTGATCGTGCTTGTTTTATGCGTTCCATATCTTGCTGTAAAATTAAAATATCTTTTTGTTTATCAGAGGATTTCAGGCCAAGTTCAGCCTGATATGGTTTTGGTTCTGAGAATCCCGCAAAGTCAGGTTGTATATATTTCTTTCCAATAGACATTTCCTGTGCTCTTTGGATTTTTTTTATTTCTTGTTCAATGTTATGTTGAAGGGTTCCCAAAATATCGCGGAAAATCCGCAGTTCCTCATGCATGGCCTCATCGGTTGATCGGAACTGACAGGATGGGTCATTATTATAGAATTTAAATTTTCCTGTTTTAAGTTTTGTAAGTCGGTTTATTATTGTCGAAGAAATATTTTGTGAACTTTGAATATGTCCAAGATTAATGCCGCCGACTTCTTGAACAAGGCTGTCCCCGCAGCGAATTTTGAAAGAAAAATGCGGCAATAAAGGTTCTTTTCTTATATGGAGATCTGCGGTAGGAATTTCCGCATCTATGATGAGTGCAAGCCAAAGCCTAAGCTCTGCTACATGGCAGGCCCAAGCCATGACATCTACACCATAAAGGCTTTCCCTGATAATTCTTTTTTTCCGGTCATAAGGTGTCTCAGTTGATTTAAGTTGTTTTGCAGCCCTGTCCTGAAGGTCATCCAGAATATACAGCATTCCAACTAAAAAAGAACCAGATCCACATGCAGGATCTAAAACAGTAATTTTACTCAAACTGTCATTAAATTCTTTCCATAAGTTGGCATCTGCCAAAGCTTTATCGGCAAGAGTTTTTTCATCCAGTTCAAACGCAAAAACAACCTCATATATAAGATCTTTGTATTTTTTGCCTACATGATTTGTAAGATTATCTACAAGCGATAGACGGCACATAAGATCAATTTCAGTTCTTGGCGTGTAAAAAATACCGGCATCGCCGCGTTCATCAACTTCATCTGAAACATTGACTAAGCTCTCATATACTTTTCCAATCATTTCCGGATCAACCGCAACTTCCTTATCAAGAGGGCTATCTTCAGAAATAGTGAAATTATATTTCTCCATAAAAGCAAATAGTTGTTCAAAGCGTACGTCAGTAATTTTTGCTGGTTTTTGATCCAGATCATTTTTCTGAAACAGTCCACCGTTAAGATAAGGGGCTGTTGCCAAAGCTCTCTTTATTTCTTTTGGGAAATGGCGGTGTCCACCATGAAATTTATTATTAAAGGCTTCAAAAAATAGCACTGAAAGCCATTGTTCAAAAAACGTATCTTCAGGCTGTTCTGTTTTTTGGTAACTTTCCCAGAAAGATCTGAGGAACTCGCTGTCTTCACCCAACCATCCTTTTCGCTGGATAAAGTACAGAAACATAACTCTATTTAAAAACTGAAGAGCGTAGTCATGCGCCCATACTTTATCTTTGCTTTGGCTTTTCAAATTGTTCTGAAGATCTTTAAAAACAGTTTTATATTCATCAAAGAATTGTTTTGTGACGGCTTCAACATCAAAGGCATGATCGTGAACTTGCTGTATTGCTAAAGGAGACTGACCGAATAAATCCTTTTCAGCGCGCTCGAGGTCTAACATTTCTATACGTTCTGTAGCTGTTCGCAGCCGTTCCCCATGCCCAATTGTAATTCTTCTAAACAAGCGACGTTTTTCTGTTTTTTCATCATATTTAACGTTTATAAAATGCCATCTGTCCTGTGCCTCATTTGAGAATATGAATAACGAATAAGGATGATCATTCAGAAGCTTTGAAACAACAGGTCGTTCCTGAGTAATAAAAAGACGATCCGATGACAAACGCGAATAAATAATATGAAACTCATCGCCCTGCCCACCGGAAGCAAACAGAACAGGATCTTCCGCTAAGACCTCAGTTGCTGTTTTAGGCCAACCCCTTCTGGAAAGAGATTCATTAACACGATCATAGTTCAATTCTGTCCAGAACAATTCTTTAAGGGGTTCAATGCCTTTAAAATTATTTAGAATTTCAAATATTGTTTTTTTGTATTCAATGTCTGCCATCTATTGCTCTCCCAGTTAGGAGGTGGAAGAAAAGAGCTAAATTTTAGTTTAATATCTTGAAAACATGTAACTGGTCAAGAATATTCATTTTATCATCTTGGGGGATTTCCGGGATGTTTACTAATTATACTAACTATCCTTTTGTCTATCCTGTCGGCTCAGGAGGCAAAGGGGGAAGAAAAACATCTTGTAAATTTAAAATCGGATCTTATGGATGTCCCCTTCTACCCCATGCAATACTGCTGAGGGACATAAATATAGCCAGATTCCGCTGTGCCGAATGTTGTACTTTTAATCCCAAGTCTATACAACGCGGCGATATAAAGACATAAAATAGAATCCAGAGCATCCTCATTGTTTTTCAATTGTTTGCCCCTTAATGAATCAATATATTTATCATCAATATTAGGGACATCAATTTCAAAACAAAGCCTAAATATCTCACTTCCAGATAGAGCTTTTAGAAAATTTGCTAATCGCTTTTGACCTTCTTTTTTATCTAACACCTTGCCTTTTTTATATGGCAAACGTTTTTCCAAACCAAATATTTCGATTATAGCTGGGTGTGGATAGCATTCTATTTGCCACTTTTCGCTCCCTAAGTGTGAAAAGCCTTCCTGCTCTAATTTACGGGACAACTCGACGCTCTTAGCATTTGGGTACAAAGTTTTGTTCGAAGTATGAGCTGATGCCCATCTTGAACCATATAATTTGCTAAGGTTTCTTTCGCAAAGCCTTTGTCCTGATTGATTCTTTATTATTAAAGGAGCATCTATTGCAATGCCACATAAATCTGAAGCTCCAAGGAGTACCTCCAGTACTTTCGCAATGCCATACAAAGCAGGATATATTTCAGTAACTCTAACTACGTCATCAGAGATTTTGCCTATACAAACACCTGAAGGGTTTTTTTGGCTTCTCCAAGCTAAATCGACGCCTGCAATTCTCATAATCGACTCTTTTATAGGCATGTAACTGCGAGTTCAGCGGACCGCGTCTTTATGCGGGTCCGCTGGAACGAAAGTTAGAAGAAGATGTCCAATGGCAAGACCTGTCCATGCCTGACCATGTCTTAAAGTACACCTATATGAGCCTAACTAATATTGATATAGTTTGACGACATAAATTCATTGAATGATTTCCCAGAGCATGTTGCATTAGGATTCATAAGGGCGTACATTTGGTCTGACTTATCCTTTGGAGTGAAGCCCATTCGAGGGATGTATAGAAGTATTCCAGTGAGCCATTGATAATGTGGATTTGGCCAGATCCGTTCTTGCACCATTCTTAGCAATTCTGGAGAGGTCAATTCATGATGAGCAATCTTGCATACAACGATTTGTGTATCATCACTCCGAAGTTGTTCTCGTTTTCTATCCAGTGTATTACGAATGGATTTTACAATCATTTCGGTCAGTTCGGTGGCATCTTCCGCTTGAATGATGGCCTCCAAAGCGATGGCTGATTGCTTTCGAGCAGAGACCCATGAAAAATTTCTATTCTCTTCCCTTATCCAGAGGCCCAAGCCTTTTGGCCCGTCAAAGGTGGCGTATCTATCATTTGGAAAATGGACAGTATCGGGGTCAGGATGCTTGCTAAGATCACATTGGATGTGAGGTGGCTCATGCCAAGTAGCAATTATCTGCTTTTCGTTAAAAGTAATAGACGTTTCTCCTGTCGTTGTTGCCTTAACGTTTGGTAATACTGTAGATTTAATGAAGGTTTTAGCTTGAGACCACTTAAAATTAAGAGGCAAACTGAAAACGAGGATACGGCGTAAGGGATGTTTAAACATACTCCGTTCTATGTAATTAAAGGCCTGCTCGATGTTATTTTTCCAGAGGATAAGCGGCTGAAAGTAGAAGACGGTAATTTCAACCAAGATGCGGCCACACGGTAATTGAAAAGAGAAGTCAGGGGTTTTGGGACGATTATATGATTTCAAGTCTTTCTGTGGTACTAATGGGTCAAGCTCGATTGGCTTCGTTTTCTGGGCAAAGAATGAGAGAACGCGAAACTCCGTAAGCAAATTTTCGAAATCTGTCTTCCCATTTGTTCTAAGCAATTGGATGACTTTGTCTTCGAAGATCGCACGTGATCGAACAGTTATTGCCTGCTCAATAAGAGCCAAATGAGATGATAGGTCTATCAGAAATGTGACAGGACTTTGCCCATCACTATTCCAGGCAAATCGGAGTTGCCCTTTAGGTTTTCCAAGCCACGTTGGATCAAGTAAAGAAATTAATCCCTTGAGGTAATTGCGTGCTCCTCTCAAGTTCTCTTGAGTTAGGATTGTTCCTGAGAGATCGGCGTTACTGTCAAGAAATGGCATTGCTGAGATACCTCGATTTTCAATACCGCATTTTCGGCGACGGCGCGTACTAATTGAATGAGTGTCTGGTCGCGCTTCATACCGGGGGTAGGTCAGGGGCATTACAGCCCCTTTCCCCCCTAAGAACCATGCATTATTATGATAAACTTTATCTAATCAGTTATATTGAAGTTATACTAAGATTTATAATTTCAATACTCAGAGGGGTCACCCATTTCCCCATACAGGCGCGTCTCAATCTGGATGGCGAGAATATTGCGACTCAACCCGTTCTTGATGGTTTTGCGGGCATACCACAAACGGACCTCGGGGTTCCTTGTTCTTCTCCAGTAAGGCCAGATTGCGATACCAGGTGATTTGTGCAAGCACCTCTTGCACAATTGCCTTATCCGGCCAGGATTCGGATTAAGTTACCATTTTACTTAAGGATTTAAGTTGCTTTTTTATCATGAATGGAGGCTAAAGTAAAGTTGAAAGCCTGAACCAACTGTTTTGGTTAATGAAAAGTCGGGGCCACAGATTGTGGCCCTTTTGAAATGTCAATAAATTTGGGGATTGGATTTGCTTTTGGGCAGAATTCAGGGAGGTCTTTTACGATTGCCTTGAAAATGAACAACTTAATTCACCTTAAGCTTGACCTATAATCGCTGGTTCTGTATATTATACGATAAATGTAACTGCTCAGGTTCACGGTTCAATGGTTCACGGTTCAAGGTTAGAGAGCGATATTGAAAACAACAAGTTTTAACTGGACAAATATCATTTTAGCTGTATTAAGCGGCTTGCTTTTAACCGGTTCTTTCCCGAAAATCGGCATTGACTGGCTTGCGTGGTTTGCCCTTGTGCCGTTGCTGATTTCCTTAAAAAACAGCTCGTTAGCAAATAGTTTTCGCCTTGGTTTTATTGCAGGTCTTGCACATTATATTACCCTTGCATACTGGCTTGTCTATACTATGCAAACTTATGGTAATCTTCCTCTTTATCAATGCGTATCCGTTCTTTTCCTGTTATCCGCTTATCTATCTCTCTACATAGCTGTCTTTTCGGTTATTTTAATAAGGCTATGTGCAAAACCTGTGAACTGTCTTTTTATAATTCCTTTTTCATGGGTTTCTTTGGAATATATTCGCAATTATCTTTTCTCAGGGTTTCCCTGGGGGCTGATTGGATACTCCCAATTTAACAGGTTGCATCTTATACAGCTATCGGATATACTTGGAATATATGGGGTGTCTTTTCTGATTGCTCTGGCTAATGCGACAATTTTCCTTGCATTTCTTTATATCACGGGAAGCAAATGGAAAGAGGCAAAGGTTAAAAAACGTCTTGCCGGAGGATCGATATTTGTTTTTATCCTGATCACAGGCCTTGTTTTCATTTATGGAACATGGCGAATTAAATCAATTGATAATCTAATCTCTGCTGCAAAGTCTGTAAAAATCACAATTGTTCAGGGAAATATCGAACAGTCAATAAAGTGGGATCCTGCATTTCAAACAGCAACCACAGAAAAATACATCAATTTATCTCTTTCAGCCAAAGAGGAAAAACCTGATCTCGTGGTCTGGCCGGAGACAGCAACTCCCTTTTACTTTTTATATGACAGACTGCTGTCAAAAAAGGTTCAAAATGGAATTCATGATACAAACACGGATTTTCTGATAGGCAGTCCTTCCTTTGCCCGCATGGGAAACATTATAGAATATTACAATAGTGCCTACCTGATTAGCCCGGATGGAATGGTATGCGGAAAATATGACAAGGCACACCTTGTTCCATTTGGAGAATATGTTCCTTTTAAAAAATGGCTGCCGTTTATTGGTAAAATGGTTGAAGCTGTTGGAGATTTCAGCGCTGGGCAGGAAGGAAAAACTATCAAGTGGAATAATTACAACCTGGGGTTGCTGATTTGTTATGAAATCATTTTTCCTGAGCTTTCCAGAGCCATGACAAAAAATGAAGCGTCATTACTTGTCAACATCACCAATGATGCTTGGTATGGTAAAACAAGCGCTCCCTATCAGCACTTTTCCATGGCAATATTCAGAGCGATAGAAAACAGACGATCTCTGGTAAGGGCGGCAAATACAGGCATAAGCGGATTCATAGACCCTGTTGGAAGAGTTATGGATTCGACATCGCTCTTTCAGGAAAAAGTAATAACTCGATCTATTCCAATAATACATGAGACATCCGCCTATACCAGATTTGGTGATCTATTCGCCATTGCATGCCTGGTAGTTATGCTTATATTTTCAATATTGTATAAAGGTAAAGGGGAATGTCTCAATAAGTCCGGGCAAATTACATGATACAAGACTCGCCCACTGATAACAAAATGTAAGAAGATCTGAAACTCGCATATAAGTGAGCCTAAAGAAAAAACAGTGGCCAATCCTTTTAATACGTATTGGTTAAGCGATAGATCATATGCTTTAAAGATAAATTTTCTTATGCGCTGTTTTTTCTCAAAGCTCACTAAGATGCTCAAACAGTCAGCTCTTTTACATTTTATCACCAGCGGACTCGTCTTTTTTATCTTTAGCCGAACTTTTTGAGAAGTTACGGCAAGGGCAACTTAAATAAAAAACAATGATAAACACATAAAAATCGAAATTTTGACGGCAATGGACTTTTTACAAAGCCGTCAACAATAAGGAGAAAAAAATGTCTATAGAACTCAAACAAACTATAAAGGAACTTAATCTTAAATTAGACCATCTGAAGGACTATCTTTGACGTCGAAGAAAAATCAAAAAGACTAAAAGAAATTGAGAACCTGATTGCAAAAGACAGCTTCTGGGATAAACAAGAAGAAACCACATCAATTCTAAAAGAACGGGCTCTGCTTACAAGCAAGGTCGAAAGTTTTAACAAGCTTTTTAAAAACCTTGAAGAATGTGAAATGATGCTGGATATGGCCCTCGATGAATCAGACACAGATACCATCGAAGAAGTTTACCATGAAATCGAAGCAATAGACAAAGAAATCAGCAAACTTTCACTCGAGTTAATGCTTGATGAAGAAGATGATAAAAAAAATGCTATTGTTTCAATCAATGCAGGCGCAGGCGGAACCGATGCTCAGGACTGGGCTGAAATGCTTTTCAGAATGTATATGAGATGGACTGAACGAAAAGGCTTTCAAGCCAAAATAATTGACTTTCAGCCTGGTGATGAAGCTGGGATTAAGAGTGTTACTTTTACCGCAAGCGGAGAATATGCATATGGATACCTTAGGGCGGAAAAAGGAGTTCACCGCCTGGTTAGAATCTCTCCATTTAATGCAAGCCACAAAAGGCAGACATCCTTTGCTTCCGTATTTGTCTATCCGGAAATTGATAAAACAATTGTTATAGATATCGACGATAAAGACTTGCGTATAGATGTATTCAGGGCAAGCGGTGCTGGAGGACAACATGTTAATAAAACAAGCAGTGCTGTCCGCATTACACACCTGCCTACAGGGATAGCTGTGCAGTGCCAGCAGGAAAAATCTCAGCACAGAAACAAAGAAATGGCAATGAAGGTGCTTAAAGCAAGACTATATCAACAGGAAAAGCTGAAGCAGGATGAAAAAAAACAAAAACTGCATGACAGCAAGGATGATATAGCATGGGGCAGCCAGATAAGGTCATATGTTCTTCATCCCTATCAGATGGTCAAGGATCACCGGATAAATCTTGAAGTTGGTGACGTCAACAGCGTTCTTGATGGAGCAATAGATCCTTTTATAGAAGGCGTGCTTCTTTCACGATAGCTTTATGAATCCTATCGATATAATTGATAAATACTACAAAACCGATTCAAAAGCATATGAAATTATAATTCAACATAGCAAACAGGTCACAAGAAAAGCTCTTGATGCCGCCAAAAAGGTTCCCCATTTAAATCCAGACCTTGATTTTATAAAAGAAGCTGCGATGCTGCACGATATAGGTATTTTTTTGACCAATACCCCTGAATTAGGTTGTAAAGGCAAGTCGCCGTATATTTGCCATGGATATTTGGGCCGTGAAATATTAGAAAAAATCGGGCTTCCGAGACACGCTCTTGTCTGCGAACGTCACGTAGGCGTTGGCATAACAATCGAAGACATAAAAAACTACGCTCTTCCGTTACCCAAACGCGATATGCTTCCTGTTTCAATAGAAGAGCAGATAATATGCTTTGCAGACAAGTTCTTTTCTAAAAATCGGGATTCACTAAAAAAAGAAAAATCTGTTGAAGATATAAAGCAATACCTTAAACCCTACGGACTTGAAAAAGTCAAAAGGTTTCAGTCCTGGGTTGATCTGTTTGGGTGATAACAGATGTAACGGCATTATCCTTATTTTTTTGTAATAGTTCAGCTTTTTGAAGATATGCTCGCTTCAGGTATAATCAAATTAAAATCATGAAAAACTCGTGCATAAGATATCATAAAGAAAGAATTAGCC
This sequence comes from Desulfobacteraceae bacterium, assembly GCA_013792055.1. Taxonomy (GTDB): domain Bacteria; phylum Desulfobacterota; class Desulfobacteria; order Desulfobacterales; family ETH-SRB1; genus B13-G4. Next base: position 50,490 of record VMSQ01000314.1, read on the forward strand.
ATAACTATAAAGAAATTGTGGCAATTGAACAAAAAGCCTGGCAACAAATGGGTTTTATAATAGATTCTTTCTTAACGATCTCTAATGCACTCAAACAGTTTCCTGTTTTGAATTTGATCATACCTGAAGCTCACACCCTCAGCAGATTTGTTTCATAAGACTAAAATATTACCATTTTTTTAATAGGAGGTGCGGCTTGTCAAGCAAAATTCAGATTACGATTAACGGAAAAGTAACTGCTGTAAAACCCGACACCTCTATCTTACAGGCAGCAGAAGAATCAGGGATAAAGATACCAACTCTTTGCTATCAGGAACACCTAAAGCCCCTGGGACGATGTCGTCTATGCGTAGTAGAAATTGAAGGCAAAGATCGTCTTGTAACATCCTGTATAGCAAAGGTCAAAGAAGGAATGGTTGTAGATACTGATTCAGAGCGTGTACGGCAGGCCCGTCAAAATAAAATAGAACTAATACTGACAAATCACTATGGAGACTGCGTAGCTCCATGTCATCTCGCCTGCCCGGCAAACGTGGATATCCAGGGGTATCTTGCACTGCTTGCCAATGGTCAATATCTGGAAGCATTAAAACTAGTTAAGGAACGCTGCCCAATGCCCCTGGTAATCGGAAGGATATGCCCCCATCCATGTGAAACCGAATGCCGGCGCCAAAGAGTTGACGAGCCTGTTTGTATTAACTTTGCAAAGCGTTTTCTTGGTGATTACGAAAGAACTAATTACAAGAAATTGATTGTATGTCTACCCGAACCTTCCGGCTACCGGGTCGCTGTTGTTGGAGGAGGGCCTGCCGGGCTCTCCACTGCCTTTTATCTGAGGCAAATGGGCCATGAAGTGACTATATTTGAGGCCATGCCTGAGTTAGGCGGACAATTGAAGTATGGAATCCCCAGTTACCGTCTTCCCAGGCATATCCTAGAACTTGAGATAGAATCTATACTTCAGCTCGGAATTGATGCAAAAACAAACACTTCACTTGGGAAAGACTTTACCTGTGCAAGTCTTCTTTCTGATGGATACAGCGCAGTTTTTTTAGGATTAGGTTGCTGGGGTGCACGTAATTTGCGTATCCCAGGAGAAGAATTAAGCGATGTTATAGAAGGCACAACTTTTCTAACAGATGTCTCTCTTGGAAAAGATGTAAAGATTGGAAATAAAGTAATAGTTATCGGCGGCGGGAATACAGCCATCGATGCTGCCCGTACTGCCCTTAGGCTGGGAGCAAAAAATGTCGCCATATACTATCGTCGATCAAGAGTGGAAATGCCGGCTCTTGCCGCAGAGGTTGATGCTGCAGAAGAAGAGGGTGTTCAAATAAATATACTTGTTGCTCCTTCACGGCTTATTGGTGAAAACGGCAAGTTAAAACAGATGGAATATATAAGTATGACGCTTTGTGAAAAAGATGATAGCGGAAGGTGCAGGCCGGCGCCAATATCCGGTTCAGAAAAAACCGTTGATGTAGATACAGTAATAGCGGCGATCGGACAGGTACCTGAAATGTCTTGTTTGCAGAATGATGAAATCGGCCAAAAGTGCGAAACCACGCGCTGGGGAACAATTGTTGCGCACCCAGGCACTCTTCAGACAAATGTAGTAGGGGTCTTTACCGGAGGAGACGTCTTTACCGGCCCCAAGACAGTGGTGTCAGCTTTTAGCGCAGGCAGACGAGCCGCTCATTCCATTGATCTGTTCCTGCGCAAAAAGCCTGTAAAATCTCCTGAAATGCCTTTTAACATAAGCAAAGGGTCCCTTAATAAAGTGGATTCACAAAACTTCGTCGGTGTTGCAAAGAAAGCAAGGGCAACAATGCCGGAACTTCCTGCAGGTGCCCGCCGCAATAACTTTGAAGAAGTGGATTTGGGGTTTTCAGAAGAAACTGCTGTTCAAGAGGCAAAGAGATGCCTTTCTTGCGGATGTATTGATGCCTTTGAATGCAAATTGAGAGAATATGCCACAGAATATGGGGTAGATATTTCAAACCTTGAAAGCCGGCAGGAAAAAAAGTTTGAAATAGATGAAACACATCCGCATATAATTGTTGATCCAAACAAATGCATCAACTGCAGGCGATGCATGCGTAATTGCTCTGAATACCAGTGTTCAGATGCAATCGAGTTAGAACCACTTGAATTTGATCAAAAAGGCAAGATAACATTTTTCGGACCTGTAATCAACGACAATTGTGTTTCATGCGGTTTATGCGTAAGCAACTGTCCCACAGGCGCCCTTATTGAAAAAACAAAAAAACGCCCCGGACCTTTCCATCTTGAAACCACACCAACCACTTGTTCCGTATGCGGCTGCGGATGCAATTTAATATTAAACTATATTGGCAATGATTTGGTCAAAGTAACATCAGATCTGAAAAAGGAGCCAAATTACGGCCATCTCTGCATTAATGGAAAGTTCAGATATAAAGATACAAGTGGAAGAAAAAGGCTGGATAAGCCTCTAATCAAGCAAAAAGGACAATTTATCTCAGTGGAGTGGGACGAAGCTATTTCCCATGTTGTTCAGCGGCTTAAAACGCTTCAAAAAACATATCCCCCTGAATCGTTTGCAGGAATTGCAACACCAGCATGCACAAATGAAGAAGCATATCTATTTCAGAAATTTTTAAGAGCTGTACTTAAAACTTCAAATATCGACTTTTTCGATAGCCCATCTGAAATAAATATTCTCCCTGAATTTACTTCGCTGTTCTCGACTACGGCTGAATATAGAACTATTGAAACCGCAAAACAGATTCTTATCACCTCAGATAATCCGGCTGTTCAATATCCAGTAATTGATGCGCTTGTCAGACGCGCTCAAAGAGAAAACAAAGCAACAATTGATTTTGTAGATGGTGCATTGCCTGAAATTTCAGATGAAATGCCTACTGTTTTTCTTTATTCAAAGGAAATCTTTAAATGGGATACAAATCAGCTTGAACAACTCCTTTCAATGTCCAAGAAAGGATTTTTGCATCTTTTTCCACTTATTTTTAAATCCAATGGCCTTGGATTGCTTAATATGGGTGTTTCCCCAAACCTTTTTCCAGGGCAAAAATGGATAAATGATATTGAGGAACGCAAAAAATTAGAAACTGCCTGGAAAACAAATCTGCCTGAACAGCCGGGACTATCGATAGACAAAATACTGGAAAAAACTTTTACAGAGGATATTCGTGTAATTTATTTAATGGGCGACATTCCGGAATCTATTGAACATGACGACACAGTAAAAAGGTCTCTTTCTAAGGCTGAACTATTAGTGGTCCAATCGCCTTATCATTCACGGTTATTCTCAGACGCAGAAGTAATCTTGCCTCCACTTACAATTGAAGAATCAGAGGGAACCATAACAAATATCGAAGGTAGAATAAGTCCGTTATCTGTTCCAGTTTCTATGCGGGGACAAAATAAACATGGAAGAGAAATAATAGCACAGATTTCAACGCTAATGGGTTACCCAATGCCCTTGAGTAATTTAGATGAAATAAACAAAGAGATTAATTGATCACTGATTTTTTCTGGCCCCTGATCCATGCCCCCCGTGAACCGTTACAAGATGCCGTATTACGCTTTTTATAACTCTTGGAAATGAAAAGGAGATATCACTCAATCCATCTGGAAAAAGATATTTTTCAGTCATTACATCTGAAACATCATCTCCCTCGATCTTAATATCCCTTAACCTACATCCATTAATGCCGCATTTTCTGGCAGTTTTAAGCAACGGCACCCTGTCCGGATTTATATTGAATACATCACAAATAGCCCTGTCAATGCTTAGGCAGTTTATCCCGGCAAAAAGCAGGCCGGTATGTCTTACAGGCCCGCCACAAGGGCCTGTCTTTTCCATAATATCTATGGCATCTACAACGGTAAAACATGGCTGGACATGCTCGTAAATGCCAAGAATCATTAATGAAAATTTTTCGTGGCTGCCCCGGGCTTTAAAATGTCTCCATGCCTTAACCTTTCCGGCAACCAGCCCAAAAACATTTTTAACCGCTCCTGAAAAAAGCATCTGTTGGTGAGCCTTAAATTTTGGAATGTTAATTATTTTATCAAAATCTCTGACTGTATCTGTTATTCGCACTTTGCTGTGATATGGATATGATCTGTTTCCCCTGAAACATACGATTGGGATATTGTCTTTTTTAAGCAAAGGCAGCAACCCGCAGGCAGCAGCAACCTGACTGACCCTCCCGAATGCAGGGCTGTCTCCAACCGCCGGCAGTCCGCCGGCAGTCTTAACAATATCCGCCACAGATTTTACAACAAAGGGATGCGTTATGACCCCTGACCTTGCAGAAGCTTTTAATAGCAGATTTGGTTTTAACAAGATATTTTCGCCCTTATTTACAAGTGATTCAATTCCGCCAAAATATGAAAATGCTCTATTAATATTATAATCAAGATTCTTTGTATCATAATTCGGACATCTTAATATAACCACCTTAAACTTATCGTTATTATTTTCGAGCACCATAATTTCCTTCAAAAATCTGTCGATTAATTTTTTTCCTCTGCGACCTCTGCGGCTGGGCGGTGAATATAGCCCACTTTAAACATGCATAGCACTCAGCCTAAACGCTCAGGTTGCAACATTTCTGCAATTAAAGCATAAGCTTATAATATTAGCAAATATTGAAAATTTATCCCGGCCTTCTTACCAAAGTTGATATTTCAAGCCCTTAATGCTACACGACATTGATTTAGAGCAATACGGAGTTAAAATGAAATTATTTGACAGCCACTGCCATCTTGATGACCGCGCATATGACAAAGATATCGATGATGTAATAAAATGCGCAAATGAAGCTGGTGTTTCTGCAATTATGATAGTTGGAACAAACAAGGATTCTTCCACTAAAGCTGTTGCACTGGCAAAATCTTATAGTGGTTTGTATGCCTCTGTAGGTATTCATCCACACGATGCAAAAGACTGTTCAGAACAAGTTCTTTTATACCTGATTAAACTTACCAAAAGCAAAAAAGTCCGGGCATGGGGAGAAATCGGCCTTGACTTTAACCGAATGTATTCTCCAAGAAAAGATCAGGAAAAATGGTTTGTCAGGCAGCTTGAAATCGCCGGGAAATTAGATCTTCCAGTTATTTTTCATGAAAGGGACAGCAAAGGAAGGCTTCTTGAAATCCTCAAAGAAAAACATTGCAGGGAAAGAAAAGGGGTCATTCACTGTTTCAGCGGGAACAAATCAGAATTATATCAATATATAGAGCTTGGTTTTTACATCGGTATAACCGGAATATTAACAATAAAAAGCCGTGGTGCTGAACTCATAAAACTTGCTCCCCTTGTTCCAGCAGATCGCATACTTGTCGAGACAGATGCGCCATACCTTACACCAGCGCCCGAAAAAAATCGTACTAAACGCAATGAACCGGCATTTGTTAAATCAGTCCTTCTTAAACTGGCAGAAGCAAGAAAAGAAGATCCAGAATATCTTTCTGATATCATATGGAAAAACACCTGCAAATTATATAACCTAAAACCTGCACATAGGCTTGCTCAGTTCTGAAACTGAGGCGTCTGACCCATGTAGCAAGCCGAACCTGATCCAGCAGTTTTGGCTTGACCATCCTAAGCTTTATCATGTATATCTCCTGCAAATTATTGTAGATATTTCTTGGTTTGGAAATGTCTGGATATCTCACAACAAATATTTTATGAAACACTGTTTAACACCTTCAAAGGCTAAGCTCATAGCTTTGCACTCCGGGTTGGCCGCTCCTTTCACTCACTCTCGCCTGAGGCTCACCTTCCGCTTCGCTCCGCCTTCAGACAGTTTCTCACGATTCTGACCTTGCATTCGGCTAATACTTTTGCTAATGTATTCAGGACATTAACAGGATTCACGTACAGGGAACTTTCAGCCCATAAGTTCTGCCGTACTCTGCAATCTCTTCGAGTCGATCCTTGCAGTTTTGTATTTTTGTTGACATGACCACTTTGTTTGACTATATAGATATCCTATTAGTCTGGTGGAGGTGAAACCATGAAAATAATGGCTATCAGTAAATTCAAAGCCCATGCTTTGAAAATATTGGATGAAGTTGCAGAATCCCAAGAAAAAGTGGTCATTACAAAAAGAGGAAAACCGCTTGCTGAAGTAATCCCATACCAGCGCGTAGAGGGTAATTCTAAGCCTGGTAAACTAGCGGACGCTTTCGTTTTTGAAAAGGACATTGTCTCTCCTCTCGGCGAGGAGATTTGGGATGCCTGTAAATGAAATATCTTCTCGATACTCATACATGGATCTGGTGGCACATGCGCCCCGAAAAGCTATCTCGCAAGGTCAAAGCACTTATTGCAGATAGCACTAAGTACGAAGAGTTGCTTTTGTCCGCCATATCGCCGTGGGAATTCAGCAAGCTTCTTGAAAAGGGCCGATTAGGTATTTCCTGCAATCCAGAAGTGTGGATCAATTCTGCCCTTGAAATGCCCAAGCTTAGACTAGTACCTCTATCACCCGTTATCGCCTATCGCTCGACGATACTCCCTCCTAAATTCCATGATGATCCGGCAGACCAAATAATAGTCGCAACCGCACGTGCCGAAAACGCAACAATACTGACAAAGGACAGCCGCATCCAAGCTTATAAACACATTAAAGCGCTTTGGTAGCAATATGGAGGCTGAGCGGGAAAACTCGCACGCCAAATGGCATACAAATACAAAATCTTAACAGTTTTTATTTGTGGAATTCTTCTACTTTTCTTTCTAAACGGCTGTGCTCGGACTGCGCCACGAATTAATCAGTTAAAGCCCGGTTCAGTTATTCTTGCTTTTGGCGATAGCCTCACTTCAGGAGTAGGCGCCGGCATTGATGAGAGCTATCCTGCCATTCAAAGGAATCAATATCATGGCAAACACGATAAAACATATCCTGTTCGTTTGTACGGGTAATATATGTAGAAGTCCATTTGCTGAAGGCTTACTAAAAAAGCTTGTACAAAAAAAGGGAGTTGATGATATTGTTGCCGATTCAGCAGGATTGCTTGCGCTTCCAGGCAATAGTGCCACCGGCCTGGCACAGAAAGTTGCGGCAGAATATGATGTTGATCTGTCCGGCCACATTGCAAAATCTGTTAGAGAAGCTATTGTAGATAGAAGCGATCTTATACTGGTAATGGAAAAAGCCCATGGGGAGAGTCTTTTGGATGCCTTTCCTGAAGCAGATGGCAAAGTTTTTTTGATCAGGCATTTTGCCGGCTTTGGATCTAGAAATCGAGGGATTGCGGATCCTTATGGGTTAAATTATGAGGCTTATCGTTTCTGCTTTCTCGATATTCAGGATTGTGTTTCACGTTTGGCAGAATATGTTCTGCAGGGCAAAGGATTTATTTAAATGGCTGAAGGAACGCTCTTCGCGGAACTTATTAAAAGTTTAGATCAATTCGACCGCAAACTCATCTTTGTATTAGATGATCTTAGAGAAAAGCAGAATAGAATGACTCTTATTACTTCCCGGTTTGAGCTTTGCGGGTCGTTACATATTGAATATAATAGCGATAATGTAAAAAAACTGGATCGGTCATTGCGGCGTTTGTTACAAGCCAAGTTGTTCTCAGTAGAGCCTGAATCAGGATTTTCAATTGCTACAAAGACAATTTCGGAGATACACCAGGTAGGGGAAACAGAGAAGCTTATAATTTATTTAGGAAGACTTTTTTCAATTTAGGCATTCTAATCCATTGCCATTGCAGCTATAACCTCAAATCCTTCCTTTTTAAGCGCTTTTTTTATAATATCGGTTTTGCAGGCAAAGAGCCGGAAATAATATATTCTTTTGCTTGCGGGTTGGGCTGTCATGCCTACACTAATTATATCCCCTCCATTATCATTTATAATGTGCAGCGCTTGTTTGAATGCTCCGGGTTCTTCTCCTATCACTACATCAATACGCGAGCTTGCGGTAAGCATTCCCATCATTTCAATAAAGGTTCTCAGGATATCCGTCCCGGTAATTATACCGACCACTTTGCCTTTTTTTACAACCGGCATACCCCCAATTTTGTGCTTATAAATCAGCTTGGCAGCTATTTCGATATCATCATCGGGACCAACTGTAATAGGATTCTTTATAATCAAGTCCGAGAGAGTGACTCCTGCAACCATAGAGGGTATAAGTCCTTGTTTCAAATCCGCAAGTGTAACCAGGCCTGCAAGCAAGTTTTTCTCTGAAACTACAGGCAGGTGCCGGATTGAGTTGATTTTCATCAGTTCAATAGCTTCGCTTACGGAGGCTTTTTCCGTTATTGTGATAGGATTGGGAATCATTAAAGAATTTATTTTCATGGGGCTTTCCTTGGTTGATAAATGCAAAGAGGTTCTTCTGCCAGAAAGTCGCCGGTCGCTTCATAAGCTCTTGCTCTGCAGCCGCCGCAGACTTTTCTGTATTCACATATTCCGCATTTTCCCTTTAATTGACTGAAATCGCGTAAGGCTAAAAATACTTCTGAATTGTTCCAGATATCTGCAAATGATGTTTTTTTAACGTCACCGCAGTTTACTTGGAGAAACCCGCAGGGTTGCACAATACCCCTGTGCGAGATAAAGCAAAATCCTGTTCCTCCAAGACATCCTCTGGTTACTGCATCAAGGCCGTGACTTTTGAAACTGACTGATTTCTCTTCTTTTTTTGCCCTTTGCCTCAGTATCCTGTAATAATGTGGAGCGCATGTAGCTTTTAATTGCAGAGGCGTCTTTTCCCTTTGATCATAAAACCAGTTAAGGGTATCTTCATATTCTTCTGATGATATTTCCTGGTCCAGAATATATTTGCCGCGGCCTGTCGGCACTAAAAGAAAAATGTGGTGAGCTACTGCGCCAAGACTAACAGCCAGTTCCTGAATTTTGGGGATCTGATTTAGATTTGCTTTTGTTATGGTTGTATTTATTTGAAATTCTATTCCAGCATCTTTAGCCAGGCCTATGCCTCGAAGTGCGCCGTCAAAAGCGCCGTCAACTCCCCTGAAGCTGTCATGGCTTTCTTTTGTGGAACCATCCAGGCTGACACTTATTCTTTTTATGCCTGAGTCTGCCATTTTTCTGGCGTATTCTGCTGTTATCAGGGTTCCGTTTGGAGCCATAACCATCCTAAGGCCTTTGCCTGTTCCATAACTTGCGATTTCAAAAATATCAGGTCTAAGCAGAGGTTCTCCGCCTGTAAGTATGATTATTGGCTGTCCGACTTCAGCTATCTGATCAAGAAGCTGCAGGGAGGTTTTTGTGTCAAGTTCGTTACTGTATGGACCTTTTGTGGCTGATGCGCGGCAGTGCATACATGAAAGATTGCAGTTTCGGGTGGTTTCCCATGCAACAAGTCGAAGTGTCGATCCTTTGTTTTCAGCGTGAGGATGAGATTTAGGTGGGGGTGTATGATCGTTGTTCGTCATATAGTTTTTAACCATTTAACTCTTTAGCGGCATCAACAGCAAAATATGTAAGAATCATGTCGGCGCCGGCGCGCTTGATCGATGTTAATGTTTCCATCATTACTTTCTTGCCGTCAATCCACCCCATTTTTTCGGCGGCCTTGATCATTGCATACTCGCCGCTGACATTATATGCGGCAACCGGAAGGTTTATTTCGGTTCGTATGCGATATATAATGTCAAGGTACGGAAGTGCGGGCTTGACCATGATTATATCAGCGCCTTCTTCTATATCCAGCGTAACTTCCCTGAGAGCTTCAAGCGAATTGGCAGGATCCATCTGATATGTTCTTCTATCGCCGAATTTTGGAGCTGAGTGCGCAGCGCTTCGGAACGGGCCGTAGTAAGATGAGCAGTACTTGGCTGCATATGACATAATAGGAGTATTGCTGAAGTCGTTCTCATCAAGGGCATTGCGGATTTCACCAACACGGCCGTCCATCATGTCTGATGGAGCTACCATGTCTGCTCCTGCCTTTGCGTGTGACAATGCTGTCCTGGCAAGAAGATCAAGAGTTGCATCGTTGTTTATGGTGTGGCCTTCAACAATTCCGCAGTGGCCATGATCCATATACTGGCATAAACATACATCAGTTATTACAACTAAATCCGGCATCTTTTTTTTCAGAGCTCTTGTTGCTCTTTGAACGATACCATCATTTGCATAAGCACTTGTTGCAAGAGGATCTTTCTTATCAGGTATTCCAAAAAGCATAACAGCAGGTATGCCCAGATTAAACGCTTCTCTGGCTGTTTCAACAAGATTGTCTACGGATAATTGATACTGTCCGGGCATGGACTCGATGGGATTTTTAACTTCCTTGCCGCCTATTGCGAAAAGGGGAAGAATAAAGTCATCTGTGGAAAGTGTGGTTTCACGAATCATTCGCCGGAAGGCTTCATTTTGTCTCAAACGTCTGGGCCTGTATTCTGGGAATAGCATCAATTCGCTCCTTTGTCAGACCTCGTCGAGTGGTCGAGTGGTTAAGTGGTTGTTATTATATAAACAAATAGACTTTGCCTAAAAATTGGACAGGCAGTATTCATTCAAATTCTAACATGCTAAATTGTCCGCAATTGTTCCCCCACTCGACAACTCGACAACTCAACTACTTGACGATCTCTTTTACGCTATCTCTTCATCTGTCAGATAACATGCAGGATCCGGCGCAAAAGCGTCGCCTGTTATGGCCTCGGCTCTCACCCTGAAGTTTCCTGCGCAAATATCCAGCCATCGGCATTTAGCACATCTGCCCTTTACATACTTTTTTTTCTCTTTAAGCTTCTTCATTAAAGGTTCTGAGGTGTCTGTCCATATTTCGGAAAATGGCCTTTCCCGAACATTTCCGAAACTGTAATATCGCCAGAACTGATCGGCATAAACCTCTCCATCCCAGCTAACGCATCCAATGCCCCGGCCGGAATTGTTTCCTTCATTCATTTCGAGAAGCTCAAGGACTTCTGCCGCACGTTTTGGATCTTCTTTAAGCAACCTCAGATAGAGGTATGGCCCGTCAGCATGATTATCAACAGTTAATACTTCTTTTTGCTTTCCTTTATCATGGAGCTTTCTTGTCAGGTCCATTATCAGGTCAACAGCTTTTCTGGTTTCGTCGTGGGTCAAATCATCTTCTACAAGTTTTGATCCGCGACCGGCATACACAAGGTGATAAAAACATACCCTTGGAATTTCCATATCTTCAAGGAGGTTAAATATATTCTCGATTTCACCGACGTTGAACTTATTGACAGTAAAGCGAAGACCTACTTTTATCCCTGCCTCCTGGCAGTTTTTAATACCTTCCAGCGCTGATCTGAAAGCGCCCTTAACGCCTCTGAAACGGTCGTTGATTTCTTCCATTCCATCAAGGCTTATGCCGACATATGAAAGACCGATGTCCTTTAGTACACGAGCCATCTGCTGTGTTATCAAAGTTCCGTTTGTTGATATCACAGCCCGCATGCCTTTTTCAACTGCATATGCTGCAAGTTCGGGAAGATCCTCTCGTATCGTGGGCTCTCCGCCGGACAATAACAGCACAGGCACTTTGAACCTGGAGAGATCATCTATAAGGTTTTTACCTTCTTCGGTGGTAAGCTCGTTATCGAAAGATTGGTTCTTTGCATGCGCGTAACAGTGAACGCACTTTAAATTGCAGCGTCTTGTAATATTCCAAACTACAACAGGTCGTTTATCTTTGGAAAACTGAAGCAGGTGGGAAGGTAATTGTGATGACTCGCGTCCGTATCGAAGAGCATCTGACGGCTCTACCGTTCCACAGTAAAGTTTTGATATTCCAATCATTTTTTAAGTTCTCTTGGTTTGATATAAAATTCTAAGTAGGTAATGAATCCTTCAATTCGTCTTTTATTAGCTGGCTAATAAAAGGCTCAGGGGACAGCAGCGCTTCCTTTGTAATAAAGAAGCGGTTTTTGCCGGTTTTCTCCCGGACAAGTTTTAGGCCGTATTCAAACTCATTAGTTAGCTTTTTATAAAGATTATCGAGTTTAATATCGAAATTAATCAATTGCTCGATAATGAAATCAATGGCATTTTCTTCCAGCACAATGTTAATATTACTATTTTTGAAAAAGTATAATTCAATTTTTTTGATATCATCGTAATAGGATTTTATATTTTTTATTACACTTCCTATGTCCATTATATTTTTGCAATAATAAGAAGCAACTATATCAATACGGGATGGTGTAAGAGTTAGATTGTATTTGTTGCTTAGATTATTCTTATTTGCTGTTACATATTCAATAACATGTTTTTTTTCTTCAATTTCCAGCCTTTCAAAAGTTTCTTCTATCTCTTTTTTATTGGATACTGATAATAGTTTTTTAAGATATTTTTTCTGATCTTCTATTTCAGAAGCAATTGCAGGAAATTTTTTGATGCTTGTTGATGGCAGCTTATTTTCAAACAGAATAAGAGCCTTTTCAATTGCGCTTACCAGGCCTCTGGCGCCGGTATTTTCTTCAAATGCACTTTTTGCCAGGACACGAAGCACTTTGTCTTCAAACTTTACATCAATGCCATATGCTGCGAAATCCAGTTTTTTCCCAAGAATTATGGGGTTGTTGGGATTTTTCAGAATTTCGTAAAGGTCGTCTTCAGTTAAATTGTCAAAAACAGCTTTTACAGGAAGACGCCCTACAAACTCTGTCTCAAATCCGTATTCTATGAGATCTTCAGCCTTAACATGCTTGAGAATATCAACTTTCTCTTGCGCACTTATTATCTTTGAGCCAAAGCCGATGCTCCGATCTTTTAAGCGTTTTTTAATTATCTCCGTAATATCGCTAAAAGCACCGCTCATGATAAAGAGGATATTTTTGGTGTTTACAGAACGCTTCTCTCTTTTACCTGTTTTGCGAAATCGTTCAATCTCCTGAATCATTGAAATCGGGTCATGCGGAACTTTTAAATCGACATCTGTTTCTTCCATGGGTTTAAGCAGAGCGCGCTGCACACCTGTCCGTGACACATCGGCACCAATTATGTTCCGGCTTGCCGCTATTTTATCAAGTTCGTCAATGTAAACAATGCCATTCTGAGCGAGCTCAATATCGTCGTTTGCTTCCCTAACAAGGTCGCGGATCAGATCTTCTACATCTCCTCCCACATAGCCTGTTTCGCTGAATTTTGTGGCATCACCCTTTACAAAAGGAACACCGATTTTTTTAGCTATTAGCCTGATCATATATGTTTTGCCGACACCTGTGGGGCCGATCATAAGGATATTGTTCTTTATGCTGCCCAAGATCTCACTGGTTTTTTCAGGTGAGGCCTTGACGTATTTTATCCGGTTAAAGTGGGTGCAAATCTTTGTGGCAAGAATTGCTTTGGCTTCATCCTGCTTGACTATATATTGATCAAGATAGGAGACAAGATCTTCGGGTTTTAGATCAAAATTAACTTCTTGCTCTTTTTTTGGGGGTGTCTCCGCCTTATCCAGAGGTGCTTCCTGGGGGAAAACTATTGGAGATACGACTTTAACGCTGTTCCCAAACCTCTTAGACAGAAATTCACCTATTTCTTTTTCAATTTCTCTTGGGTCTGGTATTTTTTCATCATGTTCTTTCATAATTTTTAATTATAACCACATATATTATAAAATGCAAGCAAGAGCCCTGAATTAAAAAATCGAATTCGGTAGTTCCTTGACACTCAGCTATTTTTCTGTTAGCGGATTAAAAAACCGCTCAACTTAGGTTGAAAAAACTCTTTTAGGAAAAGGTATGTAAAATGGGCTCCATTGACGAACAGATTTTAAAATCAGCCAAGGAAATAATTGTTAAATTTATAGAGGCTGGGAGGCTTTCTCCGGCCGGCTTCGATGAAACGTTCAAAAATATTTATTACACAATTAAAGAAGCCGTACAAGGTTCGAGAGAAAAATCTGAAGAACATAATGAATGAAGCTTCTTTAGAAAAAGTTAGTGTTGAAAAAGCAAGTGAAGATCTATTTGACTTTGCAATTGATCGTTCAGATATAAAGCTGATTTTGCAAAGCTTGCCCGAGGATAAAAAAATTAACCGGGTTTCAGTAGAATATGAAATTCAATTATTAAAAATTTTGGCTGTTGGTTGGAGCATTTCGTTTTTTCTGGATGAAAGTTCTTTAAGAAAAGAATTATCAGAATCATTTTGGAATGCTCTTCACAGTTTTTCTCAACAGATTTCAGGCATTTCATCTTCATCCACAGGTAAGGAAATTGATTACTTTAATATCTTAAAAGAGCGATTGGATACATATTTAAAGGCTCTGAATCTTTACACTGACGGTTCTGATCCGCTCGCAGTCATTGGCCCAACATTTGCCGAAATTTGCGGTAATGAACAAGATGCACATATTATTTTTTTAGGCTCAAAAGTATTTAACCTTTCTGTCGGCGGTGTAAAAAAATATCTCGGGTCTGTCCAAATTGAACCGCAATAGCGAGCGCATTCCCCGTAGATTGCTGCGGGGTTAGCGAGCGAATCTAAAATTTAATGCCTGTTCAAGCTTCCCCTGACATACCCTTCCATGTCCAGAGCTATATGAGAAAATCCTATTTTTTTAAATTTATTAATGATTGTTTTTCTATTAGGTTCATTTAAAAATTTTTCAATATCATTGATGCTTACTTCTATTCTTGCAACTTCTCCGTGACACCTTACACGACAGGTCTTAAAGCCAAGATCTATTATGGTGTTTTCAGCTAGTTCTATCATACTTAGTGCTTTTTGAGTCAGGGGAGTTCCATAGGGGATTCTGGTGGCAAAGCATGCCATTGCAGGCTTATCCCATATGGATAAATTCATATCTTTTGAAAGCAAGCGGATATCATCTTTTGAAAGTCCTGCATCGATCAATGGGGCAACAATGCCCATTTCTTTTGCGGCCTTAAGTCCGGGCCGGAAATCATCAAGGTCATCTAAGTTGGCGCCATGGGAAATATATTTAATGCCCATATCCGAGGCAATTTTTAAAATATCCTCAAAGAGAAGTTTTTTGCATATGTAGCATCTGTCTTTTTTGTTGGCCATAAAGCCCGAATGATTTATTTCTCTTGATTTAAATAGAATGTGCCTAATTCCAAGGTCTTGGGTAAATTTTTTTGCATATTCTGTTTCTCTTGATGGATGTATAGGTGATGTTGCTGATATCGCCACCACATTCTTTTTTAGTATTTTGTAAGCAATGGCAAGTAAAAAGGCGCTGTCAACTCCACCGGAAAATGCAACCACCAGGGAGTCGAAACCATTTATTATGGAGACAAGTCGTTCTCTTTTACCCTTTAGCCTTAACAGTTTATTATTTTTCAAAAGAGTCCTCCCCAAAAGGCGCTAAATTCATAATATTTTCATTTTATATGCTTTTCAAGTGAATATTGACACTTCATGAGACCTTGACAAATTATTAAGGATATGGGAAGCCTTGAACCGCTATGTTAAAAGAAACTATAAGCAATGAAAAAGAAAAAATCCTATTTGTAGATGATGAGAAAAATATTCTGGAGATAGCAAGTGAATATTTTCAACATAAAGGATATTATGTGGCTACTGCAAAAAACGGGCTCGAGGCAGTAAAAATTTTAGAGAAAGAGAAAATCGACTGTTGTTTCACCGATATTAATATGCCTGGAATGGACGGCCTTGAACTCGCTGAACATATAAGAAAAACCGACAATACTATACCTGTAATTATTATGACCGGTTATCCCTCCTTAGATAATACGATCAGAACTCTTAAAAACGGCGTTGTAGATTTCCTGATCAAGCCTGTCAACCTTAATCAGATGGAGGTTTGTCTCAAGCGCGTTTTACGTGAACGACAGTTATTTGTAGAAAATATAATTTTAAAAAAGGACGTGGAAGGTAAAAAACAGCTTGAAAGATTAAACAGAGAATTGCTTTATAAAGTTGAAGAACTAAACATCTTAAACAAAATAATGAGCGATTTTACAATTACCAGCTCAAGCTCCGATGTATTCAAGCGGTTAGTAGATACTACAATAAAGATCATGCATGCTGATGAGGCAAGGTTTTATGTAATCAATGAGGCTGTAAAAAGGCCGTTTGAAGTTACTGCTGCCATATCGATCCCTAACAAAGCTAAAAGCTCTGCCGGCACAGATAACGCCGTCGGAAAGTTGATAATGGAGACCGTGTCAGATGAGATGCCGTTGTTGATTTCCGAAAACAAAGGAGCAAGAGGTTTGCCTGAAGATGTATTATCATTTATGATAGTACCGCTGGCGATCAGGGAAAAAGTATTCGGCGTTCTGACCGCATCCATAAAAACAACCGGCATTCGTTTTACTGAAAAAGATTTATATTATCTATCATTTATGACGAACAAAGCAGCCTATGCTATTGAAAACCTTGCTCTTTATGAGAATATTTACGAAAATCTGTTCTCAACTTTATATGCATTTGTAAAAGCTATAGAGGCAAGAGATCCATATACACAGCAGCACTCAAACAGAGTTACAAAAATAGCAATCGCTATCGGGAAAGAGATGGGCTGCACTTCAGAAGAATTAGATATTCTCAATTTTGCAGGGCACCTTCACGACATCGGCAAGATCGGAATAAGGGACGCCATCCTTCTTAAACCATCAACTTATACTGAAGAAGAATTTAAAATTATCAAAGAGCATTCACTTATCGGCGCAAGCATAATAGGACAGCTAGGGTTGCTGGAAAGTGAAAAACAGATAATAAAACATCATCATGAGCGCTTTGATGGAACAGGGTATCCCGATGGTTTAAAAGAAAAAGAAATTCCATTGCTTGCACGCATACTTTCTGTTGCCGACGTTTATGATGCCTTATCCTCTGATAGATCTTACCGAAAAAAGATGGAGAAAAATGAGACAATAAAGATAATTAAAGAAGGAAGAGGCGCCCAATTTGATCCTGATGTTGTAGATGCTTTTTTTAAACTCTATTATGCAGGAGTCATTGAAAAAATCATATAATAAATTTTTCATGATAAATACTCATCACAGAGAAAAATATTTATATAAATAAAAAAGGTCCGCTATTATCCAGATGTAAACTAATTGTTTCACCAACCTAACTTATTTAAATCTCTCAGTTTACCTGCTAAGTCATACTTTTGGGCTTCCAATCACTGTAACCTAATAGTTTGCCAACAGTATAAAAAATCCAAACCCAATTATTAAAATCAATGAGCAATTATTAATTATTACAAGCGATTAAGATTTTATTTCCACTTACTGATTTTTTGGCACCTCTATTGCTATTATTTAATAATTGTAAGAATATATTTTATGATATAATAGGATTTTTTAATAATTATTACATTACCATATACTAATTATTAACGAAAAGGAGAATAACATGAAGAAATTTAAAAAGATTTTGTTTCCCGTCGATCTTTCGGAATCATTACCGAAACTGGTCCCTTATGTACTGACAATGGCAGAAAAGTTTGGAGCTGAAATACATATGGTGTTTATTGCTCGTATTCTTGACCATTTCACAGGTGTTTATGTCCCTCACACTTCAATAGACGTGTTTGAAAAGGAAGTGGTTGAAGGAGCGAAAAAGCGAATACAGGAATTCAAGGAAGAATATTTTCAGGCTTACCCAGACACAAAAGCGGTAGTGTTGACTGGGGACATTTCAGATAAAATCCTGGCTTATATCAAATCAGAAGGATTTGATTTAGTGGTTATGGGTACTCATGGCCGATTGGGTTTAGAGAAAATAGTTTTCGGTTCTGTTGCAGAAAGGGTAGCCAAGATGTCTCCTGTTCCTGTGCTTCTTGTGAATCCTCATAAGGTTTCCTAATCTATAGTCAGTCAAAATTTTTCGACAGCTTACAGCTGGATTTGACCGGTTCGATTGAGCAGAAGACCAGAAATAGAAGATATTGTCCAAAGTTTTTGTGATTAAGAACCGGTCAAATCTGCATAGAAAAAAGATAATTTTTTCTCATCTAATTGAACTTCTTTCTGATACAGTCTCGTAATCAGGCTGTATCAAAATGCAATATCAATCATCAAACATTCTATCCTGTTCCTTGCAAGCTTAATTTGCCGGTTTTATCTGGCTTCTAATTAAAAGCCCAGGTATTTATAGTGTTTGTCAGAATAATGTTCCGATTGTTCATATAAATATATTAGCGGAAAAATATGAGAGAAATCTAATAGAGGCTGTTTTGAAAGCGCCTCTAAGGAATGTTTACAAAGGAAGAAATTTGCTTAAGAGTTTCTTCAACATACCAGTTGACCCTTGCATTGCTTGACAGAACCATATCAAGCTGCCTGGTATGCATTACAAGATGGCCGAGAATTTTCAATCTATCATCCAAATAATTTCCTTTATGTCCTTCCAGCCATGCAAAAACAAGATCATCTTTTACCTCGACCCAAAAATCAAACTTTTCCAGAATGATTTTAATTAAGTTGGCCCTTCTTGCCTTTCGAACAGGGTCAGCTCCTCCTCCGTTAAAACTGAAGCAAAGGTAATTCTCCCCAGGCTTTTGGCCAAAAGAAGCCTCAACAGTGGAAAAATGGAAACCGAATCGTGAGCTTAGATGGCAGAAATTACTGGAAATAATGAAATAATTCCGTACAGCGTAACGAGAGCGCATACCAGGTACAAGGCTCCTGTCCATTGTCGCTGAAAACATTACTGAAAGAAAACCTTTTGTGTCTATTGGAGGACCTTTCCAGGGCACTGCGGTTATCCCCTCCCACAAAGTCAACATAGGGGCAGATTTTATATCTTCAAGTCTTACAGTATCCGCATCAATTCCTTTGTTAAAACAGCCATCCAGATCAACAATCCACCATTGCATTGGAATATCGATAACCAATCTCCTGGCTATCTTCTCGGTACAAAATGCTTCCTTTTTTCTACAGTCAAAAAATTCACGTGAAGACATTTCATATGCAAAATATAAAATATCCCGAATGCTCCGACATTCTTTTAAATTAAAATTATGTGAATTTACGTTCAAATTTAATTGAGCAATATATTTAAGTACATTTGCCAATACAATATCGGCAGACTCTGTTTTATCAAAATCTTTCCTTTTGTTGCTGATCTCTGCTGCAGTTGCTTCATCTAAGGTCTCAGAAAATTTAGCCAGTTCCTTGTTAATTTTTGCCAATAAATTTTCAAGCACACTAATAAGTATTTCATACCGATTATCGCATAAACAATTTAAGCTCTCGATAATTTTGTATATATTAGACGATATATTCTTACAATTAGACTCGATGAATGAAACGTCAAAACTTCGGCTTCCCAAATAAGCCTGCTCCATATTATCTATCATATCAAATACTTCATAGTGTGACGTTAAAATAGTTTTAAAGTTCACATTTTTTCTTGTAACAGTACGGCAAATATCATCGATAGAGATTTCTTGTTCCAAATTTGAATCCCCGTCTTTTTGCCATATATTGAAAATTTTTTTTATTCCAAACATGATGAACTCGTAAAAATCAAAATTTAGACGGCAAAGTAAAAAGCTTCAGTTTCAAGGCGCGCAAATACTGAGGAAAGAGACGTACTTATAGCTACGTCGCAATGACGAAGGATGCAGCGCAACACAGAAAATGGACTTTTTACGAAGCCGTCAAGCATAAACCAATAAATTCCGATGGCATTGGGTACATAATAATTTTCAACAGTATAAATATAATATATTATTGTCAATGAAACTTGCCTGAATTTTAAACAAATTGTAATTATCAAATTTATTCCCCGACGTTTCCCTTGCATTATAAGAGTTTTCAATTATAATTTAAATATATCTCGTAACCGTGAACTGTGAACCTGACAACCTGGGTAGTTACAAATGGATTTAAAAGACAAACTCAAGCTCAACAAAGCCGCCTTAATTATATCCTGGTTCATAGGCTTTTTGTGTTTTATATTAACCCTTATGATAAGCATACAAAAAACTCATGTCAGCACTAACAGCCTGTTCTGGATTCAAGGTACAGGCATTGTTGCCCTAATGATAGGAATGGCTGGGGCTTTATTTTATGATCAATGGCGTTTCAGCATCCTTCAAAATCAGATTTCATTCCAGGCCAAAGAACTCAAGCGATATGAAGAAAGATACAGAAGCTTGGTGGAAAGTGCTGAAGATTTTATATTTACAGTTGATGACTCAGGCTATTTCCGATCATTAAACACCTTTACTGCTGCTTTTTTCGGTGGGACCCCTTCCCAATTTATTGGTCAGCCTCTGTCAAACCTTTTCTCAAAAGAAGTTGCTGAAAAACAGCTCGGCATTATTAAGCATGTTTTCAGATTCGGCAAAAGCGTTCGTGATGACTTTATGGTAACAACAGGAGAACATCAGGTTTTGCTTAACGCCAATTTTATGCCTCATAAAGATGAAAAAGGAAATGTGCAATCCGTTCTTTGTATTGCAAAAGATATAACTGAAAGTAAGAAACTTGAAAACCAGCTGGTTAATACCGAAAAACTGGCCTCCATGGGCACCCTGGCTGCAGGGGTTGCACACGAAATTAATAATCCGCTGGGTATTATTCTTGGATTCACTGATCTTCTCCTGGAAAAATGTGAAAAAAACAGCCAGAGTTATGAAGATTTAAAAACAATTGAACGCCACAGCTTTCACTGCAAGGCAGTAGTAGAAAACCTGCTGAAATTTGCCCGTCATGGGGAAGGCCTTTATGAATACTGTGATATCAATGAGGCTATCAGAAATATTATGGATGTGGTTAAACACTCATTGGACATGAACGATATTGAACTTCAATTAAATCTTGCGTCTGATCTTCCTGAAGTTAAAGGTGATTTGCGACAAATGCAGCAGGTAATACTGAACCTGATCAATAATGCCGCAGCCTCAATGAAAAATGGAGGTATATTGTGGATAAGTTCGGCTATTGATGCTAATAAAGAAAAGGTAGTTGTAGTTGTCCGCGATAATGGACATGGCATCCCGTCTGAATATATGGATAAAATTTTTGATCCATTTTTTACAACAAAGAGTGAAGGGGAAGGCACAGGTTTAGGCCTTTCTGTAAGTCACGGAATTATAACTAAATATGAGGGGGCAATTTCCTGTGAGAGTAATACGGCTAACTCCGGTAACAACCCCAAAGGAACCACTTTTAAAATTACACTCAGGGTTAGGGATAAGGGCTAATTATGGATGGAAGAATTTTAATAGTTGACGATGAAAAGGATATGCTCGTCCTTTTAACAAGGATAGTTACAGAAAAAACTAACTATATAGTTGAAACAGAACAAGATCCTTTGAAGGTGAAAGAACTTCTGAGAAAGCATCAATTTAATGTCATAATAACTGATTTAAAAATGCCGAAAATGGATGGGATAGCCATCCTTGATATGGTAAAAAAAATTCAACCCTCTGCTATTGTTGTAATTATGACAGCGTATGCCACTATTGAAACCGCCATAGAAGCAACCAGAAAAGGAGCTTTTGACTATATATCCAAGCCGTTCCGTAAAGAACGGATACTTATTACAATTGACAAGGCCATGGAATGGCTAAAGCTCACACAGGAGAATGTAGCTCTGAGAAAGTCTATCCAGTATAAAAAAGAATCTCTTCCAATTATCGGCTCCAGCTTCGCTACCACATCAATTTTAAAAATGATCAACCAGGTGGCCAAAGCAACAGCTACGGTTCTTATAAGCGGAGAAAGCGGTACCGGCAAAGAACTGGCAGCAAAAGCTATTCATTATAATAGCAACCGTAAAGACAAGCCTTTTATAACGATTAACTGCACTGCGATGCCTGAACAAATAATAGAAAGCGAGCTTTTTGGCCACGTCAAGGGCTCCTTTACCGGTGCATTGAAAGATAAGAGAGGGATTGTTGAAGAAGCGGACCAGGGCACTCTTTTTTTAGACGAAATAGGAGAGCTGAACATGGTCATGCAGGCCAAATTGCTTCGACTCCTGCAGGAAGGGGAATACAAGCCGGTGGGAGGTCTAACAACAAAAAAAGCTGATATCCGTTTTGTAGTTGCCACCAATCGGGATCTTAAAAAACTCATTGAATTAAAACAATTTCGGGAAGATCTTTACTACAGGCTTAATGTGATCAATATACACCTGCCTCCTTTAAGGGATAGAAAAGAAGACATCCCTATTTTAGCATATCATTTTCTTGAAAAATTCAACTCTTTAAACGATAAAAAAATTAGTGATATTGACCCTGAAGCAATGTCAGCACTAATGTCTAAAAGCTGGCCCGGAAATATCAGGGAGCTTGCAAACTGTATTGAGCGCGGAGCTATCCTCTGCCGATCCGATACAATTAAAATCTCAGATATCCTGCCACAAGAACCTACAGAACATACTTCGCCTCTTTTTGATCATACTATTTATACGCTTCCTTTTAGAGAGGCAAAGGGAATCGTTAGAAAGGCTTTTCATAACAAATATATTAAATGGATTCTTCAACAAAATAAGGGTAATATTTCCAAGGCCGCAGAACAGGCTGAACTACAAAGACAATATCTCCATAGACTTATAAAAGAAGAGAATATTAACACTGAAACATTTAAGTAAAAGGTTCACGGTTCAAGGTTCAGAGGTTTAAAGCTTCATAATGCTTACCCAGTGAAATCAGTAGCATCGGAAAAAATCGCGAAGCGATTAACCGTGAACCTTTGAACCCAGACCGACCCAATGTCTAATTTTTATCAGATCCGTTATGAATAAAGGGCTTGAAAACCATATAAAAATTATTTTTAACAAGGTCTGCTATTATCCAGATGTAAACTAATTATTTCACCAACCTAACTTATTTAAATCTCTCAATTTACCTGCTAAGCCATACTTTTTGGCTTCCAATCACTGTAACCTAATAGTTTGCTAACAGTATAAAAAATCCAAACCCAATTATTAAAATCAATGAGCAATTATTAATTATTACAATCGGTTAAGATTTTATTTCTCTTAATGATTTTTTGGCACCTCTATTGCTGTTATCTAATTAGATAGCTTGCTTATACTATGCCTTTTATAAAGAAGAGGAGCCCCTTTTCAAAAAGGAATATAATGGAAAAACTAACAGTTAAAGAAATTACCCTCCTCATGGATGGAAATCTTTCCACAAAGCCGTCTGTTTCTGTAAATGACAAAATTACAGATGCAATTGAAGTCATGCTTAAAAACGGCCTCGACCGCATTGCCGTAATAAGCAAAGATAAAATCCTTGGCATGATAAAATTGGAAGATGCGCTTAAAGTTATTGGATTAGAAGGTGATCTGAAAAAAAAGGCTGTAAAGATTATTACCAGACATGGGCATAGAATAATAATAGAACAATAAGCATATTATTAATAAATATCGATAAATAAACGAAGGGAGGGGGAGGGAGTTAAATTATTGAATTCAATACTTTGAAGTGAACTGATTGATATTGAACATATTATAAAATTAGAGGAAAAGGAGAAATATTGCTATGAATTTCTTTAAACATTTGGGTGAGTTTATGATGATGGGCGCAAGAGCCCATGCAAAGTGGGAGCTTAATGTTTCTAATACCATACTTAGAGACAAAAAGCGGCTTATTATACTGGGTCTGCTTACAATCCCAGTAATACTTGGCGGTATTGCTTTTGCAGATCAAATCGGCGGAGCTTTACCAGCTTTACTTGGCGGCAAAAAGGCCTATAGCCCGGCTTTTTACAGTACAGGTATTTTTGTCGTATCAATCCTTATTGGAATGGGTGCGGGCCTGATTACCGGCTGTATCGGAGCCGGCGGTGGTTTTATCATCGCTCCAGCCATGATGAGCGCAGGTGTAAAAGGTATCCTGGCAGTTGGTACCGACCTCTTTCACATCTTTGCCAAGGCAATCATGGGAAGCGTAATTCACAGGAAGTTAGGAAACGTATCAGTGCCTTTGGCCATAGTCTTCCTGATAGGTGCCATCATTGGTGCAACAGCCGGCGGAATTCTTAACCGCGTACTTTACGAAATCAACCCGATACTCAGCGATGCATTTATCACGAGTGTCTATTCAGGTATGCTGGGTTTTCTGGGTATTTATTCCATGATCGACTTTCTTAAAGCCAGAAAGGCACCTGGTGCGGCAGATAAGGGTGCACATGGCGGAAAAAGTGAAGGCGCAGAGATGAAGAATCTTCCTAAAAAACTCCAGGCCGTGAAAATACCTCCTTTGGTTAAATTTGATTTTGATCTTGTACCGGGAGGCAGGACCATTTCATGGGTATTCCTGGTAGCCAGCGGCGCGCTTGTTGGACTTGCAGCAGGTATTATGGGCGTCGGCGGCGGCTTTTTGACCTTTCCAATATTTGTTTATGTCTTAGGTGTTTCCTCTATGACAACCGTTGGAACCGACATCCTCCAGATCGTTTTCACGGCAGGTTATGCATCAATAAGCCAGTATGCTATTTACGGCTTTATCTTCTATACACTCGCTATGGGCATGCTTCTTGGCTCCCTTTTGGGAATTCAGATCGGTGCACTGGTAACAAAGGTCGTTCCCGGAATCACGATCAGAGGCTTTTATGCTATGGCTGTCATGGCTGGTTTCGTTAACCGTGTCTTTGCCCTGCCGGCAAAGCTTAACGCAATGGAAGTTATTAAAATTGCCCCGGGACTCGCAAGCGGGCTTGAAACCATAGGCATATGGGCATTCTTCATTGTAATAGGTGGATTTTCAGTCTGGGTAATTGGAACGTTTCTGACCAACATTCCAAAACTTAAGGGAGAGGAGGTGTAGTCATGATTGCTCATAAAAAAGAATTTTACGGCGGTTTTGTATTATTGGCGGCTTTTTTTGTTGTCTTGTTTATAATATTTTCACCTGTCTTTAATGGACAGAACGGATTAGACTATCTGGATTCTCTGTATAACTCCATATCAAAAGGTTCGGCCTACTATGTCCCCAAGGTAAAGGAAGAAACTGATAAGTTCATAGGAAATAACGTTACAATGGCCCTGAAAATGGCAGATGAGAACCAGGCGCAACAGGCAGCATCTTTGTTTACAAAGGCTGGAGCAACAGCAGAAGTATCTGAAGCCCAGCTAA
>VMSQ01000226.1 GCA_013792055.1 Desulfobacteraceae bacterium
GATTTTCTATATATTTTCTTGATACAAACTTGATTTACTCGTAAAAAAATATTCAATTGACCGAGAATTAACTACTACAGTAATGAGAAACCTTTGAAAAATGTTCAATTTTGTTCAAGTTCAAGGAAGGCGAAAATTTTAAATGCAGGAATACATTGAGTATTTCGAGGCTTAAAATTTGAGCCTGACACAGAAATTGGGCAAAATGGGGCGTTTTGCAAAGGTCTCAATGAGAGGCTCTTACATTTATGTATATAATTGGTTATCTGTTAATGGCAATTGCAAAGATTCTTGACCTTGTTTTGCTTTTATTTATGTGGATTGTTATAGCGAGAGCAGTACTGTCCTGGGTCAATCCAGACCCCTTCAACCCTATTGTACGTTTTATACATAATGTTACAGAACCTGTTTTATATCGCATTCGCTCATTCATACCCGTTAGTTTTGGAGGTATTGACTTCTCTCCAATTATTGCCTTGTTTGGAGTAATCTTCTTACGAACATTTGTCGTAAGCACTTTAATGAGACTGTCCGCTAATTTATTATAATATAGGTGAGATAATGGAAACCACAGCACTTGATATTCAACAACAGCAGTTCAAAGTTAGATTTAGAGGATTTGATATACGTGAGGTAGATAAATTCCTTGAACAAATAGCCGATGTTTTTGCTTCATTGCAGCAGGAAAACAAAAATCTGCATGAGGAGATTAGAAGGCTAAAACTTGAAAGTCAAGGATGTAAAGAACGCGAAGAAACCTTTAAGCACGCTATGCTTAATTCTCAGAACGTTCTCGATCAAATGAAGGGAAATGCTCGAAAATCATCTGAATTAATCATAGCTGATGCAGAGGTCAGCGCGGAAAAAATCCTTAACAGAGCTCATAACAGGCTGGCGCAGTTGCATGACGATATAACTGAGCTTAAAAGACAGCGTATACAAATCGAAGTTCAAATCCGCTCCATAATAGAAGCTCATTCAAAACTTCTTGAAATAGAGAACGAAAGCATGGAAACATCAGATGAAGAAGACTCTAAATTGAAATTACTAAAAAAAACGTAACTACTCAGGCACAAAGGCCTGCAAATTGTCGAGTGGTTGACTACTCGACAATTCAACCAATATAAACTGGAGTAGCAAATGGCAAAAATAGACGCATTTTTCAAGTTGATGCATGAACAGAAGGCTTCAGATCTTCATCTTATTGCAGGGCAACCGCCGGCTCTCAGGATAAGGGGAGACATGGAAAGGGTGAAATACAAAGTTCTTGAAAATGATGAACTGAAAGTCATGCTATATGAAATTGCGCCAGAACATAAAGTCAAGATATTCGAAGAAACAGGGGATGTGGATTTCGGCTACGAAATACCGGGACTTGCCAGATACAGGGCAAATTTTTTTATGCAGAAAAATGGCGCGGGAGCAGTTTTCAGGGAAATTCCAAGTACAATATTAACTGCTGAACAGTTAGGCCTGCCGCCGGTTATCCCTAAATTAGCTTTGCTTCCAAGAGGTCTTGTTGTTGTAACAGGTCCCACCGGAAGTGGAAAATCAACTACACTGGCCGCAATAATCGATGTAGCAAACCGCAGCCGCAAGGATCACATCATTACAGTTGAGGACCCTATAGAGTTTGTCCACGAAAGCCACAGCTGTATTGTTAACCACAGGGAAGTCGGCCTCCATACCAAATCATTTGCCGCAGCATTACGCGGCGCACTCCGCGAGGACCCTGACATTATCCTGGTGGGTGAAATGCGAGATCTTGAAACCATATCGCTTGCCATAGAAGCAGCATCTACCGGACATCTTGTTTTCGGCACATTACACACTTCCAGCGCGGCAAAAACAGTTGATCGTATTATAGAAGTTTTTCCTTCAAGCGAACAGGCGCAGATCCGTTCAACGCTTTCCGACGGGGTCAGAGCCATAATAGCCCAGGTTCTGTTCAAACGTATCGATAAAGTCGGACGCTGCGCTGCTCTTGAAATTTTAATTGCAACTCCTGCTGTCCGGAACCTTATACGCGAAGCTAAAACTTACCAGATCCCTTCCATGATTCAAACCGGTAAAAAATACGGTATGCAGCTTTTAGATGATGCCATAATGGATATGTGCACCAAAAGAATAATAAGTCCTGATGAGGCTTACGCCAAAGCTAATGATAAGTCAAAATTCAGGCCTCTCTTGAAGACTCCGCCAACGGATTTCACCGAAGCATAATTTTAGGGACAGGTTATTTCATGAAAAAACAGGAAATTGACCATATACTTACCAAGATGCTTGATGCCTATGATAATGTTTCCGATCTGAATATTACTGTGGGCAAAACATTTCAAGTCGAACGTTTTGGGCTGCTCACCGAGGTAGAACTCAGTCCTCAGATTAATAAAATTACGCCTTTCCAGTCTGAAATCTTTGCCCTTAACCTGCTTAACCAGAACCGACGGCTTATTGAGAACCTTATATCTGAGGGATCTTGCGATCTGTCATATGAGTTGCCAGGCAAAGCACGTTTCAGAGTAAATATTTTTTCTCAGCGGGGTAATTACTCTGTTGTATTAAGGAAACTAGAAACTAAAATTCCGACTTGTGAAGAACTGGGTCTCCCTGATGCATTCAAAAAAATGGCTGAGGAAAAGAACGGAATTATACTGGTTACCGGTGCTACAGGTAGTGGGAAGACGACATCTCTCGCGGCAGTCCTCAATGAAATAAACGAGACCAAATCTGTCCATATAGTAACCCTTGAAGACCCTGTTGAATTTGAGCATCCACACAATAAAGCCACATTCAACCAGAGAGAGATGGGAAACGATTTCGACACATTTGCCAATGGTCTTCGGGCTGCGCTCAGGCAAGCACCAAAAGTCATTCTTGTCGGTGAAATGCGGGACAGAGAAACCGTTGAAATTGGGCTTAGCGCGGCCGAAACAG
Organism: Desulfobacteraceae bacterium; assembly: GCA_013792055.1. Taxonomy (GTDB): domain Bacteria; phylum Desulfobacterota; class Desulfobacteria; order Desulfobacterales; family ETH-SRB1; genus B13-G4. The sequence goes on from VMSQ01000226.1 coordinate 2,938, forward strand.
GACATCTGGTTTTAAGCACCCTTCACACCGTAGACTCAGGACAAACAATCAACCGAATACTCGGCATGTTTAATACAGAAGAGGAAAATCAGATACGTATCAGGCTGGCAGATACTGCCCGCTGGATCGTATGCCAGAGGCTGCTTCCAAAGGTAGGAGGAGGACGTGTAGCTGCATTTGAGATCATGGGTACGAATCTCAGGGTTAAGGAAACAATTTTACATGGAGAATCTGAAGACAAAACTTTTTATGAAATAATAAGTGCTGGTAAGGCATTTGGCATGAGTACTTTCGACGATTATATTATAGGCTTGTTTGAACAGGGATTAATAACTGAAGAGACTGCCCTGGCCTATGCTTCCCGCAGGGGTATTGTGAGCAGAGGAATGGATTCAATAAAAAGCGCCCGCGGAGAGGCTACAACTGATATCAAAGACCTGGAAGTGGACGTTGACTACAGCAAGTCCGGCACGGCAATATAGTTAAACTACGCATTCTTAGTCACTTAATTCTAAATTTTGAGCTTTTGCGGCAAAGAATCTGTAAAAATTGAATATTGACGATTGAATATTGAATATTGAAGGAATTCTATTAATTTTAATCTCTTTGAGTCTAATTCCCCCGAAGCTTGCTGCGGGTTAGTTCATTTAAAATGATGGAGCGAAGCGATACTACAAATCTTCAATTTTCAATTTTCAATATTCAATTTTATCCAGGTTAGGAGACTATTATGAACATCGTATGCAAACAATGTCAGGGCAAATTTAAAATTCCTGATGAAAAGCTGCCAAAGGATCAGACCTTTTCCCTTACCTGTCCAAATTGTAAGAACAAAATATCAATAGACACAAGATCTAAAAACGATTCATCATCTAAAGATTTAAAACAAGAATCTGCGAAGACAGAGACAGAAAAAACCATTTTTGATGAAGTTGTCTCCGGAGCATATGACGCCTCGGAAAAACCCTTTGATTTTGTGGAAGAGGGAGTTGAAACAGCTCTATTATGTGAAACAGATCCAGCCATCCTGGCCAAAATCAAAATAGCCGTGGAAAATATGGGATATCATACTACAGAAGCCCAGTCAGCATTAGATGCCCTTAAACAAATGCGCTTTCATGTTTTCGATATGGTGGTTCTCAACGAAAAATTTGATACAGAAGATCCTGATAATAATAATGTGCTTAAATATCTGCAGCAGATGTCTATGGACATACGTCGTAATATCTTCGTAGCCCTTATAACTGACCGGTTCCGAACAATGGACAATATGGCGGCATTTCACAAAAGCATTAACATGGTTATAAATTTAAAGAATATCAATGAGATAGAAAAAATACTAAAGAGCGGGGTTGCTGATAGTGCGGTATTCTATCGTGTCTTTAAGGAAGTACTTGCGAAAACCGGCAGACTCTAAGGTCTCGGAATTTCTATAATATATTGAAATCATGTAGCTTTTAACGACACTGGTTTTATGCCGCCTGCATGGAATGTTGGAATAATGGAATATTGGGCAAAAAAGAGGGGAACGCATTATATGACTCATTCTTGTTTCTATTAAATCCATTCATCCATCATTCCATTATTCCAATTATGAGCGAAGCGAACTAAGTTCCTTTCCCAACCTTTTCGGATATAATGCGCAGCCCTTCAAGAGTCAGTGAGGGCTCAACTTCTTCTATACTGTCACAAACATCAGCCATAAGATCTGATAAGCCTCCTGTGGCAATTACCTTGGGAGCGGTTCCCATTTCAATCTTCATCCGCCTTACTATTCCATCCACAAGACCCGCATATCCATAAATAATACCTGACCTTATGCTGCTTGCCGTATCTTTACCTATAACTTTTTCCGGGCGAGAAAATATCTCAACTCTTGGCAGCTTGGATGCCTTTAAAAACAGAGCTTCAGCAGAAATCATGATTCCGGGACATATTGCTCCACCCAGGTATTCACCATCTGATGAAACAGAATCAAATGTAGTCGCTGTACCAAAATCTACTACTATTAGACTGGTTTTATACTTTTCAAATGCAGCAATCGAGTTGGCAATTCTGTCCGCACCCACCTCATCCGGGTTATTGTAGAGTATCGGCATTATATTGACAGACTTGGCATCTACCCATAATGGGCTCTGCCCTAAGTATTTACGGCAAAAAGAATTAAGAGTGTTTACCAAGGGTGGAACAACACAAGAAATGACAATGTTGCTGATATCTCTATATTTTATATTTATATCGCTATTAGTTAAAAGATTGACTGCGATAACATTGAATTCATCTTCCGTTATTGTATTTACAGTTCTTATTCTCCAGTCTTTTACCAGTTCCTTGCCATTGTAAATACCAATTACAGTGTCTGTGTTTCCAACATCTATAACTAGAAGCATTGTATTTAATTCCATGTCGGTTTAGTTACTTAATTCTGAATTTTGCGCTTTTTCCGGCAAAAAATCTGTGGCAATTGAATATTGAATATTGAATATTTGTGGTATCGCTTCGCTCTATCATTTTAATTAAAATCGAGAGGATTCCTTCAATTTTCAATATTCAATCTTCAATCTTCAATTTGGTTCCATCTATTTTTACCGTAAATATTTCCGGTTTTACTCCAACAAGGATAGTTTTAACAGGCAAAATTATCGATGCGCGTCTAACATAAACACCCGGCTTTAACCCTTTAAGATCCACATAAACTTCCAATGCATTCTCTTGATAAAGCTTTTCAAGTATATTAACCGGGCCTTTAACTTGAATATCAACAGCAGGAGGTGTAATATTGAATGTGTAAGTAGAATCTTTCCCTTTAACAGGGATATCTTTAAATTCTCTGGTCTCAATTTGTTCTTCAATAAACACCTCGGCAAGAATGACTCCTGAAAAAGAAATAATATCAAGATGTTCATTGAGATCAAGCGCTATCTCTTTTTTAAAGGATTCTGACAGCCCGTTAACATCAATGGGGTTTGTAAATACCTTTTCAATTGGTCCAAGAATACTTTCAGAGCCTTTCAAAATTACTGAGGATGGCGTGGTAACAGCATATGCAAAAAAACCCTGAGTCGGGTTACCTGAGAAAGAAGCTATAACCGGCAACTCTTTTTTAATCTCTTTTTCAACTTTTACACTTAAAAAGGATGGAGTTATATTTATAATCGAAATTCCACCGGGCAGTTTAATGCCATCCTTTTCTATTGGAATATTGTTGATCCCTTCATTCAAACCTGAAAAATCAAGCAAATATCGCGACTTGATTTTAGAAAGATTTTTAACCAGTGATTCAGGACATCTGATATGTACTTCTATTCCTTTTAACGGGGGGTCAGTTATTGATAAGCCATCTGGAATTTTACTAAAATCTATTGGGATAAATATATCTGTTTCATGAAAAGATGAGTCACGCCACAGTAAAAAAAAGCAACTAACCAAAAAAAAACACAGAATAACCCATTTGCAGACCTTGTTAAAAATGATTTTCATATGGTCTTCAAGCCCTTTATTCGTAACGGATCTGATAAAAATTGGACATTGGGTCGGTCTGGGTTCAACCCTTGAACCTGATTAGTTACAATTTATGCCTTGTCATGGTTAACGTTTCTAATTGAATCAATTATTTTCAAGGTTGAACGTGCCTTACCAACGTCGTGAACCCTTACAATGTTAGCGCCATTTAAAACCGCAGCGGCAATCGAGGCCTGAGTCCCTGTTTCAAGTTCCGACATTTCAAGCCTGGTGTCACTGTTTTGGCTGCCTTCAAGAATATTTCGAATAAATGATTTTCTTGAAGGTCCTATCAAAATAGGACTGTCCAGAGTTTTAAATTTATCCATATGCTTAATTATAAGAAGATTATGTTCGACTGTTTTGCTGAAACCAATTCCTGGATCTATTATTATTTTAGACCTTGAAACTCCGTTCTTCTCAGCCCTGTCAATTGCTTTATCAAAAAATCCTTTAATCTCTTTTATAAGATCGTCATACTGAGGAGAAACCTGCATTGTCTTTGGAGAGCCCTTCATATGCATAATTACTACCGGCACTCCATATTTTGACGCAACGCCCATCATATCAGGGTCGCTGCGCATAGCGCTTATATCGTTTATAATAGAAGCACCGCATTCAATAGCTTCCTTCGCTATAATTGCCTTTGTTGTATCAATTGAAATAGGAATTGAAAGACGTTTCGCAAGTTTTTCAATAACCGGCAAAACGCGCCGGCCCTCCTCTTCAATAGATACAGACTCGGAAAATGGGCGTGTGGATTCACCTCCTATGTCAATTATATCGGCGCCGGCGTCAGCCAGTTTTTCACCATGAGCTACTGCTGCATCACAAGAAAAAAAAAGGCCTCCGTCTGAAAAAGAATCAGGGGTCACATTTAAAATACCCATAATACAGGTACGATTACCCAGTGAAAGGCTATGTGCACCCCATGAAAGTTTATATGGTTTCATGGCATCTTTCAAAACAGGACAAAAGTAGTTGGCACTTTTTTAAAACTTGTACGATCAGGCAAAAATAAGTGCCTAAAGTGAGCTAAAGTGCCTAAAATGCCTAAAGTTAAGGAATGCACCTTCGGTGCTGCCAATTATATGTAAATTAATGGAGCGAAGCGACTCCATCACTTTAGGCACTTTAACATACTTTAGCTCACTTTAGGCACTTCATATTATGAAAGCTCAATGTCCGGCCTCATGGAACGAATTAGATCATCAAGCTCATCTCCCTTGACAGTTTCCTTTTCAAGCAGGAGATCCGCCAACTTATGGAGGATATCTACATTCTCATTCAGAATTTTCTTTGCACGTTTGTATGAATTCTTTATCAGAATAGTTACTTCTTCATCAATTTTTCTGGCTGTTTCTTCGGAATAATCTCTTGCGTGTGATATTTCGCGACCAAGAAAAATCTGCTCTTCGCCCTTGCCATAAGAAAGCGGTCCCAGCTCTTCACTCATGCCCCATAACCGCACCATTTGCTGAGCAATAGCCGTCGCCTGTTTGATATCGTTGGCTGCCCCTGTGCTTATACGGTTAAAAACAACATCTTCCGCAACTCTTCCTCCAAAGGAAACGGTCAAATCGTTTTCCAACTGATCCTTAAATTTAAAATCTCTCTCCTCCGGTAAAAACCAGGTAATTCCCGCAGCACGTCCCCTTGGAATAATCGTAATTTTGTTAACCGGATCCGCTCCCGGCAGGAAACGAGATACAAGAGCATGGCCGCCTTCGTGATATGCCGTTACTTTCCTGTCCTCCTCCCTGACTACTTTAGACTTACGCTCAAGCCCCATGTAAACCTTGTCTTTTGCATCTTCAAAGTCGGCCATATCAACCTTGTCTTTATTTCTTTTAGCGCCAAACAGAGCAGCTTCATTGACAAGGTTCTCCAGATCAGCCCCGGAAAATCCCGGTGTACCTTTTGCAAGAATAATTGTTGACACATCGGCTGCAATTGGGGTTTTCTTCATGTGAACTTTGAAAATTTCTTCGCGCCCTTTAATATCCGGAAGTGGAATGACAACCTGTCGGTCAAAACGGCCGGGACGTAATAGAGCAGGATCAAGAACATCAGGCCTGTTTGTGGCGGATATTAATATGACGCCTTCGTTTGATTCAAACCCATCCATCTCAACCAGAAGTTGATTTAAAGTCTGTTCTCTTTCGTCATGTCCTCCACCGAGACCAGCTCCTCTGTGCCTTCCAACGGCATCTATCTCATCAATAAAGATAATGCACGGAGCGTTCTTTTTACCCTGGACAAAAAGATCTCTTACACGCGATGCCCCTACTCCGACAAACATCTCAACAAAATCAGAACCGCTTATACTAAAAAAAGGCACCCCGGCTTCGCCGGCAATAGCTCGCGCCAAAAGAGTTTTTCCTGTACCCGGCAATCCCATAAGAAGAACCCCTTTAGGTATTCGTCCTCCGAGACGTGTAAACTTCTTGGGTTCTCTAAGAAAATCAACAATCTCTCCCAATTCTTCCTTTGCTTCATCGATTCCGGCAACATCTTCAAAGGTTACTTTAGGGGCCTTGTCTGATTGAAGACGGGCACGACTCTTCCCAAATGAAAGCGCCTTGCCGCCACCGGCCTGCATTTGGCGCATAAAAAATATCCAGATTCCTATGAGTACAACCATAGGAAGCCATGAAACAAGAAGAGACACATACCAGGGTGACTCTGATGGTGGTTTTGCATTAATGGCCACACCCTTTTGCCTGAGTATCTTGATAAGATCGCTGTCCTGGGGCGCAAACACCTTAAAACGATTACGGTTTATATCTGTTACAAAGAGTTCCTGGCCTTGAATAACGACTCCCTCAATTCGCTCACCTTCGACCATTGCAAGAAATTCTGTGTAGCTAATCTTTCCTTCAGACAATTGCTGCTGATTGAAAAGATTATAAAGCATTATCATCAGCAGCGTAACGACAAGCCATAAAGCAATATTCTTATAAAATGGGTTCAAAAGATATTTCCTCCAAAAATTTATGGTAAACGTTCACGGTTCAGGGTTCAGGGGTTCAAAGTTAAAGAGCAATGAAGACTGAACGGCAATCAACTGTGAACTGTGAACCGTGAACCGTGAACCTGAGTAGTTACCTCATATTAATCATAATTATACATTAGGCAAGAAAAAGTTCCACTTTAAGTATATTTCTTGCTGACTGTTTTACTTTAAAAAAATCATCTATTCTGTAACCAACGACCCACATTATTTTATCCTGACTAAGCAGTATCAGGCATTTAGCACGCTGAACTCTTGCGACCTTATTATTAATAAAATATTTTTTTACCTTCTGTGTACCGGACATGCCAAGTGGTTGAAACTTATCGCCAGGTCGAAAGTTTCTTAAAACCAAAGGGAAACTGAGTTTATCCATATCAAAAAAGGCAACATTATGTCCAGCATGATGGATATCCGGCAAATTTTTAATGTCAATCTTAGAAAATTCCATATTTAAACCAAGTTCCTTGATTAATAAGGATCTGGGGAATATCTCTGCTTTGAAGCCGGCTTCTGGTTTTAATATCCTGTATTCAAATGAAAGTTTATTCTCATCGCTTAATTTTTTATATAGGTCACGCAACAGGCTTTTTTCCCTTGAAAAGGAAATAGTATCCCCATCTCGTTTAATCCAAATGCGATCGGGAAGGTCGATACAGCCAAAAGCATGTCCGCTATTTAAAAGGGAAATAACTGACTCTATGTGTGAAAAAGTAATACGCCTCAAATTTCCTTTTATTTCTGCGATTGCTTTTCTTATAATTCTCCTTTGAGCTGCAATATGCAATTCATTAATTGAAGAGATTGAAAGGGCAACTGAATTATTCTCAGCAGCTAAAACAGATTTGTTAAATATAGGCTTTATTAAATCATCTATCCATTCCTCTTCAGATCTTATAATTGATGCAAAACGGTTAATGGTTTCCACTATTCTTTTATTATAAGAAGATTTTAAATGTGGTATTAAATGATGACGTATTCTGTTCCGAAGGTATCTCTGGTCATTATTAGACTTGTCTAAAACAAACTTCAATTCATTAACCGCCAGAAATTCAAGTATTTCGGATTTAGTTAATTTTATTAAAGGACGAATAATTTTCCCATTCCTTACCGGTGGAATTCCTGAAATGCCAAGGGGACCACTTCCCCGCAACAACTGCATTATTACAAGCTCTGCATTATCATCTGCATTATGACCAAGAGCAATCTTGTTGAACATGTATTTCTCTGCGACACTTTCAAAAAATCTGTAGCGAACAATTCTTGCTGCTTCTTCTAAAGATAACTTTTTTTCATGTCGATATTTACTGACATCTTCCTTTTTAATATAACAAGGCAAATCAAAGTTACGTGCAAAAGATGCAACAAACTCGGCATCATCGTCCGAATCTTTTTGCCTGAGAGAGTGATTTAAGTGAGCAACACCGACTCTAATGGAAAATTGTTGAGCCAATGAGAGTATAATATGAAGCAGAGCTACAGAATCAGGTCCGCCTGACACACCGACTAGAACTGAATCCCCCGGCTCAATCATCCTGTAGGCCTTAATGGTTGCCCCTACGGTTTTTATTAACTTATTTTTGTAATCTTTGAGCAGTGACGTCATAAAATAGTTCTTAATATCAATAATAATAAAAAATTATATAAAAATATTACCTAATATAACTCATAATTAATATTTTTCAAATTATTATAATTGTTTGCTCTTGAAAAAATTATTTTATGAATTATTTTATATAAATGGTTGTGCTAGGCGGGGAGCTAGCGGTGCCCTATTCCCGAAATCCGCTTAATGCGGGGCTGAATTCCCCCTAAAGGGTTTTATCCTGGATGTTTTCGAGTCATTCCGACCGGCCGCTGCGCAACAGACAATCACGAACCTCGTCAGGTCCGGGAGGAAGCAGCGATAAGTGATACAGTCTGTGTCGTAGATTGATTCCGGTCGAGTTTTGACTTAAATATCTCAGGAAAAATTCGACAGGGGGTGCGCAACCATACAAGCAACCCTTACTTGGCATCCAGCATTAAAGCAAATCTTTCAATGAACACCTTGACATTCTTACATATAGTATTATTTTTTGTTCAAACTTCCGGCCGTGAAAAAGTGTGATAACAACATATAGACTTTCAGATAAATAATTTCACAAGGCCAGAAGGAGGAAGGCGTATTAGTTATACGTCGACGATTGATAACACTGTGAAATTATTTATGTGAAAGTCTATAGGAGCGACTTTATCTGATGACCGACGATAAAAAAGAAATACAAAAAAAAGCTGAAACCGATAAACACGGTACAGATAATAAAATATCCACGAAGAATGATTCAGACAAGGTAAAAAAAGACGAGGCCGTTGATCCTTTAAAGGAGATGGAAGCGAGGATCAAATCCCTGGAAGAGGAATCCAAAGAAACATATGATCGCTTCTTGAGGGTTTCTGCTGAATTCGAAAACTATAAAAAACGATCTGCCCGCGAAATGTCTGAGTTTAAAAAGTTCGCGAATGAATCTTTAATTAAGGAATTGCTTTTAATTGTTGACAATATGGAACGGGCAATAAATTCGTCAAAAGATGAGGTGAGTTCAAATAATTGTTTAGCTGAAGGGGTTGACATGACCCTTAAAGAATTACTTAAAATTTTGGAAAATTTTGGTGTAAAACAAATTGAATCACTGGCAAAGCCTTTTGATCCAAATTTTCAACAAGCTGTTATGCAGCAGGAGAGTGATGAACACCCACATAATACAGTTATAAATGAGCTCCAAAAAGGGTATATAATAAATGAAAGATTACTAAGGCCGGCCATGGTTGTAGTCTCCACGTCAAAAGAAAAAAAATAACTACTCGGGTTCAAGGTTCAAGGTTCAAGGTTAAAAGCCGACTAACCGTGAACCGTGAACCTTTACTTATATATAATTACAAGGAGGAAAAAAATGGGCAAGGTAATAGGAATAGATCTTGGCACCACAAATTCATGTGTTGCTATAATGGAAGGGGGTGAAGCAAGGGTAATAAACAATCCCGAGGGGGGGCGTACCACCCCTTCTATTGTTGCCGTTACAGAAAGTGGTGAGAGATTGGTAGGACAGATTGCAAAGAGGCAGGCGATCACAAATCCGGAGAACACGGTTTTTGCTGTAAAGAGGCTTATAGGGCGAAAGTTTGCCTCACCTGAAGTACAAAGTGATATTAAGATTCTTCCTTACAAACTTGAGCAGGCAAGCAATGGCGATATACGAATAAATCTTCGCGGGAAGCAGCACAGCCCTGCAGAAATATCGTCTTTCATACTGGCAAATATAAAGAAAACAGCCGAGGAATATCTCGGAGAAAAAGTATCTGATGCAGTAATTACCGTACCTGCCTATTTTAATGACAGCCAGCGCCAGGCAACCAAGGATGCGGGAAGGGTTGCAGGCCTGAATGTTTTAAGGATTATAAATGAACCAACCGCTGCATCACTTGCTTATGGTATGGATAAAAAGAAGGAAGAAAAAATTGGAGTCTTTGATCTTGGCGGAGGTACATTTGATATATCAATACTTGAAATCGGAGAAGGTGTCTTTGAAGTAAAGTCCACAAATGGTGATACCCATCTTGGTGGAGAAGATTTCGACCTTCGACTTATCGATTATATAGCGAACGAATTCAAAAAAGACCAGGGCATTGATATAAGAAATGACAAAATGGCTCTTCAGCGTCTGAAAGAAGCTGCAGAAAAAGCTAAGATGGAACTATCCACATCTATGGAAACAGATGTAAATCTACCATTCATAACCGCCGACGCCAGTGGACCAAAGCACCTTAACATAAAAATAACAAGAGCTAAACTCGAAGCACTTATAGGTGATTTACTCGATAAGCTGGAGAGACCATGCCAAGTTGCACTTAAAGATGCAGGTCTCTCTCCAAAAGATCTTGATGAGATTATACTTGTTGGTGGCATGACTCGTATGCCGGCTGTTCAGGAAAGAGTTAAAAAACTATTTGGTAAAGAACCTAACAAAAGCGTTAACCCTGACGAAGTGGTTGCGATCGGCGCCGCCATTCAGGGAGGAGTGCTTAAAGGAGATGTTAAGGACGTTCTTCTCCTCGATGTTACGCCACTTTCTCTCGGAATCGAGACATTGGGCGGCGTTATGACGAAGCTAATCGAAAAAAATACAACGATTCCTACTAAAAAGAGCCAGATTTTCTCAACTGCAGCAGACAGCCAGCCTGCAGTTTCTATTCATGTTCTGCAGGGAGAAAGGGAAATGGCTGCCGGCAATAAAACCCTGGGACGATTTGAACTCGTTGGGATTCCACCAGCACCAAGGGGCGTACCTCAAATTGAAGTAACCTTTGATATAGATGCCAACGGTATTGTAAACGTATCTGCAAAGGATATGGCTACAGCTAAAGTGCAATCGATCAGGATAACAGCTTCCAGCGGCCTGTCAAAGGAAGAAATAGACAAGCTTGTAAAAGATGCGGAACTTCATGTAGAGGACGACAAAAAGAAAAGGTCTTTGGTAGAAGCACGCAATACTGCGGATACTCTGATCTATTCAACTGAAAGATCCATAAAAGACCTTGGAGACAAGGTTGACAGCGCCACTAAGAGTAAAATTGAAGATGCAATAAACCGGCTTAAAAAAGCAATGGAAGGGGATGATGAAGCTGAGATCAAGAGGTTGAGCGATGAATTGACTCAATCTTCCCACAAGCTGGCTGAAGCTATGTATCAACAGGCATCCAAGGCCGCTGAACAGCAGGCTGGTGCCGGCACTGAGAGTGCACAGCAGGCAGGAGCATCCTCATCCACAGATGAAGATGTGGTAGATGCCGATTTTGAGGAAGTCAAAGACGATAAAAAATAAAAAAATGGTCGAGTGGGAAATTGGTCGACCACTCGACCACTCAAAGAAGGTCCAAATCCCAATTCCAAAGCCCGGGTCTTTTTTTCATCTTAACCTCTTTGGGCAACGGTTCTATAATATTTACAAAAAGACTGTAACCAGCTTTTTTAAGCATTTCCTTTTTATCGCGGAGATCCAACTCCCAGTTGGGATATACCCAGAATTCTGATCCGTATTTTTTTACCCAGGCATGTTCTCCCTTTGGACTGCTGAACAAATGCTCTGTTTTAACATCTTCTGCCAGAAAGCGTGAAATACTGAGAGGCCAGTTGCCGGATATTACAATACCCAAAGGAAGAGGACTGTGCTCCGGTAATTGCAAATAATCTTTCTGGCCCAACTCAGGGCTGACAATAACTCCAGTAAAACCCCAATTTGCCAGGGAATCTATGGCCAGCGTATTTGTTATATTGCAAAACGGCCCTGCCCATAGATTCAATTTTTTTTGTTCCTTAAAAAAGGCCATCTGCCATGGAATATTCAGGACAAAATTACGGCCGCCTTTTTTTAATATAAATTCGATGGTCTTTTTATATTTTTCTTCATGTTCAGGCCATATAACAGGAGGAAGCCACCACCAGGCACCAGACACAAAGTCTCTATGAAGCTTTTCCTGGAATTCATCATACAGCCAGATTCCAGTCTGATCATGGGGTTTTTTCGTGTTCATTTCCCTGAATACATAAGTTTCAA
>VMSQ01000233.1 GCA_013792055.1 Desulfobacteraceae bacterium
GATGCACAGCGTTTATGACAAAGAATCAGGCCTGGGCGAAAACCGTATGGTTCTGGTTTTTGATGAAAGCTATCAGCTTATGGGTGTCTTAAGGCTAAGAAACCTGCTCATCGGCATAGAACCTAAATTTCTCAGGAAGGATGAAAAATCGCCTTACCAAGGCCTGAGACATGCTGATTATGCCGGTTTATCTGCGCTTGTTGAAGGAACCTTTACGTCAAAATGTAAAGAAGAAGCAGCAAAACCTGTTAGCGAAGTATTAACACCCATAAAAGCGACAGTTGGTGTGGATGATTCTGTTGCTAAAGCGGCTTTTATAATGCTCCAGGCAGACATCAACCTGGTGCCCGTGATGGATGGTGAGAAGATAGCAGGAGTTTTGCGCATGAGCGATGTTTTCAATGAACTTACCAAAATTGTAATAGAATAAGGGAGGTGAATTATGGTTGAAAGAGAACAACCCATTGCAAAAGGGGAAGGCCTCCCTGAGATGCCGGATGAGATTATCCTTGCTCCTGAGAAGCCTCCATTAGACTGGAAACGCCTGCTTTTTATGTCAATAGGAATTATCCTGTTTATAATTATCTATTTTGCTCCGCCATGGCCGGATGCTGTTGATCCGGTGGGGGAGCATTTTGTTTTAACAAAAGCGGGCAAGGGAGCTCTGGCTGTTTTTGCGCTGGCAGGCACCTGGTGGGTATTTGAAGTTGTGCCTATAGGCGTAACCAGTCTTATGATAGGGGTGCTGCAGGCCCTCTTTCAGGTAAGATCCGCCAAAGTGGCCTTTAAGGATTTCATGGACCCCTCGGTTCTGTTTATCTTCGGCTCAGTAGTCATCGGCATGGTCTTTACCAAGACAGGGCTGACCAAGCGTCTGGCATATAAGATGCTGGAGATTGTAGGAGAAAAGACCAGCATGATCTATCTCGGCTGTTTTGTGGTGACGTCTGCTCTGACCCACATTATGGCCCACACCGCAGTAGCTGCCACCGTATTCCCCCTGCTTATGGCCATCTATGCCCTGTACGGGGAAGGTGACAAACAGACCAAGTTCGGCAAGGGGCTTTTTATAGGCATGGCCTATGTTGCCGGCGCCGGCAGTATCGTGACCCTTCTTGGTGCGGCACGCGGGGCTGTGGCCATAGGTTTTTTTAATGATATTATGAAACAGGATATAAGCTTTTTCAAGCTTACATATTACATGTTTATCCCGGGCTGGCTGATGACCTTTGCCTTGTGGGGATATTTCATGGTTGCCCTAAAACCCGAGAAAAAAACCATTCCAGGACTCCGTGAAAAAGCGAAAAAACTCAATGCCCAGTTGGGAAAGATTACCAAGGATGAGATTATTGCCATACTCATCGTTCTTGCTGTGATTATTTTCCTGGCACTGCAGTCCTTTATACCGGAGTTGAAGATATTTAATAAAACGGCAGTTATTTTAGTTTCAACCGTAATATTTTTCCTTGTAAAAATCCTGGATATCAATGACCTCGAAGCAGTACCCTGGAATATTATACTGCTTTTTGCCGGAGCCATGAGCATTGGTTTTTGTCTCTGGGAAACAGGTGCTGCAAAATGGATGGCTGTAAACTGGCTGGTGATGTTCAAGGAGTCATCCGGGTTTGTGTTTGTCATGAGTATTGCTTTTTTCGTTATGATTATGACAAACTTTATCATGAACGTGGCTGCCATCGCCATATCACTTCCAGTGGCTCTGGTTATTGCACCATATCTTGGCGTGGCCGGAGAGGTGATACTATTTGCATCACTGGCAACAGCGGGCATGCCATTCCTCCTGCTGGTGGGTGCAGCTCCTAATGCAATAGCTTATGATTCAAAGCAGTTTACCACAGGCGAGTTTTTCCTGTATGGTATTCCTGCCAGTGTCATTCTGATGGCGTGTGTGGCCCTGTGCGTAGGGGTGATCTGGCCGATTCTGGGAATGCCGGTTAGTATTCCGACACCATGAAGTAAGTATGAGAGCCGGATTTTATGATTGATAGTCTAAGGGGAGAATAACTCCCCTTAGACTATTTTGGCCCCGGAAAAATTTGACATTTCTGGGGCCTGTGCCATCCCCATAAGCGCTAAGTTATTTTGTAAACGTTCACAGGTTGCATTTATGCCATACGGGGTTGTTTTGAAAGATGAACGTCGAACGTCGAACATCGAACATTGAACGTCGAACGTCGAATAATGATGTCGCTTCGCTCCCTCTATAAAGTGAAAATTGAATACTGAAAATTGAATATTTGTGGAAGTCGCTACGCTCCATCATTTTCACTTTTCAATGTTACAGTTCCTTAAATCTTCACTTTTCACTTTTCACTATTCATTTTTTTCAGTCCCTCATTCTCCAGCCATAAAAAAAATAAAGGCAGTTTCAAAAGTTATGAAACCTTTTGAAACTGCCTTTATTTGTAGTCCATTTCCCCGGCGGACCCTTCAGGGGGAGTCTGCCCTATTTGAAAAATTTCAGAAGGGCGTGCAGATTGGTCAGGGGATGGGACGGACAGCCGGGTATATAAAGATCCACAGGAAGAAGGCTGTCCAGACCCTCAGTTATTTCAGGACTCCCCCTGAAGGGCCCGCCGGAGATGGAACAACTGCCTACGGCAATAACCACTTTAGGATCAGGTACTGCTTCATATGTCTGTAACAGGGCTGTTTTCATGTTCCTTGAAATAGGTCCTGTCACAACAATGCCATCGGAATGACGGGGGGATGCCACAAAGTTGATGCCGAAACGTGCCAGATCAAAGAAGGGGGTGGCCAGAACGTTCAAATCTGCTTCACAGGCATTACAACCAGCAGCAGAGACTTGACGCAGTTGCAAAGAACGACCAAACAGCTTTTTAAAATGCTGCCTGGCATGATCGGCCAGAGATGGAATCTCCCCATCGGTCAACAAATGGTCTTTCTCGGCAACAGAATATTCAAAATCTCTGGTAAAAGAGATAAAACGCCCCTCTGAGATTCTTTCGCATGTTCCGCAAAAAACGCAGCGCCCCATATTGATTAACTTTCGATCTATATCAATTGCATCCTGGGGACATGCTGCAGCGCATTTCACCACCAGATCGGATGGTGCATTCTTATGGACCTGGGGTCGTCCACGGTACCGGGGCGCCAATTCTACCGTCTTTTTTGGATAGGTGCTTGTTCTGTATCCTTGTTCAAATCTGTTTTTCAGCGTATTGAGCATTTTATCTCACTTTGGCAATTAAATTATTGTTTATTTATTATAGATCATACCCGCAATAAGACAGGTTATAGCTCTTATTGTTCAGGGGAAAATCTGAAATTCCCGTATTTCTCAGCGACATGGCAAGACCGTTCCAATTATGAAAGGAAGGGTCCTTTATCTTGTAGCGGAGAATTTTTCCCTCTGTATCGGTAATAATGCAGTGTGAGAGTTCTCCGCGCCATGCTTCATTGACCGTGACAACAAAGGATGATGAAGGCAGGTTAAAAACTTCTGAATCAACGCAGTTTGTTTCAATAGTATCCTTTAAAAGGGATTTTATTATACTGATTGATTGCAGGATTTCTTCTGCTCTCATTTTTGCCCGAGCAAAAACATCACCTGTTGTTTTGGCATTTTCAGGTATATCAATGCTGGGATAATATTCCGTAGCAAAAGTACGCCTTGCATCATAGGGCAGACCGCAGGCACGTCCGGCCGGCCCCACAAGACCAAGGTGGTCAGCGTCGGAAGTGCTTACTTTGCCGCAGTCTTCAAAACGGGCTCTTACGCTGGGAGTGGAAAAAAGCAAGTCGATGACATGTTCCACCTGGGGCTCAATCTCATTTATGCGTCTCATTAATTCTCTGCTTATTTCATCATCAATGGAAAAGCGGACACCGCCCGGGCGAACAAGCCCTTTTCCCAGCCTGTTTCCGCAGATCAAAAGAGACATATTCAGGAAATCACCGCGCATCCTGCCGCAATAATTGGCAGGGGGCAAAAATGCCACATCACCGCTCAAGGCGCCAAGATCGCCAACGTGATTAGCAATACGCTCAAGTTCAAGTCCTATGGTTCGTATGATATGGGAGCCCTGGTCGGTTTGAATGGATGCAAGAGCTTCTACAGCCTGGGCAAAAGATACTCCATTGGCAACTGTAGTGTCGCCGGCAATACCTTCGATAATAATTGGAAGACGTTTCGGAGCTGCCTTTAAAATTAGATCTTCAATGCCCCGGTGCTGATAACCGAGCTGGATTTCCAGGTGCAGCACCCGTTCACCAATACAATTGAATCTGAAATGACCTGGTTCAATGACACCTGCATGGACCGGACCAACAGCCACCTCATGAATTTCGTTCCCTTCAACTGAATAGTAAGGGTAGTTTCCAGGGATGTCCTTTGTGTAATCATTGCCAAAAACATCTTTTTTGCCCTGGCTGTTGGGATGATAACGCACCATTTTCAGCCAG
Organism: Desulfobacteraceae bacterium; assembly: GCA_013792055.1. Classification (GTDB taxonomy): domain Bacteria; phylum Desulfobacterota; class Desulfobacteria; order Desulfobacterales; family ETH-SRB1; genus B13-G4. The sequence continues at coordinate 4,444 of VMSQ01000233.1, forward strand.
GGATGATACTTGGGTACAATGCCGAACTGCTCGGCAATCTCCCGTTCAAACAATTGGAATAGTTCGCATTTATTAGATAAAGAGGGATATTCATTAGGGGCGTCGCAACCTGCGACAAGCAGTTTGTCTGTTCTCAACACAGCCATAAGTTTGACTATGCTGTTGTCTGCATATCCAAAATATTGAACAATTTTTCCTCCGCCCCAGACAATCTTCATGGCATTTTTCTGAAAATCATCAAAAGTAAGGTGGGGAATCTGTTCTCTGGATAAAGCCTGGCCATTTGAAATTTCTAAAAAATCTGTGTCCATTAATATCCTCCGCCGATGTTAGCCACCGCATCGATAATCGTCTGGTACAAGGAGTCCGGCAACCAGAAGCACAATACAATTGAGGTAAGAAGCAGTGCATACTGGGGCCATACCATACTTGCTTTCTCTGTTATTTTAATTTCTTCGGCAGTTGTATCGTGAAAGGAGATTTTCATTACCTGATTTGCAAATCCTGCAAAAATGACGCAGAGACTTAAGATAAATATCCCTGCCACGAAAAAGTGGCCTGTCCTAAAGGCTCCGACAATAATAAATAGTTCTCCAATAAAAATTCCAAATGGGGGAAAGCCGGAGATTCCGGCAAACCCACCAAAAAATGCCACAAAACTTTTGGGCATAAGCTTTGCCATTCTACCTGTCTTTTCAATGAGCCCGCTACCATAACCTAAAAGCATATTTCCGGAAGTTAAAAACAGGGATGATTTGATTAAACTGTGATGGATCAGGCAGATAATTGCTCCGAATGCACCAATACCACCGATACCTGTACCAAAAGCAATGATTCCCATGTTTTCAACGCTTGAATAGGCAAGCATTCTTTTGTATTCAGTCTGTTTGAGGATAAAGGTGGCTGCTGCCATGATGGAGATTAAACCAAAGACAATAAGAATAGTACTGGAAAAATCACCAAGTCCTGCTGCATGCATTATTTTGTTGGTTTTAAAAATTCCAAGGTATGCGCAGTTGAGCAATACGCCGGATAAAAGTGCAGATGCCGGGCTGGGGGCTTCACTATGGGCATCAGGCAACCAGGTATGCATGGGCGCCAGCCCCATTTTTGTACCATATCCAACAAATATAAAAACAAAACCTGTCTTGAGCCACATAGGATCAAGCTGTTTTGCCACAGAGGTAAGGGCTGAAAAGGATACAAGGGCATCTACCTTACCTATATCCATGGCAAGTGTAATGAAAACTGACCCCAGAAGCGCCATGGCAATGCCCACAGAACAGATCAGAACATATTTCCAGGTGGCTTCAAGGGAAGCTTTTGTTCTATGGGTATAAATCAGAGGAGCACTTGCAAGAGTTGTAGCCTCTATGGCAATCCACATAACCATGATATGGTCTGACATGGTCACCATGGTCATGGTGGCCAAAAAGATCAGCATGGACCCGGTAAAAATATGTTCAGACTTAATCTCTGCCGCTTTAAGATAACCTGTTGAGTATATGGCGATCAGGAAAAAAAGCAATGAAATAACAAGCAGGGATAACAGTCCCTCTGGTGTTACCGCAAAATAATCCGGGAACAGAGCAACTGGTCTCTTTATCCAAATCAGAACAGAGAGTCCGAGGTGAAATGCACCAGTGAGCACCAGGAGCGCACGGCCGGATGACCTTGAAAGAAAAAACGCCATAATGCCGGTTAGAAACGGGGCCAACATAAGGATCTCAATCATGAAAAAATCACCTATTCCTTTAAAGTTCTTAAAACCGCAGTGTCAACAACATCAAACTTCTGTTTGATATTCTGAAGTATAATGGCCATGACCATTACACCGGCCAATACATCAAGAAGAATACCAAATTCCACAATATGATGGGCACGCGTGGAGAACGTCGTTCCAACAAGATAGATTCCGTTTTCCATCATAATATAGCCAAGGACCATGGCAATGGCATTTCTCCTTGCTATCAGCATAAACATTCCGGTCACAAGAATTGTTATGGCAGTAGGTATTAACAAAACACTTTTCATAATTAATGGTACATCTAACTTGTAACTCACAACAAATGCGGCAACAATTAATACCAGACCTGCAAACAGGGAGGCATGATATCCGATAATAGGCTCCACCTCCCGATGGATGGCAACTCTTTTTATAACCAGATAAATGCTCAAGGGGATTACAACTCCCCTGATCCAAAGGGTGACCATGGTAAAAAGAAGACCGCCGCCTGTCATTTCATGACCGATAAAGAAAGGCACAATAGAAACAACCACTCCCTGAAAAGCCACGAACCTGATAAGTCCTGTAAGATGGCTGGTTCCCAGGGAAAACAGGACAGACAGCAGCGCAAGGGACAAGATGGTATCGACCGGATGTGTCATTTTATAAACTCCATGATGATAACGGTTGCAAAAGAAGCCAGGGCAAAAGAAGTCAGAATAAATTTTGGCACTTTGTCCATTCTGTAACGGGCCATAACCGATTCAGTAACCCCGGCAGCAACATACACACATATAAGACCACAGATTTCCAAAGCAGGGTTGAGCGTCTCAAAAGGAAAAAACAAAGGAAAAAGCAGTCGCGAAACAATGGTTGAGTAGAAAAAGAGCTTGCAGAATGATGCTAACTCAATAAATCCAAAATCAGGACCGCTATGGTCCAGCACCATAACCTCATGGATCATGGTCAGCTCCAGGTGAGTTGCCGGATCATCTACAGGAACCCTGGAATTTTCTGTTAAAAGAACGATAAAAAGGGCAATAACCACAAAAAGCATTGTTGAGCCCGCACTATTCCATAGAATAGCGGGATTATTTCCGCTAAAATAGGAAGCAAAGCTTAATTCACCTGTCAGTTTGTAAAACAGTATCAGAACCATGAACATTGTGGCTTCGCATAGTATGGGGAAATACGCTTCCCTGGCAGCGCCCATTCCTTCAAAAGGAGAAGCTGTATCCATTGCAGCAGCAATGGTAAAAAAACGTCCCAGTCCAAGGAGATATAAAACAAACAATACATCACCGTTAAAGGAAAAAACAGGCGCTATGCCTGCAATGGGCAGGAACATTAATGCTGTGGCCGCTGAGCTCAGGGAAATCATGGGACCAAGCTTAAAGATAATCGTCGTGCTGGTGCTATAGACTGATCCCTTTTTAAACAGTTTGATCAAGGTGTAATAATTGATCAGCAACGGTGGGCCTTTCTTTCCCCCAAAAAAAGCCTTGACCTTTAGAATAATTGCAGAAAAGAACGGCGCCAGAAGCATGGCAAGGCCCCAAATATAAATTGGTTTCATAGTGCAACCTCATCCTTGAACATTTTTCAAAGGGCTCAATGTTACTGTTAATACTATGCTCAAGCCCAAACGATCCTTTGGGTCAGTTAACTATAATATGAGACCTTTGCAAAACGCCCCCTTTTGCTCAATTTCAGCGTCAGGCTCAAATTTTAAGCCTCGAAATACTCAATGTATTCCTGCATTTAAAATTTTCGCCTTCCTTGAACTTGAACAAAATTGAACATTTTTCAAAGGTCTCA
>VMSQ01000046.1 GCA_013792055.1 Desulfobacteraceae bacterium
CCTTCCATTATATATTTTCACCAAATTTTTTACAGACAAAACTGACATATTAATAAATAGTACCTTGTGTAGTGAAAAAATGCAACGAAACTCGTCCTGAGGGTTCGATTTCGGATTGCGGATTGTGGATTTATTGTATCGCTTCGCCCTGCCCGCAATGCCTCTATTGCGCATGACTTAGTTTGGCCGCTTTGTTCCTGCGGGCATAAGGAACAAAATGGATAGGACATATTTAATGCATGGCAGGCGGGTCTATCATTTTTTATAAAATTGATAGAATTCCTTCATTCCCCATTCCCCATTCCGCAATCCGCAATTTTATTTTTCTATTTCCTTTTCTTTGGAATAAAAAACAGCTTCAACGCGCTTTTCAATACCGCTTTCAACAGTCATACGGTCTTCAGCTCTGTAAAAAATTATTTTTTCACCGGAAATAGAATTAGTTCCACTTGTGACCTTTGAATCCGGACCGGTTAAGACAAGAATGCCTGTTGCACTTGTATATACTGCATGTTGCCCAACCGCAACCTTGTCATCAAAATTTATTTTTACATTGCCGCTTGAAACGATTTTTTCTATCGACTCTTCATCCGAAATCGAACCGTTATTTCCAACTTTTTTATAAAAAATCTTAAGCCTGTCGGCAATAATAACCGTATCCTCCTGAACAGCTCTGACATTGCCAATAAATTCAGCGTATTTTGCCTCGCTCTCCGCTATCATCTTGTCTGATGTAATATAAATCTTTTTATTTTCTTTTAAATCTTCTCCTTCGGCAAAAGCAGAGCTATCCATAAAACCAGCTATAATTATAAGTGTCGCAGTCAGAACAAACAAAATGTAACATCTGCATTGACTCATAGATTCCCACCTTCGCGGGAATGACAATCGGGTCTTATTGTCCGTCATTCCCGCAAAGGCGGGAATCCAGACAAAATTGGTGCACCAAAGCATTTGCCCCAATTTATTGAAAAGACAGGACAAAATTTTATAGTATGATTTTTTATAAATTAATACTCCCACTGAAAGTCCCCTTTACATTTCCCTCAAGCACGGTTTTTTTTGTATTTAAATCAAAAGAAATTGAATCTGCCGTTAATTTTTCCGAATCACTGCTTATTTCCACAGGAACATTTGAAAAAAGTATACGACGGGTATGCTCGTAATTTAATTTTTCGGTTTTAAGCACATAATCATTATTTTTTACCACAACATTGCCGGCAACTTCAATGTCATTTGAATCTGTATGTAAAAATCCCCTTGCTGCTGTAAGCTGGGCTTCTTCCCCGTCTTTCATATAAAAAACTGCAGAAAGGTCATCCAATATCAACTGTTTTTTTTCATCGAGCAACCTGGCTGAACTTGCATCCAGGCTCCATTCAATTACTCCATCACGCGTTGCAGTGTGATGAACCTTGCCTAACGACATTTTTGCCGCGCTCTGTATTGCGGATTTAAGTCCGGCAGTTTCATCTAAAATGTTGCGATACTTCGAAAAAACCGCGATTATAATCCCTAATAAAATAATAATAATTGCAATTAAAAAGAACTTCAATTTTCTGGGATTTTTGTTTTTCATAAAAAGCATGGTACCTACTCAGGTTATTAGGTTCACGGTTCACGGTTCACGGTTGGTTGCCTTGATCTCTTCATATTTCGTAACTGTTCAGCCATTCAGCTACCAATGGAATTTTATCCCAGAGTCCTTGAGCTTTAAGAATTGCTTCGCAGACTTCTCTAACAGCCCCCGCTCCGCCCCTCGCGGAAGTCACCATGCATGCTTTTTCCAAAACCGCTTCGTGAGAATCAGCTACTGCTATAGAGAGTTCAACGATTCTCATAAGCGGCAGATCGGGTAAATCATCACCGATAAATGCTATTTCTTCAGGATAAATGCCTGTTTGTTCAGAGATAATATCCAGCACAGCAGCCTTATCTCTTACACCATCAAATACCATTGTAATACCAAGATTCTTACAACGGTGATAAAGCGCTTTTGAACTCCTGCCGGTTATTATGCATACATTAATACCCGCTTCCATTAAAAGCCTGATACCAAGACCATCCTTGACATTAAAGACTTTTGTCTCTTCAGAGTTGTCATTGTAAATTATACTTCCATCAGTGAGCACACCATCAACGTCAAGTAGAAGGAGCTTGATCTTTTTCAGTTTATTTTCTATTTCAGAATCCGTATAGCTCATAGATAATTTTTCCTAATCCCAAGCTTAGCCTAAGCTAAAAGGCTATGAACATCGAACATATTAAAAGATGAACATCGAACATCGAACGTCCAACATCGAACGTCGAATAAGGTATTATACCAATTTATAAACCGGCGGAGCGGAGCGATTTCATCATTCGATGTTCAACGTTCGATGTTCGATGTTCGACGTTCAAAAAACGCTTTCCTCTGCCGTTCAATTATAATGCCTCTCGTATAGCTTTAAGCTGGAGAAGCAGTCCCTTAAGTGAATCTATCTTTAATGAATTGGGCCCGTCGCAAAGCGCCCTGTCAGGATCTGTGTGTACTTCCAGAAAAATTCCGTCTGTTCC
>VMSQ01000134.1 GCA_013792055.1 Desulfobacteraceae bacterium
GGAGGGAACAATGCCGGCCACACGATGGTTGTTAAAGGTGAACAGTTCATCAGCCATCTGGTGCCCTCAGGCATTTTACAGAATAAAACCTGTATCATTGGCAATGGGATGGTAATTGACCCTTCTGTTTTATTAGAAGAAATAGATTATTTAATCAGCAGGGGAATAAAGGTGGGGCCGGACAACTTAAAGATAAGCGAAAAAGCTCATATAATTATGCCTTATCACAAGCATATTGATAATGCCAGGGAGAAGATGAAAGGCGATAAGAAAATTGGAACCACCGGACGTGGAATCGGCCCTTGCTATGAAGATAAGGCAACTCGCAGGGGGATACGATTCCTTGAATTAATAGATACAGAAGTTTTCAGTGAAAAGCTAAAATCAATTGTAAAAGAAAAAAATTTCTATTTAAAAAACTTTCTTTCCTATGAAACAGTTGATCCGGAAAGCATAATTAATCAATATAATGATTATGCTAAAAAGCTTGCTCCCTATGTTACAAATATTTCCATTGTCATCTATGACGCCATAAAAGCAGGTAAACAGGTCATGTTCGAAGGCGCTCAAGGCACCCATCTTGACATTGATCACGGTACTTATCCATATGTAACTTCATCAAACACAATTGCAGGAAATGCATGTGGCGGAGCTGGCATTGGTCCAAAGGAGATCACAGGCGTTATTGGCATTGTTAAAGCTTATACAACACGGGTTGGTGAAGGCCCCTTCCCTGCTGAACTTTTTGATGAAACCGGCGATGCGATACAAAAAAAGGGAGTTGAATTTGGTGCTACAACCGGTAGAAAACGAAGATGCGGATGGCTTGATACAGTTATACTAAGAAATGCGGTGCGTCTTAATGGGCTTACAGGCATCGCTATTACCAAACTTGACGTTTTAGGAGGACTGGAAACACTAAACATATGTACAAGCTATGAATATAATGGAAAGCCTGTAAATGATTTCCCGGCCTGTCTCAAAACACTTGCAGCCTGCAAACCTGTATACGAAACACTGCCTGGATGGTCTGAAGATATTTCTCATATCAGGAAGTTTGAAGATCTGCCTCAAAATGCAATAAAATATCTCAGGAGAGTTGAAGAGCTTATCGAAACGCGTATTTATATAGTTTCTGTAGGTCCAGGTAGAGATGAGACAATTATGCTGGAAAACCCTTTTGTTTAACGTCATTTCCATTGACAATTTTAAGTCGGCAGCATAAATATTCATGCCGAAGTCGGGACGTGGCTCAGCCTGGTAGAGCACAGCGTTCGGGACGCTGGGGTCGCTGGTTCAAATCCAGTCGTCCCGACCATAATGAACAAAAAAGGAGTTGTGAAATATTTCACAACTCCTTTTGTTGTTTAGAAGCTTCTACAAAAAGGAAAAACTTCTCTCTTTACCTTAACCGCTTTTTATGATAATATTTTTTAATCATTATAACTGGTTGCGATAATATGAAAATAAAAATAGCATTCATCCATTATCACCTGAAGACAGGCGGAGTTACAACTGTTTTAGAACAACAAATAGAAGCTGTCAGAGACAAATGTGAGGTTCTTGTGCTATCAGGAGAACCTCCTGATATACCACCCTTCCCTGCTGATTCAGTATATATCCCCGGACTTGGTTATGGCAGCCAATCACAAAAAATCTATAATCCAGAAGAAGTTGCTGACAACATAATAAAAGCTATTCTTACAAAATGGAATAATGGATGCGATGTTCTCCATGTTCACAATCCCATGCTTGCCAAAAATATAAATTTTTTAAAAATTCTCAAAGCTCTTCAAAAAAGGGGAATAAAGCTTTTCTTGCAAATCCACGATTTTGCTGAAGATGGCAGGCCTTTATATTATTTTTCTGAAGAATATGTTTCAGATTGTCATTATGGAGTAATTAACTCACGAGATTATAATATATTACTTAAAGCCGGCCTGAAAAAACAAGGCCTTCATAAAATATTTAATACAATCAAACCATTTAATTTTGATAAAAAGAAATCCTGCATAAAAAACTATGTTCTATATCCTATACGCGCCATAAGAAGAAAAAATATTGGGGAAGCAATACTTTTATCACTTTTTTTCCAGAATAATGAAACCCTTGTTACGACTCTTCCTCCTAACAGCATCTCTGATATTAATAGCTACGTTGGATGGAAAAATTTTGTAACAGAAAATAATCTTAATGTAGAATTTGAAGCCGGCTTAAAAAATGATTTTTCAGAGCTGGTATTTTCAGCAAAGTTTATCATTACTACAAGCATAACTGAAGGCTTTGGCTTTTCTTTTCTTGAACCGTGGACAGCAAAAAAAATTCTCTGGGGAAGAAAACTCCCACTTATATGTCACGACTTTGAAAAAAACGGGATTGCACTTGATCATCTTTATAACAGGCTGCTTGTTCCGATTGAATGGATAGGTAAAGATAGATTTTATGAAGCCTGGAAGACATGTGTTTTAAAAAACTGCTCTCTATTTAACTTTAAAATTAATGAAGAAGAAATACAAAAATCTTTTATAAAAATAACCGGAAATAAGAATATCGATTTTGGGCTGCTTAATGAACCGTTTCAGAAACAGATAATTTCTCATGTATTATCAGATAAAAATGAGGCGAAAAAACTAATTAAGCTTAATCCACATCTTGCCCTTCCCTTCTTAAATAGTTTGTTAAACAATAAAGAGTTGATTCAAAACAACATGAATGCTGTTTTGAATCATTACAACAAAACAACTTACAGGAAAAACCTGCTGGAAATTTATTCAAAAATAATTAATAATCCAGTCCATCAGGGGCTTGATAAAAACATATTGCTTTCAGCGTTTATAAATCTCGAACAATTCAGCCTGCTTAAATGGAACGATTATGTTGAGTAAAAATCTTATATCAAATTACATAACTCCGCTTAACCCTATACCAACTTCTTTAAAAAAAAGCGGAAAAATAGACGGAAAGATAAAATGCATACTTTTTGATATTTATGGCACATTGTTCATCAGCGGTTCAGGTGATATAAGCATTGCTGAAAAAAAATCACATAATATACATCATCTTGAACAATTGCTGTTAAAATACGGCATTAAAAGAAAACCACATACTATTTTAGATGATTTGTTCAGCGCCATTAAAAAAAATCATGATGAAATGCGTGAAAAAGGTGTTGATTTTCCGGAAGTTGAAATTGATCGTATATGGACGAGTATTTTAGGAAATAATGATTCGGATTTTATCAGAAGGTTTGCTGTTGAATTCGAAATGCTTGTCAATCCTGTATATCCAATGCCTCACATTAGAGAGCTGCTTTTTGCATGCAAAGATTCAAAGTTTCTGACAGGAATTATATCAAACGCACAGTTCTACACCCCTTATCTTTTTAA
>VMSQ01000146.1 GCA_013792055.1 Desulfobacteraceae bacterium
GCGAGTTCTTTCTTTATGATATGTTATGCGAGAGTTTTTCATGGTTTTAATGTATTATACCTGAAGCGGCTACAAACTAATCCCCAGCTCCTGAATTAGTTATGCATCATTTTATAAGTTGTTCGTGAGGAATTCGGGTTAATGATACATCTGGTAAATCTTTCTAAACAATTCGGAAACATTAAAGCTGTTGATAGGCTGAATCTGGTTGTATCTTCCGGTGAGCTGTTTGGTTTTATTGGTCCAAACGGGGCAGGCAAGACCACCACCATACATATGATAGGCGGTTTGCTGGCGCCTACTGAAGGTTCTGTAATAATAGACGGAATAGACATGGCAAAAGAGCCGGAGAAAGCAAAAAAGAAAATAGGATTAATCCCGGATCGTCCTTTTCTGTATGAGAAACTAACTGGCATGGAGTTTTTAAAGTTTACGGCAGATCTTTATGAAGTAGGTGAAGAAGCATTTTTAGAGAGGTCGGAAAAACTTCTAAACATGTTTTCTCTTGTTGATCGTGCTCATGAATTAATTGAATCCTATTCACACGGCATGAAACAGCGCCTTATAATGTCTGCCGCTTTACTGCATGAGCCGCCTTTGATTGTTGTTGATGAACCCATGGTCGGACTGGACCCGAGGGGTATTAAAATGGTGAAAAACCTGTTCCGCAGTCTTGTCGCAAAAGGAACCACGATATTTATGTCCACCCATACACTGGGACTGGCGGAAGATGTTTGTGACCGTATAGGTATCATAAATAATGGAAAGCTGATTGTAACAGGGACAATAAATGAATTAAAACATACAGCGCAAACAGGAGAAGCTGATTTGGAAGAGGTTTTTTTCCAACTGACCGAGAAAGAAATTTCCTTATGAAACAGGTAGCCATTCTATTAAGTCCCCGCTTGTTATCTTTTAGAAACAAAGGATTTGCAAAAGACAGGAGTATAAAGTTTATTTTGTTCGCCGGCATAGGCCTTAGCTTCTGGGCAGGTATTTTTGCCATATGTTATCGAGTCCTTATGTATTTCCAAAGAGTAGAGGGCCTTGGCAATATACTTGCCAGCAAGCTTCTTTCCATGGTTCTGCTTGTCTTTTTTTCTCTTTTGATTTTCAGTTCCATTCTTACCTCTCTGTCAAATCTATATTTGAGCAGAGACCTTGCTTTTGTGCATTCTTTGCCGGTGCCCAGCGAAAAAATTTTTCTTGCAAAGTGGATTGAAAGCACTATTGATAGTTCATGGATGGTTGTGGTCTACACTATTCCGGTTTTTATCTCTTATGGAATAGTTTTTAATGCAGGTCCTTTTTTTTATGCAGATATAGCACTGACTCTTTTCCCATTATGCATTATTGCGTCGGCTTTAAGCTCTATCCTGGTTTTGGCGACTGTTATTATTCTTCCGGCAAGCCGTATTAGAAGTATTTTTGTTTTCCTGGGTCTTGCTTTGCTTGTAATTCTCTATATGACTTTCCGCCTTTTAAGACCGGAAAGACTTGTGAATCCTGAAAATTTTGCATCACTTCTTAGTTATCTGAACAATTTAAGCGCTCCGTCTTCTCCTTTACTTCCAAGCACATGGGCTTTTGACAGCCTTAAAGCCGCCCTTGCCGGAGATGTAAGTCATGCATTGTTTAATACGAGTTTATCAGTTAGCTGTGCTGGCTTCCTGATATTTTTAAGCATCCTGATAGCCAGGGCTGTTTATTTTAAGGGGTTTTCCAAATCACAAGCATCAATGGGCCTGTTTTTTCATCGTAAAAGCAATAAGCTTGACAGATTGTTTTCTTTTTTGCCAGGCCCGGCAAAGCCTTTTGTAGTAAAAGAGATAAAGACTTTTTTAAGGGACCAGGCACAATGGTCGCAGATTTTTCTCATAGGAGCGCTTATTGTAATTTACACTTATAATTTTTCCGTGCTTCCTATTGAACAATCACCCATAAAAACCGTTTATCTTCAAAACCTGCTTTCGTTTCTAAATGTTGCCCTTGCTGCATTTGTCCTTATATCGATTGCAGCGCGTTTTGTCTTTCCATCTATAAGTATTGAGGGAAGTTCTTTCTGGATTGTTCGTTCAGCTCCCATCCCAATCAGGACTTTTTTGTGGATCAAGTTTTTTATATATCTTTTTCCTCTGTTAATTCTTTCAGAAATACTTATTATTGTAACTAATTTGCTTTTGAACGTCACTCCTTTCATGATGTATCTCTCTATAACAACTCTTTTTTTCTTGACTCCTGGCGTGGTTTCACTTGGAATAGGTCTGGGAGCCGCTTATCCGGACTTTAACTCTGAGAATCCGGCACATACCGTCACCGGTTTTGGTGGACTTGTTTTCATGATCATGTCTGCCGCATATATTGGAGCGGTTATAGTACTTGAGGCAGGTCCTGTTTACACGATTTTCATGTCAGGTATAAGAGATGAGAGCCTGTCTTGTTTTCAGTTGTTATGGATAATTGGATCTTTTTTTACAGCTTTTGTGATTAGCATACTGGCGATTATCTTGCCAATGAGGTTTGGAGAAAAGAGGCTTATAGGGGGGTTTTCCAGATGATGATAATGGGACATCGCGGGGCTGCGGCTCTTGAACCGGAGAATACTCTGTTGTCTATCAGAAAGGCAATGGAGATTGGTGTAGATGCTGTGGAAATTGACGTGCACCTGAGCAAGGACAAAGAAATTGTCGTAATGCATGATTCGACTCTTGACCGGACAACCAATGGAACCGGACCGGTTAATAATTATACTTTATCTGAATTAAAAAAATATGATGCCGGCAAGGGCGAGACCATTCCAACTCTTCAGCAAGTTATGGAGTTAACTGACAAAAAAGTTAGTCTTGTAATTGAGCTAAAGGAAAAAGACACAGAAAAAATAGTTGTTGAACAGATAAAAAAGAACAAGCTTGAAGACAATGTTTATGTTATTTCTTTCTGGCACAGGCTTGTAAAAAACGTTAAAGAAATGGATGGCAATATTAAAACAGGCGTACTCCTTGTCGGCTGTCCTGTTGATACGAGTATTGCGGATCGGATATCGGCTGATGTACTGGTTATGAAATATACCTTTGTTGACGCAGAATTTGTTGAATTATCTCATAAGAACGGTTTAAAGGTTTTTATATGGAATATTGATGATCCGAATCTTGTCAAGCCTTTTGCTGATATGGGCGTTGATGGCATTGGAAGCAATAACCCCGGCATACTGGTGGACTACTTCAGGCAATCCGGTATAAGGAAATGGATCGTATAATATGAAACCTCACATTATATTAATTGTTTTTACTCTGCTTGCCAGTTTTTCATGGGTTGTACTTTCCTATGATCGTTATGCTAAGCTTAAAGGATGGCCTGTCAGCAGGTGGTATGAAGAAAGCACTTCTCTGATAAAAATTGCCGGCTTTGTTTCATTGCCAGGTTCTGCACTTGCTTCTGCCTACCTGACTCAATGGTGGAGCGCATTTCTGGTAATTATTGTGGGTTTCTGCATAGCTCAGTTAATTACAAGTTTATTTAAGAAAAATGCGCAGTACATAGCATTAGTGGGTGTTCCGATCTTCCTTTTTATAGGCATATTAATTTTACACAATGTTTAGGGTAAGGTCGCTGTGATTCCAGAAAAATTTAGAGCGATTTTTATTAAACATAATGAATTTTAAGGGGTATTTTATGGAATGTAACATCGTGACTTGTGCATTTAAATGATATTTGCTAAAATTTGCTTAATTTTGATGAAAAGTATGATTTTTAAATATTACAAATCTTTTATTTAGGCAGTAAAACTATGAGAATAAATATTGAACATGTTGGTTGGGGAAAGTTAACCTATGAGATAAGGGCAATTGTAGCTGTTGCTCAGGAACTTATGAATATGGGGGTTGATATTACCTGGGAAAACATTGGGGATCCTATTCATAAAGGAGAGAAAATACCCCAGTGGATAAAAGATATTATAATAAAGCTGGTATCAGATGATTTGACTTATGGTTATGTGGCTACTCAGGGAGTTTTAGAGACTCGTGAGTTTCTTGCAGAGCGTGTGAATAAGCGCGGCAGTTATCAGGTAACGGCAAATGATATTATCTTTTTCAATGGCCTTGGTGATGCTGTTGCCAAAATATTCGGCTTTCTCAAAAGAGAAGCAAGAGTAATCGGTCCTTCGCCGGCGTATTCTACCCATTCATCGGCTGAAGCCGCCCATTCGGGATATGAACACCTGACTTATAATCTGGATCCTGAAAACGATTGGATGCCGGATATAGAGGACCTTGAAAATAAGATTAAATATAACGATTCAATAGCAGGCATCCTTTATATTAATCCTGACAATCCAACAGGTGCGGTTTATCCTCGCTCTGTTCTTGAAAAAATTGTGGATATAGCGAAGAGATATCAGATATTTGTTATATCCGATGAAATATATGCAAACATTGTTTATAATGGATGTGAAATGGTGCACTTGAGCGAGGTGATAAGGGATGTTCCTGGAATGGCATTGCACGGAATATCCAAAGAGTACCCCTGGCCTGGAAGCAGATGTGGCTGGATAGAAGTTTTTAATCAACATACAAATTATGACTTCCAGAGATATATTAAAAGCCTGATAAATGCAAAAATGCTTGAGGTCTGTTCAACCAGTCTCCCGCAATATTCAATCCCCCTGATTATGGGTGACCCAAGATATGTGGAACATCTGGATAAGCGAAAAAAAATTTTTGAGTACCGCGCTCAGGAGGCCTGGGAAATATTTTCTAAAGTTGCCGGCATACGTGTAGTAAAGCCTAAGGGTGCATTCTATATGTCCATACTGTTTAACGATGGTATCTTAAACGAAAATCAGACACTGCCCATAGAGAATCCTATGGCAAAAGACTTTGTAGAGGAAAAAGTTAAAAATGTCGAGGTGGATAAGCGTTTCGTCTATTATCTGCTCGGTTCTAAAGGAATCTGTGTTGTGCCATTAACAGGCTTTTGCTGTAATAGAAAGGGCTTTCGTGTAACTCTTCTCGAAACGGATGATGAAAAACGCAAGTGGACATGGGAAACCATTGCTGAAAGTATAGGGACATATTTGACTTCAGAATAATAGCTGCTTCAAATAATATAACGGTTCAAGGTTCACAGTTCACAGTTCAAGGTTCACGGTTCAAGGTTGGAGAGCGATGAAATTTTCACAGGCCAAGCAGGGGCGGACTTTTGTTATACGCCTTGAGGACGGAGATATTCTTCATGAAGAAATTGAGAGGTTTGCCCGTGAGCAGTCCATTAACGCCGCTGCTTTAATAGCAGTTGGAGGTGCTGATATAGGGAGTAAGCTTATTGTCGGGCCCGAAGAGGGAAGATCTAAACCTGTTTCTCCAATGGAGCATATCCTTGAAAATGTCTATGAAATAGCGGGAACCGGAACGCTTTTCCCTGATGAAAAGGGTAATCCCGTGCTTCATATGCACATAGCATGCGGTAGAAAGGAATTGACCGTGACAGGTTGTGTACGAAACGGTGTAAAGGTTTGGCATATAATGGAACTAATACTATTCGAGCTGATAGACAGTACAGGGGTTCGTGTTTTTGAAACGCAGACAGGTTTTAATATGCTAAATCCGTAAAATATATTGATGATTGTAATAGTTCACCACGGAACAACACGGAGTTTCACTGAAAATTGTAAACAATGAGTAAGTTACTATATGAAGATTTGAGCTATAAAATCATAGGTGCAGTGTAGTGACGTTCGCAATGATGAGAAGAGTATTTTGATAATTTAGTGTAATTCCGTGAAAATCCGTGGTGAAGTATTACTGATGATCTGATTTGTTGGAAAAGAATATGTTTGCTTTTTTTAATTTCTTTACAAAAGTTCCCAATCTAAAAGGATTTCCACTAAAAAGTTATTCTATTAATTTGTCTCTGAACAGGCTTAATCTGGGCGTGGATAACATTCATTTTGATGCACATCTTAGTCCGGAATTTTGCAAGACAACAAGCAAAGTAATACTTCAGTTGATTGCAAGGCAGTTTAAAACATCAAATGCGCCAGGTCTGGATAAAAAATTTAACTGGTTTAGAGAAAGAGATGAATTCAAAAGGCTTTGTCTTGATGTATTGATGGATGCAATTAATAAGGCGAAACTTGCTCATGAAGTTCAAATTGATTACTTGGCACAGATAGCAGTAATTGAACTGTTTATTGAAGAGATCAAAAAGCAATATGAGGCTTGCATACAAAATTTTAAAAATGTGATACGTAAACATGAAGTAGCTCGAAATCAAAATATGACGATAAAGTTAAAAGAAGAGCTTGCAAAAATAATGCAGAACAGAAAATCAATCTATCGTGAGGTTAGCATTGATATTTTTAAATGTCTGTCTGAGGTCCTGACAGAAGATTTAAATGGGTTGAGAGAGGTGAATTTTGGAAGAGAGGCAATTCTACCGGATGAATTTTTTTCCAATTCCCTTTTACAGGTCGATAATCCTTCTGATGATACTTTTATGATAGAAGAATATGTTTTACTGGGATACCGTCTTGAAGATCCAAATAGATATGAAACAATACTATATTTAATTAAAAGTCTTCTGAGTGATCTTTATAAAAATAGTTTTGGAACACAGGAAATTGCAAATCAAAACACAATTACTTCCAGAGAAAATAACGAATTCCATGATACATATAATAAGATTATAGATAATTTGATTAAGGAAGTTGATAATATTGATATTCTGTTTAACTACTTTCATTCTCAGAACTTATACAAAAAATTAAAAAATCGGAAAGGAGACAAAGAAGAGCTTTTAAAATTAAAGCAAAGGTTAAAGGAGCAGAAAGCTCTTTTAAATTTGTTCCTCAAGAAGTTTAGCAGCAAAGGGCTGATCGAGAGAATTGTTGCATCTTATGAAATGCAGCATATTTATCATGAATACTGTCCTCCTTTATCACCACAGGAGGTCTTACAGTTTATAGTTACAACAAGGGCAAGAAAAAATATTATAAATAAACTGAAAAAATTTAAAAAATATTATGGCAAATCTTATTCTCTTGGGCCGCTTCGCAAGATAATTAATAATCAAAGAAGAATTACTAATAATAAGAAGAAAGAATGCTTATTACAATTCATTAAAGGTTTCGCTTGTTACCATAGAGACCTTGAGAATTTTAAACTGCTAAAAGATTCAATTGATTGTGTTAACCTGACTTTTGAAGAAAGAATTATCAAGCTTTCCCGAGCTAATAATACATTGTATGAATTTCTTCTCCAGCATGAACACGTTATCGGTGAAAAGCCAATAATGAATCATGTAATCATAAAGGCTGATGTTCGAGGATCGACCGATATAGTCAGCCGGATGAATGATAAAGGGTTAAATCCTGCATCTAATTTTAGTCTTAATTTCTTTGATCCAATAGCTGAGATTTTATCTCGATACGGTGCGGTTAAAGTATTTATTGAAGGTGATGCAATTATATTATCAATATATGAGTATGCAGATACTCCCGGGGATTGGTACAGCGTTGCTCGCGCATGTGGGCTGGCTGTTAACATGCTGCAAATTGTAGAGCAGTACAATATAATAAATAAGAAGCACGATCTCCCTCAACTCGAAATAGGGATAGGTATAGAACACTGTGATGGCTCCCCAACATTTTTCTTTGAGGGCGATAATTCTATTATGATATCTCCTGCCATAAACAAGGCAGACAGGTTGTCAGGATGCAAAAAATCATTGCGAAAGCTGTTTTCTGCTAAAAAAATGCCTTTTAATCTTTATGTTTTTCAACCTGTACCAGATAAGGATATAGCTGCGACCAGCGATGACCTGTTTATTCGATATAATGTAAGAGGAATTGAATTAAGTGAAACTGGTTTTGAGAAACTATCAGAGGAGATTGAATTAGAATTAATAGAATGTAAGATACCGGAATTACAAAAAGACAAGATTAAAATTTATACAGGAAAATTTCCCATGGTATCAGGTAAGAAGTACCAGCGCATTGTTATCAGGGAAGGACATATCCCTGAAGTTAATCCTTCAGATATGAGTATTATACGAATGACATCTCGAAAATATTATGATGTATGTAATAATGAAAAGATAAATGAATATTTACTTAAAATTTTTAAAGAGAAATAAATTTTGTCAAGTTGTAGTCGTGAGGCGGCGATATGAAATCAATAGCTGAGCTTTTGAAGCTGGAACCAGGGCTTGAATACCTTGGTTTGACAAATCTGAAAAAAGTACACTGGAATTATTGCACTCCAATATTATACGAGCATGCAGTAAAAAATAATGAGGGAGTTATCACTCATCTGGGCCCCCTGCTTGTTAGCAGGCCCGGGAAGAGCACAGGCCGCGCTCCTGATGACAAATTTATCGTAAAAGATGAAAATACTACTGATAAGATTAACTGGGGCAAGGTAAACGTTCCATATGATGCTAAAAAATTTGATCATGTTTTTGAACGCGTTAAAGCCTATTTACAGGATCGTGAAATATATGTGCAGGATTCATATGCAGGCGCTGATAACAGGTATCGTGTGTCACTAAGAGTAATTACCGAATTTGCATGGCAGGCCCTTTTTGCAAGAAATCTTTTACTTCGCATAAGGGACCGTAGTCAGCTTGTTGATTTTAGCCCGGAGTTTACCGTAATTGCCATGCCGAAATTTCTTGGCAACCCTGAACTCGATGAAATCAACTCAGAAACTTTTATTCTGGTTAATTTTACAAAAAAAATTATTTTGATATGTGGAACTTATTACGGCGGTGAAATAAAGAAGTCAGTTTTTACTGTTTTAAATTATCTTCTGCCCCCAAAAAACGTTCTTTCTATGCATTGCAGCGCCAATGTTGGAAAGAGTGGTGATACTGCGTTGTTTTTTGGACTTTCCGGAACCGGCAAGACAACTCTTTCCGCAGCTCCTAATCGTTCATTGATAGGTGATGATGAACATGGCTGGAGTGATGAAGGAGTTTTTAATTTCGAAGGCGGTTGCTACGCCAAGGTAATTAATCTGTCAAAAGAAGCAGAGCCTGAAATTTATGAAACAACACGAAAATTTGGTACAATTCTTGAAAATGTTGTAATCGATCCTGTAACACGTATAGTAACTTTAGATGATTCAAGCATAACTGAAAATACGCGCGCGGCCTATCCACTTACCCATTTGAATAATATGGTTAGAGACGGCAAGGGCGATCATCCTAAAAATGTAATTTTTTTAACGGCTGATGCTTTTGGGATATTGCCGCCGATTTCAAGACTAACAGCAGATCAGGCCTCTTATCATTTTCTTCTTGGCTATACTGCGAAACTTGCTGGAACAGAGGCCGGTATAACTGAGCCAACGGCGACGTTCAGTAGTTGTTTCGGAGCACCGTTTATGCCGCTTCACCCCAGTGAATATGCAAAATTATTAGGCAGGAAAATTAATGAGCATAATGTTAAATGCTGGCTGGTTAATACAGGATGGACTGGCGGGCCTTATAGTGTCGGTCATCGTATTTCTATTAAACATACACGCGCATTGTTGAATGCCGCTCTTGAAGGGAAATTGGATGAAGTTGAATATAAAATAGATCCCTTTTTCGGCTTTGAAATACCGCAGCAGTGTCCTGGTGTGCCTGAAGAGATTTTAATGCCGAAGAATACCTGGGAAAATAAAGAAATTTATGAAAAAAAAGCCAAAGAACTAGCAGAAAAATTTAAAGAAAAGTTCAAGAAATATGAAACATTTGTATCGAATGAAGTGAAAATGGCCGGTCCTCTTGTATAATACTCAAGTTTTGCACCCGCTCTATGCAACAAAAGCTTTAAAGGGCAGGTATTAGATAGTTTTTTTAAAAGAGCAAAATAATATGATTGATATTCTAAACCACTATACCTTGGGATTTGACCAGGACAGGCACATAGAAGGTTTTTCACCAGGGATAAA
>VMSQ01000149.1 GCA_013792055.1 Desulfobacteraceae bacterium
CATGAAGCTTCCAGCGGAAAAGAGGTTGAAGTTATAACTGATTTTACACCTTTCTATGCTGAATCAGGAGGCCAGGCTGGTGATACAGGTAAAATAACCGGAACAAATCTTTTATTAGAAATTTCTGATACTGTTAAGGATCCAACCGGTCTGGTGATACACAAGGGAAGAATCATTTCAGGAACAATCAAAAAGGGAGATAATATCTTCTTAATCGTTGATAAAAATGAACGCAATGCAACTGCATGCAACCATACTGCAACACATATACTCCATTCTGTTTTGCGGCAGATTCTTGGCGACCATGTAAAACAGGCAGGATCACTTGTAGCTCCAGACAGGCTCAGATTTGATTTCACTCACTTTTCTCAGGTTGATACAGAAACTCTTGATAAAATTGAAAGCCTTGTAAACAAAAGAATACAGGAGAATCTGCCCGTCCAACTCGAGGAAATGGATGCTGAAGATGCTTTAAAAACCGGCGCCACAGCTCTTTTCGAGGAAAAATATGGCGACAGAGTAAGGGTTATTTCTCTTTCCGATTTCAGCAAAGAGCTTTGCGGGGGAATTCATACAAGCCATACAGGTAACATAGGACTCTTCAAGATAATCGGGGAATCCAGCGTGGCCTCAGGAGTCAGGAGAATTGAGGCATTAACAGGCGATGCAGCGTTGACATATACACAGAAAACTTCAAATATAGTTCGTAATATAGCCAGGCTGGTCAAAGAAAAGCCCGAAGCTTTAACACAAAGAGTTGAGAAAATCCTGTCTGAGCAAAAGTTTCATGAAAAAGAAATTGAAAGATTAAAGGCTCAGATGGCTTCCAGCTCGGCGGACAGGATTGAAGATGACATTAAATCAATAAACAACATTAAAGTGCTTGCAAAAAAGGTTTCAGTCGATAATCCTGCCGCCCTAAGAGACCTTGCCGACAAGTTCAAAGAAAAAATAAAGTCAGGAATAGTTGTCCTTGGATGCAATACAGGGCCAAAAGTGCTGCTGATTGCACTTGTCACAAACGATCTTGTTGATCGCTTCCATGCAGGAAATATTGTCAAGCAGGTTGCTGCAATAGTAGGCGGCGGAGGCGGCGGAAGGCCGGATATGGCCCAGGCCGGTGGAACAAAGCCGGAAATGCTTGATAAGGCGCTGGATAAAGTTTATGAATTAGTAGAAAACAGATGAACTACCCCGCGGCAAGCTACGGGGTATCAAAGGATAACATGTTTTGTCATTCCGTGCTTGACACGG
>VMSQ01000228.1 GCA_013792055.1 Desulfobacteraceae bacterium
CTATTGATTTTAAATGAACTGCTCAGCAACAAGCTACAACAAAGCAAGCTTCGGGGATTTCAACCCAATAACTCACGCCTGTCTGCGTGCGGATACGCACAGGCAGAAAAATCTGTGTAATCTGCGCCTGCCCTATGAAATGCCCTTTGTTTTTCTATTTCATTGGGGTAATCTGTGGATTAAAATGGTAGAGCGAAGCGATACCACAAATCTTCAATCTTCAATATTCAATATTCTGTTAATGCTTTCCAGTGCTTCATCATAGTCATAGTTGTTTATCTGGCTCTCAAGTTTCTGCAAAATCGAACTGTCAGCATGTCCCCTGACTTTTCCCATTTGTCTTGTAATAGCTTCAGGATCCGCTGTCTTGAGAGCATCGGCAAGCTGCTTTAGCTCTTGCTCAAGCCAGGACATGTTCAAACTCTCACCGCCAACATGTAAAGCTTTAGATTCACCGGCATCAACGAGAGTTTCTAACGAAGTCAAAACCTTATTTAAAGATGCATCTAAAGCGTTAACTAATGAAAGGGCAGGGGGCTTGACCGATGCTTCCATGCTCGCCATTTCCAAATTCATTCCCGCTCTATACAGCTCATCCGCACCAATATTACCGGCACTGCCTTTCAGGCTGTGAGACAGATGCATGAGGGACTCCCAATCCTCGTTCCCAAATGCAGACCTTATCTTACTCATGGTATCCTTGTTGCTCTCAAGAAAATTTATAAGTATAGTCTTGAAAATATTTCCGTCTATATTCAACGCGTTTAATGCTTTACTAATTTTAATGCCAGGTAGTTCTGCAGGAAGGCCATTTGTTCCTTCTTCAGATTGCTTCTCATCTGTTGAGGCTTCAGGCTCAATGTCCTGCTCTATAGATATCCGATGGGATTCCAGCGAATGCCATAGAGTGCGGAATAATCTGTCCTGGTTGATCGGCTTGGAAACATATGCATCCATACCAGCCTCAAGGCACTTCTCCTCATCGCCTTTCATAGCATGAGCTGTCATAGCAATGATAGGAATTCTCTCAGTTCGACGCACAATGCCTGATTCCTCTTCTCTTCTCCGAATCATCCTTGTTGCTTCATATCCATCCATCTCAGGCATCTGTATGTCCATCAGTATGGCGTCAAAACCGCCCCCCTGAAAAGCTTCAACCGCCTCGCTTCCGTTTTTAACAACCTCAACTACCATCCCTGCTCCCTCCAGTATGGCCAGTGCAATTTCCTGATTGGTTGGATTGTCTTCCGCCACAAGCACCTTAATACCTTTAAGACGCTTCTTGTAAATAGATGCACTGGTAATAATGTCTTCCTCTTTGCCTACCTTTTTCAACCGCTCCTTTCCAAAAGCATCCATAATCGCGTTAAAAAGCATTGACTGGTATATCGGCTTGGTAAGAAAAGCGCTTATTTCATCTTTCTTAATATCCAAACCTTCAGTCTCTTTTCCAAAAGCTGTCATCAATATTATCGGAATACTCAGCTTCAGTTCTATGCGGATTTTCTTTGCAGTCTCAATCCCATCCAAACCGGGCATCAACCAGTCTATTATAACGAGCTCAAACGGCTCAGCCATGTCCTGGCTGTGCTTGAGCGCGTTTAGGGATTCCATGCCGGATGCAACCAACCCAACATGCAAGCCAAAAGACTCCAGCATTTTCTGCATTATGGTTCTGGTCTCAGAACAGTCGTCAACAACCAGAACCTTTAAACCTTGAATATCTGAAGGAGGAACAAATTTTTTCTCCTGCTGCAAAGACTGACGGTCAAAACGGGCTGTAAAAGTAAAAAGGCTGCCCTTGCCTAGTTCGCTTTCAACCCATATCCTTCCGCCCATCTTCTCAACTAATCGCTTGCAAATAGTTAATCCCAGACCTGTGCCTTCGTACTTTCGTGTGCTTGATGCATCAACCTGGCTGAAAGGTACAAAAAGCTTATTAAGATGTTCCGGCGCTATTCCAACACCTGTGTCTTTTACAAAAAATGTCAAAACAACATAATTCGTTGATTTCTCTGTATCCTTAACACCCAAAAAAACTTTTCCCTCATTATTAGTAAATTTTATTGCATTGCTTATTAAGTTGGTTATAATTTGTTGAAGCCGAAGAGGATCTCCTATAAGTGCCTTTGGTGTATCAACATCTATATCAACTATAACTTCAATGCTCTTTTCAGCCGCCTTATTAATTAAAACATCAACCGATTTGTCCATAACATCGTCAAGCATAAAGGGATGAATTTCCAAATCCAGTTTGTCGGCTTCTATTTTTGAAAAATCCAGGATATCGTTAATGATCCCAAGCAGGGAATAAGCAGAAGACTGTATTATCTTAAGATAGTGCTCTGCCTTTGGAGGCATTTCTTCGTTCAGCGCAAGCTCTGTCGCAGCTATGACTCCGTGCATGGGAGTCCTGATCTCATGACTCATGTTTGCAAGAAACTCGCTCTTGGCCAGCGCGGCAGCTTCAGCAGCTTCCCTGGCTTTCTCTTCCCTAAAATATGCTTCATGAAGACTTTTTTCTGCTTCCACCTCTGCAGTCACGTCACGAAATATCTCAAATGCTCCCAGAGCTTTGCCTGAGGAGTCTCTCAATATAGAAGAAATAGACACAACAGGAATTTCTTTTCCTTTGTGATCTGTTATAGTAAACTTTATTGCTTCGGTGACTTCACCCGTTTGCAGTGCTTTCATGACGGGACAATCTTTTTCGCATGCACTGCTTTTAAATACTTCGTGGCAGGGTCTGCCTATCGCATCTTCCTGGGTTAAGCCTGACAAGCGAGCAGCATTTTCATTAATAAAGGTAACTTTCATGTCCGGATCAACCATTAAGAAAGGATCAACTATTCCGAGCTTCAAACTGTTAGCATACTCCATCCTGTCACGTATGCTTTTTACCATAAGGTTGAAGTTGCGTGATAGCCCTCCAATTGAATCTTTATGATCATCATGTACTACAACGGTGACATCTCCATCAGCCACCTGACCAGTTTTTGCTTTCAGGTGTTGAATTCGCTTAGTAACCAGCCTCGAGAAGAAAAAGTTTATGACTACAACTACTCCTATGATTGCGGCAGTAAAATAAATAATAAGACTGTTACGGGTATCACCGATAGCAGCTAATACCTCTTCGACAGGCTGTTTGATTATCATAGCACCCAGAACTTCTCTCGTAGAGCCGTGACAATGATGGCAGGAATTTTCATTAAGGATAGGTTTGATTGTTATAAGATATGGTGTATGGTCCTCCATTTCGGAAAAGGATATATCAGGAGCATGACCGGTTAATAGTGATTCATCCAGAGCATCACGTGATTTGTTTTCATAAAGGTACATTGCCATGTTTTTGAAGATTCGTTCGTTTTCAGAAGCATATGAAATATTTTTTTGAAAATCGGAGATATATACCTGAACACCCCCCATGTGCTCTTTTATGTCCTTCATCTCCTCTCTAATACTTCTGCAGTCGCCAACTGACATAGGGAATTTAATTCCACTATAAATACTCTTAAGCAGGTGGTCTGATGAACCGGCCACTTGCTTCATGGCAGTTTCTTTATGTATGACCAGACTTTGATAGAGACTTAGTCCCATAAAAAAACTTACAACCACTATAGTTCCTACGAGAATCTTGGTCCTTATTTTTGTATTCTTTAAAATAGCATTTATCAAATTCATTTTAATATCACCTCCAATATGTATGGGGTGTATCAGTCATTGGTCATTGGTGGGGAACAAAATTGACGTTGTATATACCTAAAGTGATCGGTTCACGGTTCAGGGTTCAGGGTTGACAACCTTTGAACCTATGAACTTTGAACGGTAAACTTTCTTTATTGATGCGTCATCCTTTTGTTAACAGCCAGTTAGAAATCTTCAACCGGGAACCGTGAACGTTGAACCGCTCAACCCATGTTATATATAACTGGTATCACAAATCCATTGCAAGAGGAAAGAAAAAGAACAGAGTATACGAGAGGATTCATAAGCAGATTGAGACCTTTGCATAACGCGACATTTTTTTGTCAGGCAAGGAAGGCGAAAACTTTAAC
>VMSQ01000162.1 GCA_013792055.1 Desulfobacteraceae bacterium
CGGTTTCTTCCGATTCTTCCACCTCGCCAATCCATTTGTTATAATAATTTGTAGCCTTATTTATTAATTTCGTGTCATCTTCGCTGTGAGGATTGTCTATTTTATAGTTGTCTATAAAAGTTTTCCAGAGTCCGACCTTCTCTTTTGCAGAAAGCTCGTCTTTTGTTGCCTGTTTTTCAGCTTCATCAAAAGCATTTTTCATGTTTTGCTGGTAGTCCTTCCATTCCGCCCTGTCAGTTTCCTTCCATTTTTTCACCCTTTCAGATGCTTTCTCTCTTATTTCATCGTCATCTTTGCTGTCAGGATTGTCATTCATATAAGTAGTCAGGAACTTTTCCCAGACATTAGCTTTTTCTATTGATGAAAGTTCAGTGTTAGCTTCATTTCTTTTTTCATCATTAAATGCTTCGTTCATTTTTCTCTGCCGTTCGGCCCAAGTATTTATAATTTTTGACCATTTATCGGCCTTTTGTTGAGCCTGTTGTCTTAAATCCTCATCCTTGTTGTCGTAAATGTTGTTATATTCATAATCTGTTATAAATGATGTCCACATTTCTTTCATTTTTGTTGGTGAAAGCCTACCCCTTCTATCTCTATTAATATTTGTTTTAAAATCATCATCCATATCTTCCTGCCATGATGCCCATTGTCCCATGTCTTTGTCCAGCCAATATTCCTTTCTCGCATGTGCTTTGATCTTTAAGTCCTTGTCTTTTGTGCTGTCAGGATTATCATCTTTATAATCAGCAATAAATTCAGTCCATTTATCAAGCTTTTCCTTATAGGTATAGTTTCTGTTATCCTCATATCCTTCTGCAGCATTAAACGCCCCCTCCATTTCACCCTGCCACTTGACCCATTCCAATCTTTTTATATTTTCTTCATTGGAATATTTGCGTCTGAAATTAAATATTATCTTATTTAGAACGATTTTCAAGGGAAGCCTGTCACGGTTGGAAATCCAAACTTCAGACCAGGGCTCATTAGGCTCGTTTTGCCAGAACAACTCAAATTTCGTGCATTGCTGAGTCAAAGGTTCGCCAGGTCTCGTGTATATTGATGTGTAACTGTCAGTACCAATATTTCGAATACCCACTCTTGGTGTTAACTCTTTTTCTAACAGGAAAAACCTGGCCGGTACTGAATTAAGATCATTCTGCAGGTGAAAAGAGAAAAGAAAGCCGATCATGTCATATACCGGCGGCAAGCTGTTTTCACCAGGATCTTTGAGAATCAAGAAGGTATCTTTACTTATACCTCCCTTCTTTTTCGTTACTTTCAAGCTCAAACCGAAAAGACGGTCTTCAGACGGCTCAGAAGCAACATTCAGGCTTGTATCACTATTGAATGTAATTGATCGATTGCCATCTCCATTTGGTTTCAAAACAGACGTTTTAGTTGTTCGATAATAAAACCAGGACGGCAGGTCTCTTGTTCTTTTAGTTAACATCTGGAAATGACTGGCTAAAACTATACCGTTGTCAACTGATCCAACTTCAACCTCCAGCGCTGATTGTGATTCGGGTGTATTATAAATTAAAACATCACCTTTTTGAAACTCCGCATGGGAATTTGCTTTGAATAATAATAATGTACAAAAGACGAAAAAACAGATCAATATCCTACGCCCTATCATTGCCACCTCCTGAGTTTTATGATCGATGAATTGTATTTTATGAAAGCTTGAATATTATGTATAAAAAAAGATAACTCAAATTAATGCCTTAACTCATTTAAAATATCATTCTTCATTTCCTGAAATTCTTCTATTTGTTCAATGCCTGGAAACTGTTTCTCAAACACATCCATTAGTTTCAGTGCCTCCTTGTATCGGCCCTGCAAGATTAAATCAAATATTTCCCCCCACTTCACTTTCCAATAGTGTTTGCTTAGCCCTTGAATTATATCATTATTATTAAAGTTATCAGCTCTATCTTTAATGTAATCAAGGTCATTAATAAAAGTTTCTCTGTCAGTTAAGGAGTAAAGATGGTCCAGAAAGGAATCAAGATCGGTCCAGTCTCCGCGGTTAATCTTAGAATAAAAATAAAAATGAAACGCATAACCTTTGCATTTTCTTAGATTAATACTTTTCAATTTATTAATTATTGGATCAGGGGTTATGGCACTAGAACCATCAGATAAATATACCAAATAACATATTGGCCCGATGTATTCAGGCTGAATATTTATATCAATATCCTTAAAGTTTAAACAAAAGTTTTTTATTAATTCATTGTTGCCCCAGCAGGCGTCTAAAAGCATAGAGATTTCTTTTTCGCTGGATGCAGTCTGAATAATGCGAAGGAGTTCAAACTCGACTTTTCGATCTTCTGAAAGCTGAGATGAATCCAAATCCAGAGAAGATATTGCCCTTCTGTTTGTTAATTTGTAGTCAAACTTTTCAGGGATTTTACTTCGAAAAATACTATCGTAATCATCACTTGAAAAAATATTACCTGTGTGAGCGCATGCGTTGAGTAGTATGCTGCAGAAAATAAAAAGCAATATCTTTATATATTTTTCTTTATGAAATAGCATTTTCAAATTTCCATTTCCTATTTGCAAAATTTAAATCCTGTTTCTTTTTCAATTTTACTACAAATCGTTGATTTTTCTTTTCCGTTTTTAAAACTGACCAACACTTTATACTTAAAAATTATTATGCCATTGGTATCCTTTGTCTCTTCACGGAACATATCTAACTTTAAACCGTCAACCTTGTCACGGATTAGTGCCATGAAATTTTTCACTTCAGAGATATGTCTAAAATCAGCCAATTCAAAATTTGGTATGGCAGAAGCATATTCTTTCGTACCTGTCTTGGCAAATTTCATAACTTGCTCAAAGTGCGTATATATATAACGTACGTATTCATCACAATCTGATCGAATCTTGTTTGAACCATTTTTAAGAGATCTTGTGTTTTCACCGCAGTAATATCCAGCCAGGGTCAGATACGGGTCCTGGAATTCATCGTAAAGGTCTTTAAGATAATGCACACCGGCATCGATATTTTTTTTGGGATTCTTTAAATCGTTTGCTGAATAACCATATCTTATGGCCGTTCCGGGCATAACCTGCATTAAGCCGATAGCCCCGGCGCTGCTGACAGCAGCAGAATCAAAAAAAGATTCACCACGGGAAACTGATAGAATAAACGGAAGCGGCAAGTCATATTTTTCAGCGGCAGCTTCAAATTCGTGTTGATACTTAAAGGTTTTGTCAGGAATCTCCATGTGTTCTGAAAAGCATAGCGAGATATCCTGTCGTATTGACTCATCAACAGAAGATGAAACAGAATGTGCTGTAGAAATAATTCCTGCAACAAGAAGTATTGATACAAAAAATGACAAAAGTTTCATAAATTGCTCCTCTGATATCTAACCGAGTTTAAAGAAAAAATTATTTGGCTTCATCAAACTCTATATCTCCAGTTTTATCAATTCGGATTTTACCATAACGCTTTTGCTTACTGAGTTCGGCTACTAATCTGTCAATTTGGCTTTCAAGTTCAGTATCTTTAAAGTTAATATAAACTTCCTTTACAGGTGATGCCTTGGCAACTGGATAGGCCTGGTCTATAAGATTCTTAAAATAATTGTATTCAATACCGCTGAGGATTTTCCATAAGTTATCAGGCAATTTATTTCGTTCAATTCCCTTGAAGGAAAAACTTCCATCCTTAATGGAAGCCTTGAATGTCAAATCAAAGGCTTGTGAATGAGTTTCAATAAATATTACAACTTTGTCGTTTTCCATTAACGTTTTCAGCTCTTCGATCGATCGAAAGTTAACAGTAAGAGTTTGGGTGCCTGGCATAGGTGGTTCAGGTGTAAGCGTTGGTTCAGGAGTCGGTTCAGGTTCAGGGATCGGTTCAGGAGCAGGTGTTGGTTCGGGAATAGGCTTTGGAGTCGGGACAGATGATGGTACTATTACAGGAGGAGGTTTAATTACCTGGCTTGATTTAGTGTCTTGAAATGGAAGGCTTTTAACCATAGCGAAGATTATCCAGAAGATTATCCCCACGATAGCCATAAAGCGCATGACATCTGTTTCAAGAGCTTTGCTTTCATCTTCATCCTGTGTCAGAAGCATGTGTAATTTGTTAGCCATTATTTATAAACCGGATAATAATAAATTTGTTAAATATTAATTATATATTCGTCCCAGGCTGGTCCTATAAACAGCACCTTTAAAAAGCGGAGAATATATCCCAAACCTCCGCCTACAATAGTAGTGCTAAGAGCGATGAGCAAGCCGCCATTAACCAATCGGTCCATTATATCTAAAGCACCCGGCTGATTTGCCTGACCTGGTGATGAACTGGTCTGGAAACCGCTTAAAGCCTGCAAAAGTGCAGATTCCATACCCACAGCAGTCCAAATTACTCCAACAGCAAAAAAAGATGAAATTGTTATGTTTAATAAACGGTCAAAGAAAAAAAGTTGACTGGGCTTTGCGCTCGGGTTTTTCAGTAATGCACGGATTTTCATGACAAAATAGACATAGAGACAAAATAGAATAATAAAAAAGATTAAAGAACTGCGCAAATGCATAATCGCAAACCCAACAGGATCCATAAGCCACTGAGGCAAAGGTTTTGCAATTTTAATATAGCCTGTCATGTTGAGCCCGTAAAACAACAGGACAGCCCAAAGTACAGAGAGAAAAGTAAAGGATATTCCAAGGGTAAAAAGATTTTTTTTCACTTTGATACCTTTTTGTCAGATTGTTGTTTAATGCATTCTTTATATTTTTTTGTCAATTCCGTTTCAACCTCAGATAACTTGGTCTCAATAAATGAAACTCTTCTGGAACCATACCAGGCAAGTTTCAAACGCTTTTCAATTTCGAACGTTTCCATTAGCTCTTCACACGAAACGCTGTCCTGAAGACAAATAAAATTAGCAAGAAATGTCATCTTCATCAGTTGCTCACGTTTATTATCATCAATATGACCCTTCGATACCTTATCAACCAGATAAGAATTAATTTCTTCCTCGGAAGAGGATTTCACAAAACTTATGAAATCTTCGATAAAGACGTCATTGATTTTGATCCTGACTGGCTGTGCCTTGCCTGATTCTGGAGGCAAGGCAAAATAACCTGATTTCATAAGGACAAAGAAAACTATCAAGCATCCTGTAATAAGAGTAGCTGTAATAAAAATTATTTTTCGAAACATCTTTCCTCAATTTTATTGTTGAAGAAATATGGACTTTATAGGGCGGTTCCCCTTTTTTAATAGAGTTTGGTTGTATGCTAATAAGGGAGAACCGCCAGTCTATAATTTAATAAAGTAACCCTGAAAAAAGCTAATCAAAAGCAGGTGGATTACAAACAGCCCAAATAGCATCGAATGTATCCATCGCTACACCAAACTCTTTTGTTGGTTTTGGCCATCCGCATATTTCAAAACCATCTATTTTACAATTATACTCCTTGACTATATTTTCGCTTATTTGAGCCAGTTTAGAACAATGGGCACTCATATTCCCAACATTCGGTAAACTTACAAAAGAGCTGGAAAAATAATAATTCCATCTTTTCTTGACAACAGCAGGAGGCACATGGCCAGTTTGCACCAAAGGTTGAATAAGATATTTCTTGATTATTTCTGCGTTTTTCGGGTCTTTGTTTTGTTTTAAATTTTCTACAACTTGCATAAAAACTTTTTCAAAAAACTCCTGGGAATAATAATTGTTTACAATCACATTATAAGCCTGCTTGCTGGCTTGTTCAGCGTGATAGGAAGTGATGTCTGATATGCTGGCGCTGGTTAATGGGGTTGTTTTCACAGGAACAGTTGCTGTGTTGCAGGAAAATAAGCAAAAAGTACAAATAATAAGAAACGATAATCCTGCTGGCCTTGTAGTATTATGCTTTCTTTTTGTATGATTTATCATGTCAAATGGTCTCCTTTTCAGTTAGCAAATATTTCTTGCAAATCCAAACAGTTCAAAATATTAATGCTATTCAATTTCAGGCAGTCCGCCAGTCTGAGGTGTTTGTATCCCACCTTCATCTGGATATTGTTCCTGTTGCTCATAGTAATCCAGAACATTCTGATCGGGTTCAGCAGTGAAAGCACTCTGAGAAGCCTGGATTCCAAACATACCGGGTAAGGCTTCAACGCCTTTAGTAACGGCTAAAACTATTGTACCGTATTCCTTCTGCTGTTCAAGAAGTTCCGCAGCTTCATCGAAGGCTAATGCAAGGTCCCTGGCTGTAATTGCGTTTTCATGCATTGTTACATAACTGGCTCCAGCTACTATTGCAGTTGGAGCTTTTGCCCCAAAAGATGGAAGTATCTTCTTAAGTTTATTTAATAAGTTTCCCGGCATATTTAAATTAGAGATGCTTTGTGAAGTTCTCCTGAATGGCTCACCCTTTTCGGCAGGGCGCAGTTTTGTGCCATTCGTACCTTTTTTAGGTGGTATATAACTATTTAGTGTCTCTTTGTATAGATTTAGTGGCTCAATGGCTGATTCTTCGTTCAGAATTTGATGTGCTGATTTTGCGCTTTTTTGATAACGATCCTGTATAGATGGAAGATATTTTCCAAGTTTCCTGTATAATTTTATGCCGGTTTCGCGCATCTGATCTGCCATTACCTTGCATGTACCCTCGGCATTTGCAGGATCAAAATCTTTCCCACATGTTTTGCTCCAGGACGAATACTGCTCATCCAGTGTTTTCATCAAATCAGCTATTTCATTGGAAATAGTTGATTTTGCAAGTTCTCCCAAATCATTCCGCGTCTTATTTATGACTTTTTGAATCCTAATGTCGTTTTCAGTAGCCATCCCTAAATTTGCCACTGTAGCCATCCCTAAATTTGCCGTTAAGAAAATAATCGCTGAAATCATTGCTAAGCAGGCAGCACTTTTTGAATGTTTCATTCTCTCACCTCCATTTTTAATTGTAAAAGTTACTATTTTGTTATTAAACTTATTTCTGTTTATTAATATCCCTTCTTTCTGAATTTTTATAACAGTTACACATTTTACCCGTCCGTTTCGGCGGTATTTATGATGTTGTTAAAAGAAAAACCAGTTAACTCTTGAATTTTTTGCAACTGAGAATCTCGTTCTTCTTCACTTTCTGTAATCAGCAAGACGATATAAACGCCTTTTCTTTTTTCAATTTCAAGAAAGATATCAGGGTGTTCCACAAAACTTTTGATGAATCTTGTAGATAGCGGTTGCGTTGGGAATTCTGCAATAGGTGAATCGACAGTTGCTTTGTATGGCTTTTTCAGAATACTCTTTATTTCCTCACGAATCCTGTCAATAGTCCGGCGGTCTTTTTCATTACCCTCGAAAGTAACGTAGTCTGAATTTTGGTGTAAATATCTTAGGACAGGTAAAATTATCACTTCAGGGTTTTTTGCCATCAATTCTGCAAGTACCGAACAGGCCGCGGCAATATTTAGTCCCGGGTCTCTTAGGTTCTTCCGACTATCGAGAGATATATTTTCAGATAGTAGTGGCCAGGCAACACGCATAAGACCGACCTTCCCGTCAATTTCGTATTCGGGACGAAAATTTGAAAGAACCCGCGTCAGGGCCAGCACAAGCGGAAGTGAAAGCCCGTGCTTTTGAGTCTCTTCCCTGAAGTATTCAATATATGGATAATCAGCCATAAAATTTTTCGGCATTTCAGTGGCAAGCAGTTCACGAAAGAGCTCTTCTTCTTTCTGGACCCATTCTATAACTTTTTCAGGATCTTTTACCTGTTGTTTGTACCACCATTGATATTTTGCATTAGCAATTAGAAGGAAGACGAAAAAAGAAAGAAGCACAAACCAGAATATACCCCACTTACCGCCAGCAGTATTGTAGTGCTTTTTGTCTTTTTCGGTGATATTTTTTTGTGAGTTCATTATTAGTTACCGATAATATGTTATGGCAACAGTCATTTTAACCTTTCCTTATTCACTAATGATACACTACAGTATGACGATAAGAATTACATTTCATTGCAAATGTTCCTGTTTTTTCCCATCCTGGGAAAACTACCTATTATCCCTAAAATTCCTCTCAAGGTCGAACACAATGTTCGCCCCAACAGTTTTCTATACGTTCTAATTCCTCAATTCCTCAAGCCTTAAGAGTTCACGAGGGTATTTCCTGCCCATTTATACCTTCCATGAGATTGCTTCGTCGCTCCACTCCTCGCAATGACGACAAGTGGAGCAGTTTACACGGAAATCAGCTCTTTTCCCCTTTCATAAACCGTTACCTTTCCGTACCTGCTTGCTACCAAAGTAACCACTCCCACTATTTCGCTGAAATGACGGGCATGCTTATGGCGGTAACTTGTCCCGGGTATTCGTTTTTCAGATTCTGAAATATCGGTTGCAATATATGCGCGGCAACTTATTATTTTACCATGCCTGTCTATAATGACAGCTCCCTCGTCTTTGGCCTGGTTTATTAAGTCTTTTTCATTCAAATCAGAAAGGTGAATCGGCTTCATTTTCAATCCCCAGCAAGTTTCCAGACGATCTTCCCATTTACCTGAAATTTCTTTGGTATCTTTTACAAATGCAAATATTCCTCCTTGACCTCTTTCTGCCATAGACACCGCTGCTCTTGCTGCCTTTCTAACTTCAGGCCAGCTAAGATGATTCTTCTCAGAAACCTGTTCCAGCAACCTGTCCATAAGAACATAGTCTGTCTCTCTCCATCGCCCATTCATGTATTTGCCAATTAAATTTCCATCAAAAAATATATGCAGCTGTCGGCCCGTCGGCGGAAAGAAAAAGATGAGAGATTGAGAGAATAGTGACATACATGCATACTGCCGGTTTGCTCCCATTAAAAGCGTACCTATATCATGCCTCCCCAGTATCTCTGAATTAACCTTCCGGATTGAAACCAGTAGCCCGCTATAATCAATCACAAAGCCAAGGTCCCTGCCGTTTATAAGAGAAATAAGCTCAAGTAGATTTCCCGAAAACTCAAGTAGCGGTTGTCTCCTCACAAACTCAAAGCCTGAGTAAGGTAAAATGCAATGAATCTTTTCAGGCAAACCCATGAAAAAAACTGTACTAAAAGTTCCTTCTTTGTACATAGCCTGACAGAGATCTTCGAAAAAAGGTAGAAGTTGCTCTAAGATTTTCTTTTTAATATCCTGTCCTTCTAATCTTTTCAGGATAAAGCGCCACTCTTTTGACTCATCCGCAGGTGTAAGAATTAAAGGATGAAATTCGTTTTTATCATGTCTTTCAGCTTTAAGTTCTTGGCTTTCAATTTGAACTTTTGGCTCCGCCAAAAAACTTGCCGGATAAACTCCAAAATACTGAAGAACTTCCTCAACACTATCAAAAAAGAGTACTTGAAAATTTGGATCAGAAAGAAACTCAGATGAACAGTCAATCTCATTTTCTTTAGAAAGAACGAATTGCTTTATCCTACAATTACGGGCCGCTCTTAGTTTTTCACTGACCATTCCAACCTTTTCAAGTTTGCCGTCCTGACGAATATCTGCCGAATAAACTACATTAGAATCATCTGTCCTTTGGCAAGCCGCATTTACAATTGACATGATGATTGCAAGAGAAAGGCTGTTTGCTTCTTTAAGAACTCTCTCCTTTAGGTCCACGTTGATATATCTTCTGTCCAGGTTAAAAGCCTGAAACAAGGAATTAACACGAAATATACCCTCTAATTTATCTTCCAGATATTTGAGCGGCTGAGTTATGGGGACACCTGTTGCGGTCCCCTCTACTTGCATTCCCCACAACTCCAGCTTACCGATATTTAGCTCCTTATTGCCGACCCATGCGTTGCACTCTATAAGAGCAGCCTGCCCACCTTCTCCTGCAACGGCCACACCTAATGCCTCACCCTGTCCTCCAGAATGATTCTCTGCCGCAGCCCAAAGGTATTCATGTCTCATTTTCTGCATATTTTGATTTTCAATAAAATTAGCAGCAGTAATGGCCAGTTCTTCGTTATTGATATTATTAGATATATTCATAGCCTTTTCGTTGATTTCCCATGATTTTGCCAAGCCTAAGATGCATAACGGACATATTAAACAATGGTATTCCATTTCATGTGCATTTTTATCTGACAACAGTTTATCCCAGTAACTCTCAAAATCATCAAAGCTATATTCCCCGCATGAATACTTGTTAACGGAATTATCCGCTTCAACCGATAAGCGGAGAGTGGCTACTATTTTATCTATCAATCTTTTTTTATCCATATCTACTTCTCACTCAATAATGACGAGATAAAACCGACTTTATTTCAAAAGACGATTGGAGTTCCTATCTTCCATTATTAATTTTAGCTTTTTTCTTGCTCTATGCACCAGCGTACTTATAGTCTGGGCTTTATCCCTTGGTATTCCTATTAGATCTGCGATATCTTCATTGGATGGTTCTATGAATTGATTACCAGAATGCCTAAGGATCTTCATGCGCTTTGTTTTTCTCTTTATATCTTTTTCCAGTTTTTCTTTTTCCTGATTAGACGGATTCGCTGAGTTGTGGCTCTCAAGTAATCGTGTTTCAAGGACATGGATTATCGACCATGCTCTGTTGTCCAGTGTAATATCTGCATCCTTTTTAATCTTTTTACCCAAGAGTCGATCCATCAAGTTATTCAGATGTTCGCTTATCTTATCAAAAGGCTTGTTTATGAATTTAGACAGTTCTATTATTTCTTCGTCAGTAAGCGGATTGTAGAACATAACCTTCAACCTTAAGGCCCAAAGTTCTTCTTCTCTAAGCTTTTCAATTTCTTTTAAAACTATGCTTAACTCTTTTACCGCTTCAAGGTTAGTTTTATTCTCCTCCGCAATAGTGTCTTGAAGGACAATATTACCATCTTCATTTAGGGGAGTTGAAAGAGAAACCAAAGACAGTCTGGCAAGCTTTTTGGGCAGGTTCTTTTGGCTATAATATTCCTTAAGCCAATCAAGCGTTGTATTTCGGGCTACTGTCTTAAGCCAAGCTGCTATCGAATTCGGATTATCTATTTTTTGCAGCGAATTTTTTAAGTATAACTTCTTTACAACCCGAAAATAAATTTCCCTGACAACATCATCATCTTTTCCTAAATTAAATTGATAAGAGGTAAGCAGTGTCTTTACTATTTGATTTGAAATAATTTTGGTATAACGACGAAAGAATTCATTCCATGCGGATTTCTGGCCGGCACGACAGAAGTTCACCAGTTCGGCTTCGGAGATGGACCTTATATTAGATATTTCCATGACTCCTTTACACTTTTTAAAATAATGACCGATCTTAAAGCGCTATTAACTGGTAGATCAACAAACGAAGGAAACTAATAAATAATTAATATAAATATACTTTCTAATCATAATTAAAAAATAATATCAAGAAAAAGATGAAAAACCATACAGTTGCATAAATTTAGCGAGAAGATCCCATCAGGATGGTTTGCTGGAATTGGGGAATCCAGGTTTTTTGAAATAAAATCCGAAAAAGTTCGTCTTAAAAATATTAGACAGAAACCAAATTCTAAAATCAATTGGTTCTGAGCAGCAAGGATTTGCTGAAAAATAGAGAGGAGGTGAGGCATGAACAATAACCCGACAAGGGAATTGGAAATACTGCATACAGCTCAGTCGGGCAGCGGGAAAGAGAAAATATTATGCCAGGAGGAGAAAATTGAGACCGGGTGGGAAGCTATATACGGAAAAAACTGCGTGCCAAGACAGAATTGGCGCGAGAACTTGCTGATATGGGTCTTTCAAAAGAGGCTGTTAAAAGAATACTGCACATAAAGGAGTAGGGAGTAAACGTCACGGTAAAAAAATGAAATGGTACACAACGTTTGGAGAAATAAAAATATTTGAACAAGCATTTTTACTGGATTTATGCGGCAAAGATTTGAGGGGTCAAGAGCCACTTGAAAGCGCCAATATACGAATCATCGAAGACATTCAGGTCACAGAGTATAGGTAGCACATGCGTCTTCTGACTCCCATGCTGTAACACGTGTGACTTTAATACCATGGTTAAAAATTTTTTTCTTAAGTTCATGTGCTATATAATAGGCGATGTTTTCTGAAGACGGGTTATCATTATGAAAGCAATCAAGCTCGTTAAGAAATTTATGGTCAAGCTTTTCTATAATTTCAGAAAGATGGTCCTTAAGTTCCCCGAAATCAATTAACACGCCGGCATTGTTTAAGGTTTCTCCTGCAATGCAGACCTCAATCTTCCAGTTGTGTCCATGCATGTTTTCACATTTTTTTGCTACCATCTTAAGTTGGTGGGCTGCAGCAAAATGTGTAATAATTTTTAATTCAAACATTTTTCCTTTTTTTTATCCGGCTGCTTTTGCGCTACTGCCTTTAAGAAGATTTTTTAATTTGGTGGTAACTTTGCCTGATTCAAGTTTTTCAAATTCCATGAGAAGCTGTTCCTGTTTTTTGTTCAGATTCGTGGGGGTTTTAATGATTGCCTGTATGATCTGGTCGCCGCGTTTGCCGGTTCTGAGAGAAGGGATGCCCTCGTCTTGGAAGCGGAATAACTTACCGGACTGCGTACCTTTTGGGATTTCGAGTTTCTTTTTACCATTTAAGGTGTGTACCATTATTTTGTCGCCAAGAGCGGCCTGCACGAAAGAAAGTTCTATCTGGCATATTATATCTGTATTATCGCGTTGAAAGAATTTATGAGGTTGTATAGTTATAAAAACATAAAGATCTCCGTGAGGGCCGCCATATATTCCCGCTTCCCCTTCTCCTGTAAGTCGGAGCCTGGAGCCTGAATCAACTCCTCCTGGAATTTTTACTGAAACCTTTTTTTTGTCCTTGATTCGTCCTGTTCCACTGCAATGTAAGCATGGGTGGGTTATGGCTTGCCCTCTGCCATGACATTGAGGACAGGTTGTTCTAACTGTAAAGAAACCCTGGGAGCGGGAAACCTGGCCCGTGCCCTGACAATAGGAGCAGTTTTCCATATGCGTGCCCGGCTCACAAGCACTGCCGTTACATATGGGGCAGCTTTCCATTTTTTCGATGTTTATATTTTTCTCTGTTCCAAAAGCTGCTTCCATGAAGCTGAGCGTTAAATTGTAACGAAGATCCGCGCCTCTTTTTGCTTTGCTCCTTGAACCTCTTCCGGTCCCAAAACCGAAGAAATCCTCAAAAATGTCTCCAAAACTTGAAAAAATGTCTTCAAAACCACCGAATCCTGAAAAGCCGCTTCCTTCAAGTCCCTGGTGGCCGTACTGGTCATATATCTGACGCTTATTTGGATCATGTAGAACTTCGTAGGCTTCAGCAGCTTCTTTGAATTTTTCTTCGGCCTCTTTATTGTTGGGATTTCTGTCCGGATGGTATTTTAGGGCGAGTTTCCGATACCTTGCCTTGAGCTCATCTGCTGTGGCATCGCGGTTTATGCCCAGAATTTCATAATAATCACGTTTTGTAATCATTTATACCCTGATATTTTCATGTTTACGAGGTTTAAAATTTAGGTTTTTATCCTGACTATAATGGTATATATATTTAAACTGTTAAATGAGAGTTTGATTAAATAACGTAATGCAAAAAGCGGGGTTGTCAATGAAGAATATGGAGTTGCCTTTTATAAGAGAGATGTTTGAATCAATAGCTCATAGGTATGATTTATTAAATCGTCTTTTAAGTTTAAGTCAGGATATTTACTGGAGAAGAACTATGGTCTCAGCTATTGAGGCCCCTGATAATGGAGTACTGCTTGATGTAGCTTGCGGGACAGGAGATGTCGCACTTGAGATTTTACGGCAGAAGGGAAGGGGAGTTTCAATTTTTGGCGTTGATTTTTCTCCTAATATGCTTATGTCTGCAAAAAATAAAATAAAATCAATAGCAGACAACTCCAACATTTATCTTTTAGCGGGCAATGCCTTTAATCTTCCATTCAGGGAAGAAACCTTTGATGCTGTAACCATTGCATTCGGAATTCGAAACATTTGTGATAAACTATTGGTACT
Organism: Desulfobacteraceae bacterium; assembly: GCA_013792055.1. Taxonomy (GTDB): domain Bacteria; phylum Desulfobacterota; class Desulfobacteria; order Desulfobacterales; family ETH-SRB1; genus B13-G4. Next base: position 13,974 of record VMSQ01000162.1, read on the forward strand.
GAAGGTCTTTTATGACAGTTTGAAACCAGGGGGAATGTTGCTCGTTCTTGAATTGTCTACACCCGGGAAAGGTTTTTTATTGTCATCCTATCTTTTTTATTTTAAGAAAGTGCTTCCTTTAATAGGCTGGTTTTTATCAAAGAACCTTAAGGCCTACCAGTATCTTCCTTCTTCTGTAGTAAACTTTCCGGATCCAAAAAGTTTTGCTGCAATGATACGTTCAGCAGGGTTTAAAAATGTTAGATGGAAAAGTATGACAATGGGAATTGCCAACCTGCATGTGGGGTATAAAAATGGTTAGAAGATACCAAAGTCTTTCAGGGTGTCGTTAATACCGAGCCTTTTTACTTTCAATATTAAGAACTCCGAGATTGTTGGTTGATAAGGCCTAACTTTAATGAAAATACCAGCCTCTTTTGGCGTTCTGCCGCCTTTATTATTATTGCATGGTTTGCAACAGGAAACGCAATTTTCAAAATCGGTTTTGCCGCCTCGTGATTTTGGGAGAATATGATCGATAGTTAATCTTACATTTTTTGCGCCACAATAAGCGCATTCGAATTTATCTCTTACAAAAATATTTTTTTTACTAAAAGGTACTCTGGTTCTGTACAGAGTTCTTATAAGCTTGATTAATCTCATGACAGCAGGGATTTTAATCACAGCTCCTTCAGCTTTTCTGATTATTTTTTCTGAATATTTTAATACCTTAACCTTACTCTTGACCATTAGACACATGGCTCTCTTCCAGTCGACCATGTTTAGGAAGGTATAATCTGCGTTAAGCAAAACGCATTGAGTCATTTTGTCTCTCCAAATAGATAGTTTTCAATTTTCTATCAAACTTAAGTTGAACCGCAATAGCGAGCGCATTCCCCGTAGCTTGCTTCGGGGTTAGCGAGCGAATCTAAAAATTGCTAACTTCCTTACGGTCGAAGATTCCCTGTAACTTACTACAGGGTCTTCAAAGTCTCTTAAATTTTGAATTATAACAGACAACTGTATATAAAGCAATATTTTTATTGCCTGAAAAAGCGGCAAATAATACTTCGAGGCGCCTGGAAATAAAAAATGGTAAAAAATTCTTGATTATTATTCAGTTCCAGATAGAATATTTTTTTCTTTGTAAAAGTTCAGCACGGAACAATACGGAGTTTTACTGAAAATTGTAAACAATAGATAAGAAACTCTGTGAGACCATTGAAAAATGCTCAATTTTGTTCAAGGTCAAGGAAGGCGAAAATTTTAACCACAGGAATACATTGAGTATTTTGAGGATAGCGCTAAAGCTTCACTGCGTGCCAAAATTTGAGCCTGACACCGAGATTGAGCAAAAGGGGGTGTTTTTCAAAGGTCTCTCTGTGATCCATCGAGTACCCACTGGTATGGAATTATAACTAAAAAAGCGTCAGAGGAGAGTTGGTTGGTCATGGCAGGAGGGAGTTTAAGGGATATATTTACACATGATGTTTTGAAAAAGCTGTTTCCTGAAGAGCGGGCAGACATGTTTTTTGATGCTCTTTTGGGAGATGTTAATGAAGGCGCATATGATATAAGCCTGGCATTCAATGGGCACAACGACGGTGAGCTGCAATTTGAATTGCAACTAAGACCACGGCCAGGCAGATGTCTTGCATGTAATCTAACTTATGGTTTGCCTCAGGTTTTTTCTCGTCATCCAGCTATTAATTTGAACGGGCTATTTAAGGAGATAAACGATATGGTAAATGAGCATGCCAGGTGCACGCATTGGAAACTGGGAAGAACAAAAGAAGTCTCCAGCGACCTTCATATTATACCATTAATTGTATTTTTAGATGAATGAGTTCAGAATATTATCATGATACTAACCACTCAACCATTTAACTACTTAATAAGTCTATACTATGATTAGGAAAGCAAATATAAATGATATAAAAACAATCCATGGTCTTCTTCAGGACTACGGCAAAAAAGGCGAACTTCTTCCACGCCCTCTGAGTGAGCTTTATGACCATTTAAGGGATTTCTGGGTATATGTGGATAATAATGAAAGTAAAGAAAAGGTATTAGGTTGCTGTGCTCTACAGTTCTGCTGGGAGGATCTTGCAGAAATACGATCTCTGGCGGTACATCCTGACTTTCTGAAGAAGAAAATCGGTTCTAAGCTGGCAGAGGCGGTTCTTGCTGAAGCAGAATTATTTAATATAAAAAAAGTATTTACGCTTACCTATCGTCCGGAATTTTTCGAGAAATACGGTTTTGTAAAAATACCCAGATCAGAGCTTCCTCTCAAGATATGGGGAGATTGTTTTATGTGTGTAAAATTTCCCGATTGTGATGAGATAGCGATGATGAAAAAATTATAATTTCAATGTTCCGTGAACGCTTACGTTTCTTATAACCCTGAACCCTGAACCGTGAACCTAACAACCTGAGTAGTTACGTATAGATTATATTAATCGGAAGGGGCGGATATTTCCAAACGCCCGGTTTTGGGATTATATGTTGGGTGCCGACTGTCAGCCAATGCAGATCGGGTTTGAGTTCACGTAGTTTGCCGTCATCACTTGGTCTTGAATGGTTTGTATAGAAATAGGCTGTCTGGAATATGCAAATGCCATCCTTTCCTTCACGTGCAACCATATAGTTCTTCTTGAAAGTGTTTGGCGTAAGGCTGTTTGTCTCTGAAATCTGGTGTAATTCTTTGTCTGTAAACTTCATAAGAATTGACCTTGATACTCCTCTTTCGGAAATTCGCATCAAAGCTCTGGATTCGCTGCTTCCTACATACACGGTAGTAATACATGGAATTCTTCTCAAATACTGGGCCGCAACAATTGCAGCAGTTCTTCTGCCGCCGGCAGTGACATGAAGGCCATAGTACTCGAAGAATTTTTTTTGTATATCCTCTGCATATTTATCTCCCTTTTCATACAGATCTTTTGATATATAGCGAAGGCTTTGGGCAAGATTTTCGGCTGCATCTGCAATCGGCCAGTCTATTTTTACATGAAAATGAGAAACATTGTAGCGGTCTCTTTTCTTAATACCCGCAGTTCTTTGAATAAGAAGGGCATAATCGACTGGAAGAAGGATTTTAATGAAGTCATAAAAATGAACGGAGTCTATGTATTTTTGATTTCTGTCAAAGTCGTCTGAAAGTTGAAGTGTTTTAGAATGGAGAAGATTTGTCTTAGTGGTCTTGTTTACATCGAAAAACCTTATATACTTTTTGTGAATAGTGGGAATTGTATCTTCAAGAAAAATTACCAGAAAAGTATTCTGGCCTTCATATTCCACATCAGGAATGCGGGCGCGGGGTTTAAGCTCACGCTTTTCAACAAAAGGATAAGGGATATTTTTGCTTAGAAAATTGTTATAGGAATCTATCAGAGTATATCTGACTAGGAATTGGTCTAGCTCGTCTCTCAATAGTTCGTAAAAGGAACGTCTTAATTTGTTTGCCTGACTGAGTTCTTCTCTTACACTCCAGAATGCCAATTTTTCTCCTTCCCTGATACTCCCTCTGATCTTTGCAACTGGGCTCTTATTATCATTGTTTTAGCTAATCGTCAATGGTTAGGCCTTATCAGTTCCATTAAATCTTTCTATCCATCTATATAGATTTTCTTTATAACGAAAAGCTATAAATATTAATACAATGCATATGCCAAGAATAAGCGCAAACATTTCATAGCTCTGTTCAAGAAGCAGTGAGCCTTGAAGGCTTAACATAAATGTTCCGGGCATACGTCCAATAGAAGCGAGTATCATGAAGAGCTTGATCGGAATAGCGCTGAATCCGAGGAAAAAACAGAGAGAGTCTTTGGGAAAGCCGGGGAAAACAAATAAAATAAAAACAGCTATAACGCCTTGACGTTTTATAATGGTGTCAAACCTGTTTAGTTGCCTGGCTGGAATAAGTTTCCTGACATAATGTTCTCCTAAAAAGCGTCCAATTAAAAAATTTATCCATGATCCTATAGTAAGGCCAATACTTGAATATATAAACCCCCTGGTTATTCCAAAAAGATATCCTCCAATAACGCCGCTTGCTTCACCGGGAACGGGCGCGAACAGCACCTGTAAGATTTGAACTATAATGAAAGCAGCAGGTGCTCCTATTCCATTTCCATAGGAGGTTATAAACCCTTCGATTTTTTCCTTATCGGTAAAAAGATAGTAATATTTAGTGATATATTTGAATAAGGGTTCGCTGTATATGTACCCGGCCAAAGCAAAGACACATACAGCGGCAAGAAATAGAATTATATATTTACCGGTGGAAGGTTTAAGGGGCATAATTTTATGGTAACCGTTCACGGGTTCACCGTTCAGGGTTCAGGGTTCAGGAGTTTTAGTAAAATGCGAATAACGAATGTCGAATTATGAATTATGAAGTTTAATAAAGTTTTTCATTACTTCGACATTCGATATTCCTTGTTCGATATTCTGCGGTTCAAAACAAAATGCGCTTAAGTCAACAACATTAGTGGTTCAGCCTTCAGCCTAATTACCTTATTACCCCTAAGTATTGTTGAGAGCAACCACGGCTGGTAATGGTTTGCCTTCAAGCAGCGTCAAAAAAGCACCACCGCCCGTTGATATATATGTTATCATATCACTCTTGCCGGCCTTGTGTACAGCGACGTCTGTATCGCCGCCTCCGACAATTGTCATGGCATAAGATTCAGCCACGCTGTTTACCATGTCAATTGTTCCCCTGCTGAAAGCATCCATTTCAAAAACACCCATCGGGCCATTCCAGATTATTGTTTTTGCATCTTGCAGAGCTTCAGAATAAAGCAAAGAAGTCGCAGGCCCTATATCTAACACCATCCACTCGGAAGGTATCTCCTGTATAGGTACGATCTTTACCTCGGCTTTTGAATTAAATTGGCTGGCCACTTTTGCATCAACGGGGAGGTAAAATTTTATTCCGTTTTCTGCCGCTTTTTTTATTATTGATCCGGCAACATCAATAAGATTTTCTTCAATCTTTGACTTGCCTACACTATACCCTTTACTTTTTAGAAAAGTATTGGCCATGGCTCCACCGATTATAAACTTGTCAACATGTTTAAGCATGTTTTCTAAAGCCCCCAGCTTGCTTGATACCTTTGAACCTCCTATAATAGCGACGAGGGGCCGCTTTGGATCAGCCATCGCCTTTTTAAAATAATCAAGCTCCTTTTGAAGTAAAAAACCTGCAACAGATAAAGGCGCATATTTAGTTATCGCTACAACAGAAGCATTGGAACGGTGAGATACAGCAAAGGCATCATTAACATAAACATCACAAAGCTTAGCCAGTTTTTCTGCAAATCCATCATCATTTTTTTGTTCTTCATTGTGGAAACGCAGATTTTCAAGAAGTAAAATTTCGCCTGGTTTCATGTTTGATACAATTTTTTCTACATCAGGACCAATACAGTCAGTTGCCATTATGACCTTTTTTTCAATAAGTCTTGCAAGGCGCTTGGCAACAGGAGCAAGACTGAGTTCAGGCAGGACCTTACCCTTTGGCCTGCCCAAATGAGAAGCTATTATCAATATAGCATTATGGTCCAATGCATATTTCAAAGTAGGTAAGACAGCACGTATGCGTGTATCATCAGTAATATTCTGCTGCTCATCCATTGGGACATTAAAATCAACCCTGATCAGAACTTTTTTTCCTGAAATTGCTGTATTTTTAATAGATCTCATATAAATCAGTTCCTCCTAATCCCCGCCCTCTGCTCTCTGACCTCTGGCCTCTGATTTCTGACCTCTGACTTCTGACCCCTGTTCCTTGAGCTTGCGATTGATGTCTTTCTTTTTGGACCATCTTTCCAGAAAGCCTATCATTCCAGACTCATAAGCTCTGTCAACAAATTCATCTTTAACTTTCAATCCACCCGGCCCTTGTATTGCTGATTTTAAACACTCTGTTTTATGATAACATGCAAGACAGTTGTCCGGAGTAACTCTCAGTCCGTTCTCTTTTTTGGGAAAGACAGTATCAAGTAAACCAAAGCAGGAAGGGTATTTTTTTTTATTCATCCATTTCCTGTTTTAGATCGCGGCTCATTAACCTGCGTGCAGCCTCATTAGGTGAAACATCATTATATAGAATATGGTAAGTTTCCTGACAGATAGGCATTTCTACACTTATTTTTTTTGACAAGTTGTAAATGGATTTGGCTGTTTTAACTCCTTCTGCAACCATGCGCATTTCAGAAAGAATTTCGTTTAACTTCTTTCCTTCTCCAATTTTTTTGCCCACCGTGTAATTGCGGCTTAAATCTCCAGTGCAGGTAAGAATTAGATCACCTATCCCTGCAAGCCCTGAAAAAGTATTGGTGCTTGCGCCCAACTTTAATCCAAGGCGTCTCATCTCAGTCAGCCCTCGTGTTATAAGAGCTGCCCTTGTATTTAATCCAAAACCAAGGCCATCGATTATTCCGGCCGCTATGGCAATAACATTTTTTACGGAACCGCCCAGCTCAACGCCGATTAAATCATCGGTAGTATATGCCCTGAAGTACGGTGAAGAAAAGACATGCTGTACAAATTCGGCGGCACTTTTGTTTTTTGATGCCACAGTGACAAGAGTTGGCACCTTATTTGCTACTTCTTTGGCAAAACTTGGCCCTGAAAGAACTACAAGTCTGTTATCTGAAATTTCAGGAAGAGCTTCTTTCAGTACGCCGGACATCGTTAAATGGGTTTTGTTTTCAATCCCTTTTGAGGCAGATAATATAATTGTATCTTTTGAAATTAGACCTGTAATTCTGCTAACCGTTTCACGCATAAGATGCGATGGGACAACAATTATTAGTAAGTCTTTATCTGAGGCAACAGAGGACAGATCATTTGATGGAAATATATTTGAAGAAAGAGTAAAACCCGGAAGAAAAATTTTGTTTTCTCTATAGTTACTAATCTGGTCTTTAACTTCTTTTTCAAATACCCATAAATCAACTTTAAAACCTTTTGAGCCAAGATGATTTGCAATAGCTGTACCCCAGCTTCCGGCCCCGACGACACCTATCCTGGTTGAATTTATATCTATGTTATTTTTCATAATAATATTATATTTGAAATGTTAAGATAATCGTAATAATTTAGCTCTTTGGTAACAGTTCATCTGCAAATGCCTGTAAATAGACGAGTAGTCGAATAGTCAACCACTCGACCAATTTCCCACTCGACTACTGAACTATTACTCTTCCTTTTCAATTAGTCCAACAGCGCCCACAACTTTCTCACCGCTATCCATATTGATGAGCTTTACACCCTGAGTGTTGCGGCTGATAACTGATATGCCCTTAATATGCATGCGTATGATCTTGCCTATATTTGTCATAAGCATAAGATCATCCACTTCCTCTACGAGCATTATTGAAACAACCTGTCCGTTACGCTCGCTGGTTTTTATTGTAATCACTCCCTTGCCGCCACGTTTTTGAACAGGATACTCGTCAATAGATGTTCTTTTCCCATATCCGTTTTCCGTTATAGCAAACAAGGTTTGACCATGGCTTAAAACTTCCATGCCGACGATATGATCCCCGGCAGCAAGACGCATTCCGCGAACACCTCTTCCAATACGTCCTATAGGGCGTGCATCTGACTCATGAAAGCGAATCGACTTGCCATTTCCAGAACACAAAAAGATATTCATTGTACCATCGGTTATCCTCGCCCCAATCAATTCGTCACCAGGAGCCAGATTAAGTGCAATTATACCTCCGGTTCTGGGCCGGCTGTAAGCCATAATATCTGTTTTTTTAACCAGCCCGTTTTTCGTTGCCATAAAAACATGAGAGCCTGGTTCAAATGACCTTACAGCAAGTACAGTGGCGAGCTTTTCGTCCTTTTCAAAGTTAAGAAGATTCACAATTGCCTTGCCGCGGCTAATACGGCTTGCCTGAGGAATTTCATATACTTTGCACCAGTAAACCTTACCCAGATTCGTGAAAAACAGGAAGGTATGGTGTGTTGAAGCAACAAAGAGATGTTTAACAAAATCTTCTTCTTTTGTCGCCATAGCGGTTTTTCCTTTGCCGCCACGGTGCTGGCTCTGATAAACTGTAATCGGGGTTCTTTTTATGTAACCGCTGTTTGAAATGGTGACCACCATGTCTTCTTCAACTATCATGTCCTCTATAGTAATTTCTTTGGTGGATGCGACTATTTCTGTGCGGCGCTGATCCCCGAAATCATTTTGTATCTCAGTAAGCTCTTCTTTGATAATACTTTCAACAATTCGTTCACTGGATAGTATTTCTTTAAATCTGGAGATGTCTTTAAGAATATTTTTATATTCTTCTAATATCTTTTCCTGTTCAAGTCCGGTAAGCTTCTGCAGACGCATATCAAGTATCGCCTGTGCCTGAATCTCGGTTAATTCAAATTTTTCAATAAGGCGTATTTTTGCTTCTGCGGGTGATTTTGATTCCTTTATCAGTGAGATGACATTATCAAGATTTTCGAGCGCAATTTTCAAACCTTCAAGAATATGGGCACGTTCTTCAGCCTTTTTTAAATCAAACCTGGTACGCCGAATAATTATTTCTTTACGGTGGAGAATGAAATGCTCAAGGATTTCTTTAAAAGTAAAAAGCTTGGGACGTTTGTTTACAACGGCAAGAAAGATAATTCCAAAACTGCTCTCGAGTCTGGTGTGTTTATAAAGTTGATTGATGACTACTTCTGCAATAAAGTCTTTTTTTAGGCCAAGAACTATTCTCATTCCTTGTCTGTCAGACTCATCTCTTACAAATTTTATGCCTTCAATCTGCTTATTTTTTATCAAATGTGCTGTGTTTTCTATGAGTGTTGCTTTATTGACCTGATAGGGTAGTTCTGTAATTATAATACTCTCCGTCTGCGCACTTTTATTTTTTTCAACCGCGACCCTGCCTCGCATTCGGAATATGCCTCTACCGGTATTGTATGCGTCATATATTCCATTGGTTCCGTAAATAATGCCGGCAGTGGGAAGGTCAGGACCTGGTACGAATTTCATGATTTCCTGTATTGTAAGGTCTGGGTTATCAATAATGGCTTTTATTGCTTCAATGATCTCAGTAAGGTTATGAGGAGGGATGTTAGTCGTCATGCCGACCGCTATACCTGAAGATCCATTAACTAAGAGATTGGGAAATTTTGATGGAAGAACAGTGGGTTCTGTTAAAGATTCATCATAGTTTGGAACAAATTCAACGGTTTCCTTATCGAGATCATCTAACATCTGATGTGCAAGTCGCATCATCCTGATTTCAGTATATCTCATTGCGGCAGGAGGATCTCCATCTATAGACCCAAAATTACCCTGACCGTTTATTAGAGGATATCTCAGAGAAAAAATTTGTGCCATGCGAACAATAGTATCATAAACCGCGGTGTCTCCATGCGGGTGATACTTACCTATGACATCACCAACGATACGTGCAGACTTTTTATATGGTTTATTCCAGTCGTTTTTCAATTCGCGCATGGCGAATAGAGCGCGACGATGTACTGGTTTTAAGCCATCGCGTACATCTGGGAGCGCTCTGCCTATAATGACACTCATGGCATAATCGAGATAAGATTTTTTCATCTCGCTTTCGATGCTTATCTCGGACAGTTTTTCTGTTTGCATTATATATATACCTAGATTTAGGGTTTACGGTTCAGGGTTCAGGGTTATTTTCTCATGGGTTCAATCATTTTTTGATAGCTGGAATGATAAATATCCGTTAATGTCAAGAATGCTGTCACAACAAGCGGACCATAAATTATGCCCAGGATTCCAAATAATTTCAATCCTCCGATTATAGAAAAAAACACTAAAAGCGTATGCATTTTAACGCGTTCGCCAACCAGCTTGGGTTTGAAGATATATTCAACTCCACCGGACAGAATTAAATAAAATATAATAAAAAATATGCCCGCGGCAACCCTTCCTGTTAAAAAAAGATAGCCTGCAGCAGGAATAAATACAACTCCAATTCCGATAATCGGGAGAAATGCGAGCAGCGCCATAATTACACCCCACAGAAAAGGCGATTTAAAACCAAACATCATAAAAACCAAACCGCCCAATGTGCCCTGAATCAAACCGCCCAGCCCATTGCCGATTAGAATGGCTCCTGCCATATCCTTGAACTTTTGAACAAGTTTTTCATTCTGCTCATTCGGCAGAGGGGAAAGACCAATTATAAACGATATAATTTTAGTTCCATCTATAAACAGGAAATAGATAATAAGCAGCATAAAAAAGAAGTTCATTAATAGCTTAAACACATTTGAAGCTATAGCACTGGCCTGCTCATACAGGAACAGGCCGACCATTTTGCCCAGTTCAGAAATCGCCTTATTGAGTTCTTCTCCGGTGAGCTTAAAGTTGAAGTTTGATAGTATATTGTTTGCACTTTCGAGTATCTTGGTGCTTTCAAGCAGGCTTTTGATATGTTTGCCTAATACAGCGCTTTTTGCTGTAAGATACAGTTCGTAAGCCTCATTAGATAAAATACCCACAAAAAAGACTATGGGAACAAACAGAACAATAAATATAATAATACAGGTTAAAAATGATGCAAAAGGAGGATTTATTTTATCTTTAACTTTTATAAATTTGTAAACAGGATTGAAAATACCTGTAACAACGGAGGCGATAACGATAATTGATATGAATGGCCAGAAAAGCCAGCCTATCAAGAACGTTGAAGCAAGAAAAACGGCAAGAAAAAACCACAGAATAATATCGCTGGGAGTTTTATTCTGCATAGCACCTCCAGTTCCCCTCACTCAGGGGGGAGGGCGAGGGGCAATAACCATTGCGGGATAGTTTTAACGAAGATCCACAACATTTCTTTCCCCAACCATGGAAAAGAAAGAGCCATGGGTTGTTATACGAAAGGTATAGCGTATAAATTTTAAGGACAGGATCTTTACCTGCTGACAAAAATGCCGGCCGTTAATAAAAGAAGGAATTCATATATAAATACAGCAGGATAGCTGTCGCCGAATAGAGCATATGTAATTCCGCCGCCTATAACTGCAGGCACAGCAAAAAAAACCAAAATTCCCAATTTCCTGCTTATATCCATTTCTATAAACCTCCTGTCAAAAAAGTCCGCCCGAATGGCGCTAAGTTCATGTAAAACCAGTATGTTAAAATTTAAATCAATATGATTGAAATCATTTTAAAATATTTTCATATCAATAAATTATAATCAAGTAAAGAGAAAACATATAAAATGATTATTTTTTATCATATAAAATGCGGTTGAGTTCACGATAAGTAAAGTGTGGTTCATCATCTCTCAGATAGGGAAGCAGGATTTTTTTCCGGCGGAGCAAATCCCTTGAAATTTCACCAAAAATCATATCTGGTTTATAAAGTGCAGCTTTGGCGATTTGTTTGCCAAAAGGATTAATTATCTCGCTTCCTCCCCAGAATCGAAGAGGTTCTTCCTCATCTAAATTTTCTTTTGAAATATCTCTTTTTTCCTCAAAACTTTCAAAACCGACACGGTTTGCACATATATTGTAAATTCCGAATACGCGCGAATAGAACCTGTTTATAATTTCCCAGCTTTCAATATTTCTGAATTCGCTTCCCATAGAACCTTGGGAAGAATTGAAAATAGTTATAAATATATCTGCTTTCTGGCATATTCCTAGATAAGGCAGGGCAGGGTGCCACATGTCGTTACAAATAAAAACGGATAAATTATAGCCATGCAGCCTGAATGTTGAGACTCGTTTTCCATTAGAAAAATATTTTCTTTCTTCAAATACTCCATAGTTCGGTAGATTTAACTTGCGGTATGCAAATAGAACTTCTCCATCGACAGCAATAAGTGCGGAGTTGTAAAAATTCATGGATTTGGACTCTTCAATAAAACCGACTATTGCTGCTGTTCCTTTTGTTGCAAGCGCTAGTTTTTTTATTTCTTTAGACTCTATTTTAAGAGCCACTTCATGATATTTTTCTCCAACAAAATATCCTGTCAGCGCCAGTTCTGGAAATACAATCAGATCAGCTTTCTTTTCTTTGGCATGATGGATTTTTGAAATTGTATCTTCAAGGTTTGCCTTGATATCAAGCAATATAGGATCGGTCTGATAAACAGCGACTTTCATTTATCGATTACCTTTAACCTAAGTTGAGCGATTTTTTGCGAAGAAATGTGCCAAGATCTTGATGCAGCAAGGTTTGTGAAAAGCGTAG
>VMSQ01000065.1 GCA_013792055.1 Desulfobacteraceae bacterium
AGCTTTGCAAAACTCTCATTTTCGGTCGATTCTGGTCATTGCGAGGAGCAAGGCGACGCGGCAATCTCGTGGCTTATCAATGTGTTATGAGATTGCTTCGCTTCGCTCGCAATGACAATACTGGGGTTATGCAAAGGTCTCATATTATGATTGCAATGTAGTCTTTTTGATTCTGTATGTCAAGGGGGAACCCTGCGGGACATTCTACTTAACTGCATTCCCCTTCCCAACTGCTTGGGGAAAAGTTGGGAAAAGTTGGGGACGAAAAGTTGGGGACGCCCTTTAGTTTTGCAGTTTTGTGTGCTTTGCATTTATTTTATTTTGAACCGCCAAGGCGAAGGGATAAGAGCTATTGAACCGCGAAGCCGCCAAGAGCGCGAAGGTTATATTTTTTGACAGGATTTACAGGATTAACTGGAAGCAAGAGGCTAGTAGCTGTTACTATGCCATTTCCAGGCTGTTTTCACGATGGTTTTGAGGTCCTGGTATCTTGGCTGCCAGCCAAGTTCCTTTTTGATCTTTTCAGAGCTGGCTACAAGAATTGCCGGATCACCTGGACGTCGCGGCCCTTCTTTCACAGGAATCTGCAGGCCTGTAACCTGCCTGGCTGTTTCAATTACTTCGTTTACTGAGTATCCATGGCTGTTGCCCAGATTGTATATGTTGCTGGATTCGCCGTTTTCCAAGACGTCCATGGCCAGAAGGTGTGCCTGGGCAAGATCAGTCACGTGGATATAGTCACGGATACAGGTCCCGTCTTTAGTGGGATAATCTGTTCCAAAAACAGTGATATTTTTCTTCTCGCCTTTGGCTGCTTTTAAGACAAGAGGAATCAGATGCGATTCGGGATTGTGATTTTCTCCGATGGTTCCTGTTTCATCAGCACCTGCTGCATTGAAGTATCGTAAAGAGATATACCTGAGGCCATGAGCTTTATCACATTCCTGCAGAATATCTTCTACCATTAGTTTAGAGGCTCCATACGGGCTGGCAGGCCTCACGGAACAGTTTTCTGTAATTGGAATTTCTTCTGGTTCACCGTAAACCGAAGCACTTGAGGAAAAAATAAAACGCTTTATTCCATGCTCAAGCATAACTTTCAGAAGTGTTATGGTTTTTGATACGTTGTTTTCAAAATATTTAAGAGGAAACTGAACCGACTCTCCGACAAGAGAAAAGGCGGCAAAATGCATGACCGTATGTATGGGATAAGTTTTGAAGATTCTTTGCAGGAGATTTTCATCTCCCAAATCTCCTTTTATGAACTCTCCGTCCGGCACGGATTCACGGTGACCGGTAGTCAGGTTGTCAAGGATGACTACTTCTCGTCCATGGCTGATAAGCTCCTTAACCATATGAGAACCGATATATCCGGCACCACCGATTACTAAGATCATGATTGTTAGCTATTATTGTTTGGTTTGTTTAGTTATCAGACAGGATTAAAGGTTTTTGCCTTTAGCCTTATTCATGCTGTACAGTAGTAAATTATATTTAAGCAAAAGTCCTTTGTTCTGCTTTCGCTCTTCATCAAGCATGTGTTCAAGTTTATGAATGAGGGCATCCTTGTATTTATCTATCCTTTTCTCGTAATTCTCGATTTGCCAGTCAACCTGAGAAGAAAGCTTGTTCAACCTCTCTTCAATGCTTTGCAACCGGATAGCCATGCTTCCATTATCCAGGGATGCTGATGGATTTGATTGAATCTCCTCAATAGAGGGAACTGAAAGTATTTCGGTTTCCTTTTTGTCGGTTAATACGTGTTCGATTACATCGGCATCAATTGTCCTTAATTCATCGGCATAGCCATAAACAAGAGCGGCATCACAGAGAATGTTAATGGTTCTGGGAATGCCTCCTGATATCTGGAAGATACGTTCTACAGCTTCGTCCGTAAATAAGTCCTCCTGTTCTGCACCGGCTTTTTTCAATCTGTGAACAATATATTCCCTGGTCTCATCAAGACCAAGGGAAGCGATGTGATAACTCACGGCTATGCGCTGATAAAGCTGCGCCAAAGATGGCTGCCTGAGTCTGGCTCCCAAAGAAGGCTGACCTGCCAGTACAATCTGAATTAACGAGTCTTTGCCGCTATACAGGTTGGAAAGCATGCGAATCTCTTCCAGGGCTTCCTGAGAAAGGTTCTGGGCCTCGTCCACTATTAGCACAACACGCTTGCCCTCACCGTATTCCTTTATGAGAAATTGATTAAGTGTGTCAAGATAACTGGCTTTGCTGCGTATGGAAGGCTCCAGCTCAAACTCGCAGAGAATTAATTCCAGTAAATCCTCTGATGATACATTGGTATTAAAAATAACAGCTACCTCAATGTCGCTTTCAATCTTTGTAAGGAGCTGTTTAATAAGGGTGGTCTTGCCGGCACCGATTTCTCCGGTCAGGAGAATAAAAGCCATCCGATCCATGAGTCCATATTCCAGATAGGTAAGAGCAGCCCGGTGTTTGGAACTCGGGTAAAGGAAACTTGGGTCAGGTACTATACTGAAAGGCTTTTCCCGTAATCCGTAAAATTCTTTATACATATATAAGCTCAAAGGTAAAAGGCTAAAGGCTAAGGGCTAAAGGCAAAAGGATAAAGCTAACAGAAAGCAATCAACCTGCGGCTGAAGAAGTTAATTTGCTTTGAGCTTCTATGCTTTCAGCTTTCAGCCTTTTACCTTTCCGCCCTTAGCCTTTAGCCATTCGCCTTTAGCCTTTAGCCATTCGCCTTTTTTAATTAATAGTAATACGATTGCTCTGGTTCTTTTCCCTTGTTCATGACAAGCCCTAATATGTTTTTGCCATCTAATAATTCAATTGCTTCACGGATCTGATTCCTGGATGCTTTGCCTGCCTCCACCACAATAATTATGCCATCCACATATGACGAAAAAACAATTGAATCCGGCATGGTAAGCAGCGGCGGACAATCGAAGATGACATAGCGGTCCGGGTAGCGGGTTTTCATTTCCTGCACGAGCTTTTTTATCATTGGAGAGTCCAGAATTTCTGTTGGGCCTGAAAGAGGCTTGCCGGCAAGAAGCACAATCATTTTGCCAAGACCCGGATTAATAAGAAGTTCTGAAAGAGGTACTTTATCCAGTATATTATCGCAAAGACCTTTTGTTGTGCCGTAGCCCAGATAATGCTGAATTTTGGGATTTCGCAGATCAGTGTCTACCAGAAGTACGGTATGCTGTACTTCTTTCGCAATGCTGATTGCCAGGTTTATGGCGGTAATGGTTTTCCCCTCCCCCTCGACAACACTGGTAACCATAATGGTATTGTGCCCCTTATCGCGCGTCCTTTGGAGAACCTGAGTGCGGAGAAGGTTATAAGAATTAATTGTCCTGGAATCACCCGAATGAGTTATTATGCGATACTTCTCCAGATGAGAATTTTTTAGCGAGACAGACTTTGTTTGAGTATAAAGCGGCGCATTCCCCCCTGCTGCAGCAACTTCCGAAGCCACTTTAAGCCGAGTTTCCTGTCGATTTTCGTCTCGTTTGTTTTTTGCTCTTTCCAGTGCCTTTTCTATTTTGCTCATAGCAAGGGTTTCTCCTTAAAATCTTATAGAAAACCGTTGAACTATCTGGATCCACAGTATGTCCAATGGTCTGTATAAAAAGTGCGCTGCTGCCGCACAAATAATGACAAGACCGGCAGCGCTGACTATCCATGCCCATTTTTTTTGCATCATTTTTTTCCTGTCTTCTTCTGTTTCCAGATACGGAATTACAGCTAATACAGGAAACCCGGAAATTGCTGCCAGTTCATCTGCCCGATACACCGACTGATCCATATATTCGGACAGAGAACCAAAACCGATACCGCAGCCCGTTGCCAGAACCATACCAATCAAGAGTATGGCCAGCCTGTTTGGTCTGTCCGGTCTTTCCGGTACAATAGGGGGGTCAATGAGAGTAAACCTCTCGGCTTTTCGACTCTTCTCAAGTCCTGTGGCCTCCCTTGCACCCAGCAGCCGGTTCATGGTCTCCTGATATTTTGCCTGGGCATTGCTGTAATCGCGCTGAAGCACCAGGTATTCCTGTTCTACCTGTGGGGTGTTTTCCACACGCTTTTGATATTCCTCGTATTTAACCTTTAAAAGATTACGTTCTTTTCGGGTTGTTTCAATGTCCATCTGGGTGGAAGTTATCTGGGTCTGGAGGTTTATGTACGAAGGATTTTCCGGTTTTTCATCTTCACCCTTAAATACGGTCTGTTTTTCAGAAAGTGCACTTACCTCATCTTTCAGAAGCGCGATTTCCTTTTTAAGCTTTATAACATCAGGGTGCTTATCGGAAAATTTTTCTGAAATCATCGTAAGCTGGTGTTCTTTATCGTGAAGTTTACGATACACCTGGCGCAAATCCTCACGGCCACTTACTTCGGCCTGCACAGCCTCCAGTCTTTTCTTCAGGTTAATCACATCCGGGTGTTGTGGAGAAAGCGTAGCACTGAGACTGAGATACTGGCTTCGTAAAGTTTCAAGTTCCTCTCGAGGAGTCATAACTCTTTTCCCGCCTATGCTAAAAGCATACATTGTGGGATCTAAAGTAGCTAACTGACCTTCAAGATAAATTTTCCTGTCAATAAGGCCTTTGATCTGTTCTTCTTTAGCCTCAATCTGCCGCTGAAGCTGCCCCATTGTCTGGAAATTAAGCTGCATGAGTTCTGGAAGATGGTTGACATGCTTTTTCTTGAATTCAGCGGTTTTCCCCTCAATAGCAACTATTTCAGTACGAAGTTTTGCTAATTGTTCTTCTAAAAACTCATAGGTGGTTCGCGTTTTTTCTTCCCGGTTTCTGAGATTTTCCTCCAGATAAAGTGAAACAAAGAGATTGGCTACCTGCGCTACCTGCTTGGGATCTTTGCCTTCATAGGAAAGCGTGAAGGCGATTATGGCTGAGTTGGATTTTCCAGACCCGGGCTTGTCCACTTCTGTCATTATGGGTTCCATTTTAACGTCTTCACGCATTTTTTCGACAATTTCTTCAATGGAATATCTGCCTTTAAGGTCCTGATACAAACCAAATCGATTTATAATTTCAATAAGCCTGGCGCGGCTAAGAACAACCTGGGTAATAGCCTGAAGACGTTCTTCCACATAACCGGTTACTGTGGTTCTAACTAAATCCTGAGGTATCTCCTGCGCTTCTATCAGGATGGTACCGGTAGATTTGTATACCGGAGGCAGTACCAGGCTGATCAGAACGGCAATCAGGAAAACCAGCAGGCTAGGAATAATAAACTGAAACTTCCTGCGTTTGATTACCTCTATGAACTGTCGGATATCAGCGTTTTGTTCCATAGATTCACTTCCCTTAAAAAGTAATAGGCAAAAGGCTAAGGGCTAAAGGATAAAGCTAACAGAAAGCAGTCTGCGGCTGAAGAAGTTATTTTGCCTTGAGCTTCCAGCCTTCAGTCTTCAGCCTTTTACCTTTTAGCTTTAGTCGCCTTTTCAATAATGCAAAGGATATACTGTGCTTATTTGCACAAAAACACGGTTTCTATCTTCTGATTGATTGGTGATTTTATTTTCCGTTTTGTTATATGAACAGCCCAGTTGCATG
>VMSQ01000234.1 GCA_013792055.1 Desulfobacteraceae bacterium
AGAGACTGTATATGCAGTTTAGAGATAGTGCAGCTAAAACCATAAACCTAACCCTGAATAACCCCAAGAACGTAGATGATGGAGACTATGTCGACTTTGCAGCTCAAGATGCAGCTATCGAGGGAGTGATGGATACTATCATCGCTAAGAACATCTTCCATAATAATGGTAATGACTTAGCAGCCAAAGTCAATGCCCGGATCCTTGATTATAAGTCTACTGATGTTATGGATGTGTAATATAAATAAATTAATATAAAATCTTCCTTGGGAGGCTCCGCGGACCTTCCTGGGGAGAGAGGCCTGTCTGCGTGCGAACACGCACAGGCAGAAAAATCTGTGTAACCTGCCCGCTTGTGCCCCTGGCCGCCTCGCCCTGCCGCTTACCCGCTGGTGGCCTACGATGACATAGAGGCTCGGCAGGCGGGCTGGCTCGCAGTGGCAGGCGGGTCTGTGGATTAAAATTGACAGGATTCCTTCAATATTCAATATTCAATCGACAATATTCAATTGACCAGTACACAGTACCCAATACCCAGCAACGAGTAATATGACGAATTCAAAAAAAGTCATTGCCATAGAGGCACGCCTTAGAGATTGCAGGAATGTAATTACTTTGGGAGTTCGACCAAATTTTTCAGATTACAGTCTTCAAGAGGCGGAGTTAATTAGAAACGCAAAAAAAATATATTATCCGACAACTTTCTATGCGGATCTGTTTGATGCAATGGGCAAAAGTATTTTCCCAAGTTATCACACATACAAGTGTGTTCAGGATAAGATTAAACAGACAGCGTTGTTTGATCTGCTGAAGATATCTCATCCCAGAACGCGGGTATTTTACGGAAAGCTTCAGAAGCCTGCGATTACAAAATATTTTAAATTTCCTTTTATTGGTAAAGTGCCAAGAGGATCCGCCATGGGAAGAGGGGTTTACCTTATAAAAAATGAAGATGACCTTTTTGCCTACTTAAATATTGTTACTCCTGCCTACATTCAGGAATACATACCATCAGACCGCGATATAAGGGTGGTTGTTATTGGGAATAGAATAGTTCATGCTTACTGGCGGATAGCTCCTCCAGGCGACTTCAGAAGCAATATCTCAGTTGGAGGAACTGTTAGTTTAGACCCTGTTCCAGAGGAGGCCCTTGATCTTGCACTGCATACCGCTCAGAGCTGCAAATGGAATGATGTAGGCATTGATATCTGCATGTATAAAGACAAATATTATGTTCTTGAAGCAAATATGAAATATGGGAAGGAAGGCTTCCGAAGGGCGGGAATAGATTATATTAAACTCATGGAAGATATGATTGAAAATGAGGAGCTGTAATAAAAATGCCCCTGGATAATATAAGATTGGCTTTAACTCAGCGGGAAGCTGAGTCATTATCTCCTTTAGCTACTTTAAGTATCAAAGGTTTACGTCGTTCACATGAAGAAAAGCTTAAACATGGATATCGTCAGGCCTTTTCCCTGGATGTCGATAGAATTCTTCATTCTCTTGTATATACAAGGTATATTGATAAAACTCAGGTATTTTATCTTATTGAGAACGACCACATAACTCACAGAGTGCTGCATGTTCAACTGGTATCTAAGATAGCCAGAACAATAGGTCGTTTTCTTGGATTAAATGAGGATCTTATTGAGGCGATATCTCTTGGACATGATATTGGGCATACTCCTTTCGGGCATGATGGAGAAAGGTTTTTGTCTGAGATATGCAAATCTTATGGCATTGGATATTTTTTACACAGCGTTCAGGGCGTGCAGTTTTTAGACAGGGTAGAACGAAAAGGAAAGGGATGGAATCTATGTCTTCAGACTCTGGATGGAATACTTTGTCACGATGGAGAGATACATAATGAAATGCTTAAGCCGGAGCGAAATAAAACCTTTATAAAACTGGATGAAGAGATTGCAGCAAAAAAAACTGCGCCGGATATGCAACTGATTCCCATGACACTTGAGGGCTGTGTTGTACGCATGGCAGATACTATCAGCTACATTGGAAGAGATTTGGAAGACGCCATAAGATTGAAAGTAATTAAACGTTCCGATATCCCGGACGATATCGTAAAAATCCTGGGGAATACGAACGGAACAATTGTATATAATCTCGTTACGGATATTATAGAAAACAGTTTTCAAAAATCATATGTGGCATTTAGTCCTGAAATATCTGATGCATTAAAAAAATTAAAAGATTTTAACCTCGAATATATCTATATGAACTCAAAAATTAAAACCAACCTGGACAGAATAAAAAAACTTTTTGAAATGCTTTTTGAAAGATATCTCAATGATGTTAAAAATGAGAATCATTCTTCAGTGATTTTCACAAGATTTTTAGAAGATATGTCGGATTATATTGAAAATCACAGCAAAGAAGAAATTGTAAGGGACTTTATTGCCGGTATGACGGATAAGTATTTCTTGAGACAGTGCCCAATTGAAATGAGACCGAAAATTCAAATAAAATAACAACTGAAAAAATGAACATCGAACATCGAACGTCCAACATCGAATTTTGAATAAGGTATTTTGCTAATTTATAAACTGGCAGAGCGAAGCGACATCATTATTCGACGTTCGACGTTCAATGTTCGATGTTGGACGTTCATCTTTCAAAACAACCCGTGAACCAGTGAACCTTATATGCATAAAAAGCGCACCTACCGCAATCTAATAAAAAAAAACAACCTGGTTTCTTTTAATGTGGTTGTTAAAGAAACAGATTTGTTCATACATGCCGATAAAATCCTTGTGGATAAAACAACGGAATTGGTTTTGAAATATAGAGGATATGTTGAGAGCTATATTAGCAGGTATCCTGAATTTGAAAAAACACTTAAACCGTGGCAAATTAACGGTCCTGCACCGAGCATAGTCAGAGATATGGTAAATGCCGGCATTAAGGCCGGTGTCGGGCCAATGGCTGCGGTTGCCGGCGCAATCGCAGAATATGTTGGACTTGATCTTTTATCATTTTCTGATGAAGTTGTTGTAGAAAATGGAGGCGATATTTTTTTAAAGACCAATGAACCGCTTAAAGTCGGTATTTTTGCAGGCAAATCTCCATTGAGCTTACGTATTGGATTTCTAATAGATTCAATGAAAAAACCTGCTGCTGTGTGTACATCGTCAGGTACTGTTGGACATTCATTAAGCCTTGGCAATGCTGATGCTGTATGTGTATTATCAGAATCATGCTCTCTTGCTGATGCAGCAGCAACTTCAATAGGCAATCATATTAAATCAAAATCTGATATCCCAAAAGCCATTGATATCGGAAAGAATATTAATGGTATTAATGGTATTGCAATTATTATGGGTGACGAAATAGGCTTGTGGGGAAATCTGGAACTGATACCTGTAAATAGTCGAGTAGTCGAGTAGTCGAGTAGTCGAGTAGTCGAGTAGTCGAGTAGTCGAGTAGTCGAGTAGTGACAAACTCGTAAAAAGTCGAAAAATACCATTTCCCGTCATTCCGGCGAAAGCCGGGCACGTAGTGAAGCTTTAGCGCTATCCAGTATTTTCAATACGTTCTGGATGCCGGATCAAGTCCGGCATGACGATTTCGAGACTTTTTACGATTCCATCAGTAGTTAACCACTCGACCATTTTCCTACTCGACCACTCGACCAATACACTACTCGACCAATACCAAAGAAAAAAAGGTTGAGTTTCATAAAGGAAAAGGGTAAAAAAAACAGTAGTCAGTGGTCAGTGGTTAGTGGTTAGTGGTTATTACTCCGGCAAATAAATATTCTAACGCCGTCATTCCGGCGAAAGCCGGGCACGTAGTGAAGCTTTAGCGCTATCCAGTAAAATACAATACGCTGGATGCCGGATCGGGCCTGCCCCGTACCGGATACGGGGTCCGGCATGACAAAGTCCGGGTATTATTTTGCCGGGTTATTAGCTCACCACAGCTTTTTTTACTGATCACTAATCACTAATCACTGACCACTGATCCCTGTATAAGGCTTGACATAACGGGAGAAACAATATGAGAAAGTTTAAAATTGGTTTCTGGGCGATTATTTTTGGATTAGTCGGGATAGTTATTTTTCAGAATCAGGATTTTTTTATGGCAAAACAAAGTTTGGGCATAGATCTTATCTTTACAAAGTATGAGACACCTGAATTGCATAGAGCAATCCTTTTTGCCGGCATTTTTTTGACAGGATTTGTTATCTCATATATATTTACACTGATCGACAGGCTCAAATTCAGAAAAGTTGTAAAAAGCCTTGGAGCTGAAATAGATTCACAAAATGAAAATATAACATTACTTGTCAATGAATTAGAATCGTTGAAAGGCGGCAACAAAGCAGAGAGCGTAGAGCTAAGAGCAGAGAGCGTAGAGCAGAGAGCACAGAGCTAAGAGCAGAGAGCGTAGAGCTAAGAGCAGAGAGCGTAGAGCAGAGAGCGTAGAGCTAAGAGCAGAGAGCGTAGAGCTAAGAGCAGAGAGCGTAGAGCTAAGAGCAGAGAGCGCAGAGCGTTTCCAGTTTCAAGTATCAAGTTTCTGATGTATATCATCTTAATTTATGAATCTTTCTAAAGTAACTCCCATGATTAAGCAGTACTTATCCATCAAGGAAAAGTATGCTGATTCAATACTTTTTTATCGAATGGGAGATTTTTATGAAATGTTTTTTGAGGATGCAAAGATCGCATCCAGAATACTTGAAATAACTCTGACCTCAAGAAACAAAAAAGACGAGTATCCAATTCCCATGTGCGGTATTCCTTTCCGTGCTGCACAAAGCTATATTGCACGTCTGATAGGCAATGGCTGCAAGGTGGCGATATGTGAACAGGTTGAAGATCCAGCAGCATCAAAGGGGCTGGTAAAAAGAGATGTAGTCAGAGTTATCACCCCGGGGATGATTTTAGATGAGGAATTATTAGACGAAAAATCAAATAATTATATTCTCGCCATAGCCTGCGATAATGCAATCGGCCTTTCATATTTAGATATATCAACCGGAACTTTCAGGGTGTATGAATCTAAAGACTTTCTTTCAGTTATAGATGAAGCCCTCCGCATATGCCCAAGCGAAATTCTACTCTCCAACTCAATAAAAAACGATCCTTTTTTTTTGCAGATCAAGAATGCTTTATCAGAAAAATCTATAACCTTTTTAGATGACAGAGTTTTTGAGTATAGAAGAGGAAGAGAACGGCTTATAAAACAATTTAAAACAGCTTCACTTGAAGGTTTTGGATGTGAAAATCTAAAGGCAGGTGTCAGTGCTGCCGGGGCACTTATATTCTATGTAATAGATAATCAGAAGCAGCAGCTCGATCATATTACCGGAATAGAAACATATAAACCAAGTAATTATCTTATAGTTGATGACGTCAGTTGCAGGAATCTTGAGCTTATAAAAAATATTCGCACTGGTTTAAAACCCGGCAGTCTTATCAATATAATCGACAGGACAATAACTTCCATGGGAGGCAGGCTGCTTAAGACATGGATAAGATACCCCCTTATTGATATACATAAGATAGAATTAAGACATGATGCTGTTGAAGAAGCAAAAGACAATATACAAGTACGCAAAAGACTGAGAGAGAGTTTAAAATCAGTTTATGACCTTGAACGTCTGGGCAGTAAGATATCCATGGGGCATTCAACTGCGCGTGATCTTATTGCTTTAAAGCAGTCAATTCAAAGTCTGCCGGATATCTGTTCGGCCCTTTCGCTTCTTCAATCAGAACTTTTTAAATTAACCTTAAACCTTGAACAGCTTTATGAGCTGGCAAATCTCATAGACAGTTCAATCCGGGAAGATGCGCCGCTTACGATCAATGAAGGCGGAATTATTAAGAGAGGTTATAATAAGGAATTAGACGCTCTTATAAATCTCAGCCAGGAAGGCAAGGGCTGGCTTGCACAGTTAGAAGCCAGGGAAAGGAATGCAGCAGGAATAAACTCACTCAAAGTGAGATATAATAAAATATTCGGATATTATATTGAAATCCCAAAAGCTCGTTCAGAAATCGTTCCAGCTAATTATATACGTAAACAGACTTTAGTAAATGCAGAACGTTATATTACCGACGAACTAAAGACATATGAAGAAAAGGTATTAGGTGCAGAAGAGCAAAGATCAGCACTTGAGTATGAGATATTTAATGGCATACGGGAAGAAGTTATAAAAAACAATAAAACCATCCAGCATGCTGCACAATTTTTAGCTGGACTTGATTGTCTGCTTAATCTTGCTGAAATAGCAGATCAGAATAACTATAACAGGCCACAGATCAATACTGATGGCCGTATTATAATTAAAGACGGCCGTCATCCTGTAGTGGAAAAAATGATAGCTGGTGAACGGTTTGTACCTAATTCCATTAATATTGATAATGATGAAAACCAGATAATCATTATTACCGGCCCCAACATGGCAGGCAAATCAACTATTCTCAGACAGGTGGCGCTTATAGTGCTTATGGCGCAGATGGGCTCATTTGTCCCTGCAGAAACGGCTTCCATAGGTATAACAGATAGAATATTTACCCGTGTAGGAGCGCTTGACAATCTTTCTTCAGGGCAGAGTACTTTCATGGTGGAGATGGAGGAAACAGCCAATATCTTGAACAATGCAAATGAACAAAGTCTTGTTATCATGGATGAGATCGGCAGGGGTACAAGTACCTTTGACGGTTTAAGCATAGCCTGGGCGGTAGCGGAATACTTGCATGATTTAAAGCAAAAAGGAGTTAAAACTCTATTTGCAACCCATTACCATGAACTGACTGATCTGGCGCAAAAAAAACCCAGGGTAAAAAATTATAATATTGCAGTAAAGGAATGGAATGATGAAATAATTTTTTTGAGAAAGCTGGTTGAAGGTGGTACAAATAGAAGTTACGGTATTCAGGTTGCAAGGCTCGCAGGTGTCCCGGAAAATGTTATAAAACGGGCGAAAAAAATCCTTTACAATATAGAGAACAGGGAAAACAAATTAAACGGATCCTGTGTTATCAGGGACGACCATGATTCACCTGAGAATAAACAAGTGCAGCTAACTCTGTTTAGGCAACCTGAGACTTTTGTAATTGAAAAGTTGCAGCAGCTCGATATATCCAAGACAACTCCTATAGAAGCACTTAATTATCTGAATGAACTTAAGGAGAAACTTAAATAATTGAAGATTGAAGATTGAATATTGAATATTGAAGGAATTCTGTTAATTTTACCCGCCCGCCTCGCCTGAAGGCAAAGCCGATGGCGGGCAGGTATGAATTAATGGGGCGACCCGCCCGCCTCGCCTGAAGGCGAAGCCGATGGCGGGCAGGAGCGATTTCCACCCGCCCGCCTCGCCTGAGCACAAGCGCTTGAATTTCGCATATCTGGTTAAAGCGAGTGCGATGGCGGGCAGGCAAATATACAATATTCAATATACAATATTCAATCCATATGCGATACCACCAATCTTCAATCTTCAATTTTGATGGCCTCGTAAAAAGTCGAAAAACGTTCTTTTCTGTCATTCCGGCGAAAGCCGGAATCCAGTGAGGCATTAGTGAATAAACAGCCGGCGGTTTATATTTTGGCAAGCAAACAGAAATGGCACCCTCTATATCGGAGTGACTTCAGATCTCGTCAAGAGGATATGGGAGCATAAAAACAATATGGTGGAAGGTTTTACCAAACGTTACGTTGTTCATCAACTGGTTTGGTATGAAGTACACGAGAGTATGGAATCCGCTATTAAGCGTGAGAAGCGATTGAAAGAATGGAAACGAAAATGGAAAC
>VMSQ01000137.1 GCA_013792055.1 Desulfobacteraceae bacterium
ATAGGATACATAAGTTTTCACGATACGATGGACTTTTCTATCGCTATCCGTACAGCCACAATAGTTAATAAAAAAATCATATTTTCAGTCGGAGGAGGTATTGTCTTTGATTCAGATCCGTTTGATGAATATGATGAAACAATGCATAAGGGCAGGACGCTTATGGAAGTTTTCAAAGGAAAAGAAAAATCGTTAGATACCAATAGATATGTCTGGATAAATGGAAGTATTGAATCTATAGATCATGCAAATATAAATGTTGCAGATCAGGGCTTTTTGTTCGGCTATGGTTTTTTTGAAACAATCAGGGTAGATAAAGGAAAACCTCAATACCTTAAAGAGCATATCTCAAGATTAAATCAGACCTGGGAACACCTCTTTAATGAACGAATTCCGGATTTGACCTGGGAGGATATTATATATCAGGTAATTTCCAGTAACGGGCTGCTGGAAGAAACAGCGGCAGTTAAAATTATTGCCTCAAAAGGGAACTGTGAAAAGTCTTTTTTTGATTTCACGCTGATCGTTATGGCTAAACCATATATTCACCGGCTGGCAGAAAAAAAAGAGCAAGGGGTAAACCTTGTAGTTTACCCGAAGCCTCGGCAGACACCTCTCGCTGATTACAAGACCCTGAATTATTTATACTACCTGCTTGCTGGAGAATGGGCAAAGAGAAAGGGGGCTGATGAAGCGCTTATATTGAATCCAGATGAAACAATCTCCGAAACAAATACTGCAAATATCCTGCTGATAAAGGATAAAACTTTCATAAGACCGGTTTCGCCGCATGTGCTGCCCGGTATCATGGAAAAGGTTGTATGCGAACTTCTTTCAAATTGGGGTTATATGTCAGAAAGTAAAAAGTTGTATCCTGAAGATTTATTTTTAGCTGATCAGGTTATTATTACTAATTCACTTATTGGTGCGGTCCCGGTTCTGAACATTGACGGGAAAAAACTGAGAACCCCTACAGACCTTTGGATGAAGATAAACAATGCGGTTCTATAACCGCTATGCTTATTCCCCTTACGCTTAACGTATCCCAGCTTCTAAAACCCTATATGTTTTCGCCCGTTATGAAATTTCTTAATCTCAGCTTCCTCTTGTAATGCCTGTACTAATGATTGAGGACTAAGCTCTTCAGGGTGATGAAAGAAATTTTTATCCCGAACAACCTTGAAATCCCCCGGGGCAAGATCGGTAATCCTTTTCAACACTTTTCTGGTGGCTTTATCCAGTGGGGTAGCGGTCAGAGGCTCCAGGAGCTTTTGGTAGAATGTAATATTGCCTTCGGGCTTAAGGTAATTGAAACCGATCTTATAATTAAACCTGCGCATCGAAGCATTATCGATACCTTTCAATCTGTTTGTCGTGCATATAAGAATTCCCCTGTATCTCTCCATCTGGGTCAGGAATTCATTTGTAAAACTAATTTCCCAGGATCGCTCTGCCTGGTCACGGCTGAAAAGCAGAGAATCAACTTCATCTATTATCAAAATGGCCTCTTCCGACTCGGCTTCTTCAAACGCTTCTTTGATGTTCCGTTCTGTACCTCCTACAAAGCTATCAAGAATATCGCTGGTTTTCTTGCAGATTAGTTCTTTGTCCAGATGGCAGGCAATATAACGCGCAAGTTCACTTTTGCCGGTTCCGGGAGGCCCATAGAAGAGGAGATTCATATTTATCCTGCTGTTTCCATCAGATTGCTGAAGATAGTTATCGAACTTTTCAAGCTGCTTCATCATGAACTGTATATTTCCTTGAACATTCAATCCTTCCATGGAATAGTTTTTTTCTACTGTGTCTTTATCCTTGTGATTTTTACCGTGATTAAGCAGACTTTCATGTGAATCAAGGGTAAGCGTTACGGCTTTATGAAATCTCTTTTTCGATTTTGTGCTTTTTTCAACAGCTTTTTTTACTGCTATGTCCATAGCGCCGGCGCTAACCTTATAACGTCCGGAAAGATTCGCAATATCAGTATCCGATAAGAGACGTTCTGCCCTGTTGTTTTTCAATACAGAGTTCCAGAGACGCGTGCGCTGTTTCCTGTTAAATGGCTTGAAGCAAAGGCTATAGGCAAAACGCCTCAAAACGGATTTTTCAACACCGTCTATGGAATTTGTAATCCAGATCATTCTTGTTCCAGGCTCTTCAAGTATCTGGTTGAGCCAGCCCTTATCCTGAGTTTCACCCCTCATAAACCACGAAAAATATGTGTTCAGAATATTATCCGCTTCATCGACCAGAATAAGAGAGCCTTTATCCGAATTTGTCATGTTCAGACAAGCCATGATAGCGGCCCGTCTCTGGCTGGTCTTATTGTCATCCCCCCTCACAATTTCATAAGCCGGTATTCCCAGTCTTTCAGCCAGCCCATAGGCATAGCTGGTCTTCCCTGTACCCGGCGAGCCATAAAGAAGGATATGTGTTGCTGTTTCTGGCTTGTGTTTTAAAAGCTCCAGGATATGTTCGGTTTGTTCCTGCTCAACAAAATGATACTCAAGCGGCACGGTATTATGCGGCATTTTGGAGAAAAAACTTTTTGTAAACGAACGGGTTGAGGAATTCTGAATTAAACTAATAAGGTCATCTGTAATACTCAGATCAAAGCCGCTTATTGCCAGCAAGCCTGTTCTTGCGAGAGTTCCCTCTAATATCTTGCTGTATTCCTTTTGAGACAAATTCAGGATGTTGAAGAGGTTTTTTCTTCCAGCAAAATGATCGCTTTTTAAATGGCAAATGAAAAAATCGCCAGGGATTTCGTAACCTGCGGTTATAAAGAGGAATATGCCAAACTCAACCTCCTGATCCGTAAGATTAAACATCTTTTTAATTGCAGTTATGCTTTTTTCTATGTCGGATTTACCGTTGTAACGGAAGTTTTTGAGATTCCGCTCCAACAGGTGAAAGATGAACTGTTTGAATTTATAGAGGCGTCCTGTTTTGACCTTTGCCAACATGCGGGCGGCAAGATCGGAATACTCTTCGGGATCAAGTCCGCATTCGGAAAACTCTTTTTCAAATCTCACTTGCTGAGAATCATCCAGCAAATCTAAAATATATTCGTTGACCTGCCCCATTTCACCTCTCAATGTATAGCAAAGCATATTCATGGTTTCTTCATCCATGGTGAAATAGCGGTCTAAATGCCGCCGCAGATATAAAGTACACTTTTTCAAGGCAAAGCATTCGTTCTTATCAAGGTTTGCTTTGACATCTGTTGATAGCTGTTTTTTTCTTCGATGTCTTCTCGGCATAGTTGCTCTCCTTTCAACTTGTTTTTTCATATTATAGCATGTTAATATTCCATATTACGGAACGGAAATCCTTTTCCCTGGAGGTGTTTTATGCCTGAAAAATTAAGCCCTTATAAGAGTTATGGAGAAAAACTGATCAGCCTGTTTGCGAGGCTTATGTTTTCAGGACAAAGCCATTCGCTCACCGAACTTTCTAAAATGCTCAAGTGTTCAAAACAGACTGTATTACGATTGGTAAACGACATACAAAGATCGTATGGCGTAGATATTGAGGAGAGCATGCAGGGGAATAAAAAATATTACCGGCTAAAGAAGCCGAAGTTGATACCCCCTGCCATCAATCTTACAGAAATGGAGATGAACGTTCTGCGGATGTGCAAAGCCTTTTCAGAGCATTTATTAGGCAAAGAACTTTTTAAAGAAGCAACCCGGGCGCTTGAGAAAAGCCAGGTTCTTCTCCCGAGAGATAAAGCGCTATCGTCACATTCTTTTGCCTCTTTTAGCCCCGGAAGCATTGACTACACGCCTTATCAGGAAAGCATTCGTATTTTGTTAGAAGCAATGGAGAAAAAGAAGATATGCAAAATCAGTTACCGTGCCATTATGTCGGAAAGTTTAAAGACCTTTTACATAAAACCGCTCAAGATCTTTTCACATCATGACACGATATACCTTCACGCCGGTATGGCGAGAAAACCAGGGGAAACATACAAAGAACCTGATTTTGATCCCTTGCTGGCAATGCACAGAATCAAAAAGGTTGAACTGACGGAAAGGATGTTCGAATTCCCCACAAAATATGACTTTGAAAAAATCTTTAACCAGGATTTCGGAATCATAAAGGAAGATTCCTTCAGGGTAGAGGTAGAATTCACCGGATGGTCGGCTGAATACGTGGCCGAGAGAATATGGAGCCCTGATCAGAAGATCATTAAAAAAGCTGATGGAAAAATAAGACTTATCTTCAGTTCTTCATCTGAATCCGAGCTGACAGGATGGGCGCTTTCTTTTGCAGATGAGGCCAGAGTGATTAAGCCAAAGTGGCTGGTGGAAAAAGTAAGTCAGACCATCAAGAGGATGGAAAAGGTGTATTCATAATCAATTGTAAATCAACCTGCATAACTTTGTATTTGACGTGCCTGCGCAGCGAAAGAAAAATATCTTGTTATTTTCAAAAAAATCGTGTTTGCTGTTTGTGCCGCATAATTTGAAATTTTCGTTTTAACAAAGGAAGGTGTAAAAATGAATAAGGCAGCCTTAACAAAGCATGAGATTTACAATAAGCTGTTTGGATTTACTGAACATGATTTAGATGCTGTTGCCAATTTTATCGATTTTATGAGGCATAAGAAAAAACTTGAAACAAAAAAGGTATTCAAACTTGAAGGCATTCTTAAGGATTATGATATAGACTTTTCTGATCTGAAGGAGTTCAAGCAGCAAACGTGGAAACACGTTGAACAGGATCAATATCAGCCTGCTTAAGACCGAAGATCTTTTCAAAAGCCAAAACTATCAGTTTGAGCCGCTGACCTTTGAGATTCTTAAAACTGCTTCCGAGATCGATGACATCCCCGAGTTGCATGACCGGCTTATTGCCGCAACTGCCAGATATCTTGACTTGCCAATTATTACCAATGATCCTGTGATCCTGGATTCCAGGTTTGTTGAAGTTCTGAAATGATTTTAAAATAAGGAACGCCGCTTGTCATACTCCATGCATCTTCTTGCATAATCAAAACTTGATGAACTCGTAAAAAGTCTAAAAATACCGTTTCCCGTCATTCCGGCGAAAGCCGGAATCCAGTCCTTTCAAGCAGTTGCAGACTATCTGGACTCCGGTTTTCACCGGAGTGACGACTTTTTACGAGTTCATCAAACTTTATTATCGTACATTGCTCCGTCACCCCGAAAAGTATGTTCGAATTCCCCCAAATATGACTTTGAGAAAATCTTTAACCAGGATTTCGGAATCATAAAGGAGGATACCTTCAAGGTAGAAGTGGAATTCACCGGATGGTCGGCCGAATACGTGGCCGAGAGAATATGGAGTCCTGATCAGAAGATCATTAAAAAAGCTGATGGAAAAATAAGGCTTATCTTCAGTTCTTCATCTGAATCCGAGCTGACAGGCTGGGCGCTTTCTTTTGCAGATGAGGCGAGAGTGGTAAAGCCAAAGTGGCTGGTGAAAAAAGTAAGTCAGACTATCAAAAGAATGGAAAAGGTATATTCATAATCAATTATAAATCGACCTGCGGCACTATATGTCAGTCAGGTTGCGTTTATTAAACGAAGAGATGGTTAAGACCAAAAAACAGATCAAGATACTGCAGAAAAGAACAGATGAAAAAACCGTCAAACAAAATAATATAACACCTGTTATCGCCTATTATTCAGCGATTCCTCACACAGCCATATGGGAAAAAGCTGTAGCCTCTTCACGTTACGAACTCGAAGCAGACCCTGTATTTACAAACAATTCAATACTGCCCTGTCAGAAGGAGCCTTTTTCCTGGGAAACAATTTCATATCTGAAAAACCTCGCCGCAGCATAATCCGGCTGATAGTGACACATAAATATAATATTACCAATAAGATGATAAGTTAATAAACTGATTTACAAATAGAGTTACAAATTAACGTTATAGTTCTCCACTAAACACTATCAGTATCATTGTTCTTGACGAGACAGGTTCTTTTAAATTAAAAACATAAAATATCATCAATTCACAATCAAAATCATCTAATGTAGCGTAAGCTTTGAACTTATTGAATTTGCAGGTAATTTTATTCTGCAAGAGCCAGGAATTTATCAATGCGCCAATCTTTTCAATTAGCCCTGAACTTTAACCACAGCCAGCCTGATAATACTCCTGCTTCGGAAATACCCTCAGAAATACCAATTGATAAGTATTTCCCTGAAGATGAGGCCAATAAGCTTGCAGTTTTTGAGTCTTATAACAAGCATTTATACAGGCCAAATACTTATTTACATAAATGGTGGGCTCGTCGGTCTGGCACCACCTTTCGTTACATACTTAAGCAACTGACAGGCGACCCGGGCAAGCAAAATTTTTATGAGGCTGGCGGCCTTGAAGGCAAAATCATTTTTGATCCCATGATGGGTGGCGGCACGATTCTTCACGAGGCCATTCGAATGGGGGCAAATGTTATAGGAATAGATATTGATCCGATCCCTGTTCTTCAGGCAAAAGCAAGCTTAACTCAATCTTCTCTGAAACACAAAAAAGATATATTTACCTGGTTCATCAAAGCATTGAGGGACAAATTAACTCCATTATACAAAACGTTATGCCCCATCTGCAATCTGGAAAGTGAAATCCAGTTTACATTGTACGGGCTGCGTAAAAGGTGTTCATGCAGGGAAGTAATTTTTGTAGATAGCTTTTTATTACGACAGGACAATCACAATGATGTAAACATCTGCTCAACATGCCACAAAGTTTACACAGGCGAGACTCATACCTGCCAGAGGCAACCAAACACTCCATTAATCTTAAAAGGTACACGACGCTGTGAAAAGTGCGGATCTGTATTTGACGACATTTTAGACGAGCCATTTTTAGAGCGTTATTTTCCTCTGGTAATAGTCGGATCATGCGCCGAACATAGGGCATTTTATAAATCAGTGGATAATGATGATCTGGCACTAATAACTCAATCCCTTTCTCAAACAAAAGATATAAGTTTTGGGAACTCCCAGGACTTTCGTATCCCTAAAGGCCCAAAATCCAGCGACCTTTTGAGGCGAGGTATCAACAACTTTAACGAGCTGTTTACTTCCAGGCAATTACTTTATTTGAGCGCTTCTTTGCGCTGCCTGTCAACGCTACCTGCTGAAGATCGATTGTGGTTGGCATTGCTGATTTCTACTTCTTTAGAGTTCAATTGCCTTCTGTGCGGGTATAAGGGAAGTGATATTCGGAGACCCGGTGCGATTCGTCATGTATTTTCACATCATGCCTATTCATTCCCATACACGGCTCTAGAAAACAACCCGGTATTTTCCGGCAACACATCCGGCACATTGAACAGACTTTTCAATGATCGTATCCAAAAAGCATGGAAATGGGCTATTGAGCCTGTTGAAACCATGATAACCGATAGCCGCCGTATAAAAATAAAAATCATCGGAGAGATAGATGCTGGCGAACCAGTAAACGACTGGAAATCCCTGAAACAGGGAAAACGTAAATTCTTAGTGCTCCAAGGAGATGCTGGTGGTGTTGATCTTCCTGACGTAATAGCAGACTATGTGGTTACCGATCCACCATACTTTGACAGTGTACAATATAGTGACCTGTCAAATTTCTTTCGAGTATGGTTGTGTCGATTATTGCCGCACGAAGCAGACTGGCATTACAACCCCCTTGGGTCAGCGGTATCAGAGGGAGGCGGCACAGACTGCCACAGATATGGCAAGGTCTTAGGTAAAATATGGAAAAATTGTTTTAGGATTCTTAATAAAGAATATGGCAGGCTCATCTTTACTTTCCATCACTGGAAACCGGAAGCATGGGCAGAATTGACTCTTTCTTTGAAAAAAGCAAATTTTACCTTAGTCAATCGCTATGTTGTATTCTCCGAAAATCCCACATCCGTTCATATTATGGGTTTAAAATCTCTGAAACACGATACTGTGCTTGTCCTGCAACCCAATATTGGTGACAAAAAACCCGGGAAATGGTTAAAACCTTCACTGATTGACACTACAGACAGCTACAGATTTTGTCATGATTGCGGAACATCTCTGGGCTGCTTTTTGGGCTCAGATGCCAGCGAAGAAGATATCAGAAAAGAATGGAAACGTTTAATCGGAAGAAAGGATAACAATGGCAAAGCATCCGGCTGAAGTATTCGGATACCCTATCAGATCAGTTTCAGAACTCCCAAAGAAAGGTTCTAAAAGGTACTGGTGTCCTTTTGCGGAAAATAAATGTAACAAACAGAGTCGTCTTATCAGATATCCCATGGGTGTGTGTTCTGTAAGGTATGGCGATAGCATTGTAGCTTTATGCCCAAGACGATTTTTGCAAAATAATACTGTCTTTAAGAACATTGCTGATCGGCATTTCAAGACACGGAATGACCTTGTTATTTTCAGTGAAATTGGTTTGTCCCATACGGGGACTTTTGACTATGTGATGGTAAAACATAAACCGTTCAGCAGCGATATTGAAGATTTTGTCGTTATTGAATTTCAAACAGGGCAAACCACTGGTACAGGCCAATTAGTTCAGGGGCTCAAAGATTGTATAAAAGGAGAAGATGTCGGGGGTAAGAGTTATGGATTTGGGCTGAACCTGGCTGACATCTGGAAGCGCTCATTTACACAAATTCTTAATAAAGGCATAGTCATGGAGAATTGGGGTCATAAGATTTTCTGGGTTATACAGGAACCTGTTTATCAGGATTTTCTGAACCGGTATAATCTCAATGGCATGGCATATCATGATGAGCATGCAACTGTTTTTACAATTTATGACATGAAAAAGGAATCTGGTAAATATAACCTGTTTGACACAAGAATTGAATCTTCCACAATTGACGATTTATTCAACGCATTCAGAAACAACCCGAATATCCCATCAAAAAAGACCTTTGTTAATAAACTAAAGACTAAACTAACGGCAAAGATGGAACTGAAGCTGAAATTTTAATTTGAGTCGCATTAAAGATGTATTATGGTCGGTAAACGACAGCATTACATACCTCGCTTCCTGAGAGAAATCAGGTTGGCGCATATCTGTTGAAGATTCCATCAAAACCGTCAAACAAAATAATATAACACCTGTTATCGCCTATTATTCAGCGATTCCTCACACAGCCATGTGGGAAAAAGCTGTAGCCTCTTCACGTTACGAACTCGAATCAAACCCCGTGTTTACAAACAACTCGATACTGCCGTGCCGGCATAAGCCTTTTTCCCACTGGCGGAAAATCTGGTTTTTCTGGAACTCATTCGCAGGGGTTATGAAGTCCACTACTGGAAAGATAAAAGAGAAGTCGATTTCATTGCTCAAAAAGAAGGACGAACGCTGGCAATAAATGTCTGCTACGAAGACGTTATCCCGGAAAGAGAAACAGAAGGTCTGAAGGAGCTGAAGGACTCCGGCTTCAGATCGGATGAGCTGTTTCTGGTGACCAGAGACACCGATAAAGAACAGGACCGGATAAGATTCGTTCCCCCAATCCACACAAGCAAAGCAGCAATTCGAGGCGAGAAGTCGACAAAACATATAAAATATTCTCTGGTTGGATAAAAATAAGTTGAAAAATTGCGTGCGTCCCGCAAGTCCGCCCATATCCAATTAACGCTCCTTTTGGACATAGAATAACACCTGATCGTTCCATACTGCGGCACGAATATTTCTTTTTCCGGCAAAGAAACACCGGCAAAGAAACAATGTAATTAATAAGTAGCTGACCTTCAGGTGCTAATCTGGTATATATTTATGTATGTTTTTTCCTATCTCATCTACATCCGCCTCTGTAACGATTCCACAGTCATCATCATCAACCACATATATATACTCCTTTACTGTCGATCTTGGCACTTTACGTTGACGACTGATCTGTTTTTTATTGAAGATCAGCACTGAATCTTCGATATCAACCAAAACATAACCGACTTCGAGAAGCTCTAAACGCACGTTCTCTATGATGTTTGCTAATTTTAAATTCCTCCGCCCTCCAATAATCTCTCTTAATATATCCTTGGATATTTTGTAATCACCTGATATTTTCTTCATGAAGGGCTTTTTATAGATTTGGCGTAAGATTCCTGCAATTTCCTCTGGCGATTTTGGCCTAATCATTTTCCTTTCCTCTTTAATCTTTTTAGGATCAATCACCTCTTCCCATGTTTCTGGATCTATCTGTTGCCATACTTGTCCATTTTCCACATGATAAAGAATAGCCCAGTCACTCCTTGGTGTCAGATAATCCAATCTCGCTGCTGTTCCCCCAACATGCTGTAATTGTTGAATGAGATATTGAGAAAAAGTATCTGGAAATCCAAGCGGAACAATAAATTCCGACCAAGATGCATGAGGGTGATGAAAGTTTACCGACTGACAACCCCAAAACCAAATTGTGGCTGGCTTTTTAAAATCATTGTTCTCAATCCATTTCTTTGTAATTTTTGAAACTAGTAAAGACCAGCGTGGCTTGTATTCATCAGGAAGATTATCGATGTCGATTTCAATAGCCAGGAAAGATCCGGTTCTTTTTGACACGAGCGACGGAACAAAATTATCCATATTGCTCCTCCATTTTCATGCTATTGGGGATTTCCCTTGCTGGTTCAGGCTTCCAATTCAATTCAGTACTCGATCTCTCGAAGTTCATTCTGCCAGAATTTTTTTAATTCCGGGATCTTTTGGATAAAGGCACGGCGTCCAACTTCAAGGATACGTTCGTGAATTTTAGCTATTTCATCTCCTGCCAGCAATGCGAGAGGTTGCTTAAACCGAAGGCATCCACCATCTTCAATTTCTTCGTCGATTATTTCTTCCGAAATTCCAATCTGTTTCCAATATGAACGCATTTCCGCTGTTGTGTTCCAGTCACCACCAACTATGTTTTTAAGTGTCTTCTCCAAATCTCCTCTTTGGAGGGAAAAGGGATCCATCTTGTTCAGTTCGGTTAAAGAAATATACATTCCCAAGCCCCACGGCCCTTCTTTGGAAACATATTCATAATATAGGGAAAACCAAGCATATCTTGGTATTTTGGTTGAAGATACCTTTGTGTATAAACATGACCATTGATTATCAAAATCACATTTATTTTTGTTTTCGTGAATCAGTTTTACTTTTTGAGCTTCGGATTTTAGACGGGAAAGAGGCGGTACCATCAACTCATAAGTCTGCTTGTCCACAAGCTCTACTGCTTTCTGTATTTTGTCTTTTTCGGAGGAGTCAAGCTTTATCTTTTCCCAAACATCTTCATCTTTTACTGCCTCATAGATTTGAGAGAAATCTTCATTGTTGGCTGTGGCAATCTCAAGCAATTTGCTGACCTGCATATTGTCCTCCTTTGTATTCCTCCAGGATTTCTTTCACTTTTATTATGTGAGATGCATGTGCGACTGCATTCTGCAAAGTGTCGTCTTCTGGCTTTTTGCTTACAACAGGCACCCCGCATACATGATGCAAAAGTGTGCTTGTCCATAGGCGTAACAATTCATATCCATCATGGCAGTGTTTTCCTTTTTTGATCGGCTCAAATTCGCCGTAATTAGCTAAGGCACAAAAAGCTAATGCTACGTCCTTCCAATCCAAATGGCACCAAGGTTCTTCCGGTGTTTCACCATTAGGAGTCAAATAAATTAAAACATCATTCTCTTCAGGTTTGAACCCGCTTTTATAATCAGACAATTGATCCTCTCCCTGCTTTCCCTCAATTTTACCCTCAATAAGAATACGGCATTTCGGTATTTCCATTTCAATGTATATGTCAAGACGGAGCTTTTTCCCGTTTACTTTAATCCATCTTTCCGCTTCAATTTTTCCGACGGAAATCTCCTGATAATTCTCCACACCTATTTCTACTTCCGAAACAGATGCTGCTGCTAATAAAAATCCCATTGGTAAATTATCAAGACCATGTTCCCGCTTAGGATCAAGAAAAAAGGCCAGCATTTTGGTATGAGGCACTTCCTTTAAGCCCCATTCGATAAGAGAAAAAGCATCTACCGTGCAGAAAAGTGGGTCATCGGGGTTCAGTTGGAATTTTGACTCTTCTATGAGAGCATGATATTGTTTTTTTAATGTTTCTAATAATGACCTCAATTTCCCATCGGTAAATTCAACCGCCAAGGAATTACCCTCCGCAATCTTTTTCACCTGCTCACTTTCATAGATGAGGGCGATCTTTTTAGCGAATTCCAAAGGGAAATCATTATCATTCTCTGCTGAGGATTCGTTATTGGTAAGTAATGTCTTCGTAGTGCTTTCCATCGCTATGATCAATTCTTTTCTCAGCTTAGCGTATGCCTGCTGAAAATGGTCATTGGCAGTCATTATTTTTCTCCATATTGGTTTAGAGAGTCTGCCGAATTAGGTCTAACCGTGGATGATTTGTTCGACGTTGTCAAGGAAATCTATAGCATCGTATCAATGAAAAACGCAAGTGGTCTCATCAATATTTTTTACAGGTGATAAACTCTTACAAGTGCCTTCTCTGTTACCTTCTCAATCTCGAATTCTTGCGAGGGTTTCAAGGGATTGTCTGAATACTTCCAGGATTTGATTCCCTTTGCACCTTGATTCCAGAGTACCCCCGTGGGCCATCTCGGCGGGATGGGTCTGTTGAAGAAAACTGCTGCGCCAAATGTTGGGCAACCCCACTCCTTTGAAGCGCCGACAAAGCCATACATTGCGAAGTATTGGGTGCTGGAGCACGGTTCTGGCCTTGGATTGAACTTGTGCACGAGGTTGAAGACTATGTCTATATCTGGGTTTTCCAAGGACCTCCGCCTAATTCCATAGCTGTCGTAGCATACGGCAAGAAACACACGTTTTCCAGCTATCTCAAACATCCTTGGGTGCTGGCCCTCGCCAATAAAAGGCCCAGGAGCAACATCAATGAAACCATCTTCATCCTCTGTGGGCTGAAACTTCCGGGCAGATGCAATTACGCCGTTAGATCCAATAGCAACTGCTATCTGATCCTTTACCTGATCCTTCGTAGCCCTTCCGTCTATCCCGAAGCAAACGATTAGCTCGTGTTTCGCCAAGGTGATTATTTCACGCGTCTGTTCTGCAAAGAATTCGAGACGGGTTGATGGTCGACCTTTCGTCGTGTAGTAGCCCGCAGGAAAGACAAGCACGTCGGCTTTTCCCGCAGTTTCTCGTACCACCTCGCGCATGAGTGCGAGCCTGCTTTGGTTGTCATAATTTCCATCTGAAGCGACGACAACTGTTGCTACCCGGATCATACCGGTCTTTAGATGCGGCTTTTTCTTTCTGGACAGCAATGGTTCGTGGAATTAAGCCGCCGCGTTTTTTTGCGGTCGGCTTGAATAATGGTGTATGCCAATGCTCTTATTTCTTACCTACGATGAAATAAGGGCGAATACTTTCAAGTTTTTTGGGGCTGATTCCTTTTACGTTGATCAAATCATCTACGGTTCTATAGGGGCGACCGGCTATAATTCTTTCAGCAAGAACGGGACCGATTCCTTTTATAGATTGAAGTTCTTTTTTACTGGCGGTGTTTAGGTCAAGCAAGCTTTGGGGGGTTAGGGTTTTTTTTACTTGGCTTTGTAATTCCTTTAATTCCTGATCTTCACTACGTTGCTTTGCACGAAGTTCGGCAATCCGATCTGGATCACTCTCCGACCAAATGCCAACACGTTTCAACATAGCTGAAATCTCAAAATCCCGAAACCCTTCAACCATTTCATCACGTGATACTCCATCGGGTGTTTCCCTACCTATGCCGTGAGTACGGGCAAAACCATTTTTAACAAGCAGACTCCCCAAATCATTTCCGTCAGCAGTAGTGATGAATCCATATACACGGCCTTGGGCCGACCTTCCCCCCGCACTTGCAAAGGCGGTATGAACGGTAAAAGGTTTAGCAAGGACATGCTCAGTAAAGGTTTTTGCTTCGTTACCGAAATTAATAGTACGTGCTGCATCAGACAATCCAAAATATCGTGATTGCTCCCGTACCCTTTGTGCATCGCTCTTGGAACTGGTGGAAGTTTCAGGACAGTCAACAAAATAAAGCCTTACACGGAAAGACTTTCCATCAGCCTCCACAAGCAAGCTATCCCCATCATTTGCTGGATTATTTATCAATATCCCATTGGAGAACATTTGCAAGTCAGCGGCAATTGATGGAAGAATACTTCCAAACATCAGCACCGCTGTTACGAATAAAAACTTGATTGGCGATTGAATAAATCTTTTCATAACGTTCATAACGTAACTTTACGCGCCTAACGGGTTTTTCACAGGCGCCCGCTTTTTGGCGTTCTGTGCAAAAAAAGGTTATATTTTCAAATTATAAATCAACTCTTTCGGTGGCTTATATAGTTTAGATTTTACAATCAATCCATTGAACCCTAACTTCTCACGAAGATAATGCTTATATACGTTAAACAACTGATCCGGCGCACGTGGATCAATTACTACCGAAGTTATGAGGTGATAAGGGTCAACTTTATATTTGAAAATTTTGTTGGATTTTTCTGATTTATCCCCCAGGTATATAAGGCGAACCTCATTTTCATGCTCAAATGAATTCCTTTTAACAAGTAATGTCTTAGCAAAATTAATACCGGTACTTTCCATAATATCAGAGGCAATTTTCTTGGAATGTACCTGTAATTTTTTCTCTGTAAAATATTCAACTTTACCTATAAATGCTGAAATTCGATGCCCTTTTAAATTAGCACTAAGTGATTCCGCTAAATTTTTCACAGTTGTTCTAATACGAACGCATGATTTATCTGGAGAGTAAATGCGCCACATAGCATCAGATTCGCGTTTGAGTGACCAGCATTGACCAAAACATTTTTCGTGTATTGAAAATGTAACTTTTTCACCGTTTAGATCAAAAGCTGCTTTTAAAATAAAGTTTTCAAAAGGATCATCCCATAAGCTTGGTGATAAAAGAGTATTTTGTTTTGTTTCAAACAGTTCAACGAGGCGACTAAATGAAATTGTTCGATAAATGTATTTGATTTTTTCTTTTTCTGAAAGATTGATATAGTTTCTTTTTTGCATCAAACGATGTTCCTATTTCCAAAAATATAACCATTAAGCATAAAGATTAAATTCAATGATATTAGCTATTATTGGATTAAATTTTGATTTGTTTTGCATGGTAACATATCATAATTATTTATGAAAAAGCAAGATAATCACAAAAACACACGAAAACTGCTGGATCAGGTGCGTTGACGCCTTAAGGGACTAAACTTATCAACTTATTTACCGGTTAGCGAACATTTGTTAGCTTCTCACCTCGAATTACCGATTTGCCGACCTGCCTGTGCGATGCACGCAGACAGGTGGGTTGTACGGACCTGTTGGCGATGACATGCTGCGAAAACGTTGTCAGTGGGTTGGCAACCATGGATCAAGCAGGGAAGCCCCGCTGATTTCCATGTCTGATGTGTTCCGTGTTACAATAATAAAATCATTTGCGATTCCTGTAGCTGCAATCATGCCATCAATGCCGGCATGGCTTTGCCTGCTAATTCTGACCGAGCCTGGATTTTACCCCAGGTGGTTGCTGTCTGTAGATCAAAATTGATTATCCTGCCCTTGAACCTTTCTTTCAGGTCGCAATTCACCCATTTGTGCAGTTTTACTTTTTTCCTGATTTCAGGAAGTTTTTCAATACCTTTATGGAGTTCTCCGATTGTTAAAACAGATATGAATAGATTGGTTTCAGTTGTTCCGGATATCCATTTAACAACTTGTTTATTTGGATTTTTTTAATTAATTCTGAAACAACACAAGTGTCTAACAGGTATTTCATAATTC
Source organism: Desulfobacteraceae bacterium (assembly GCA_013792055.1). GTDB lineage: Bacteria > Desulfobacterota > Desulfobacteria > Desulfobacterales > ETH-SRB1 > B13-G4. The sequence goes on from VMSQ01000137.1 coordinate 15,791, forward strand.
TATATCTCGCGGTAGATCCTTATTCCTTTTTATGTCTAAATTAATTTTTGAAAGAGGAGAATTCTGAAAGAATTTCAACAAGCTGGTTTTCGGTTTCATTAATTTTTTGTATTCATCAATTGATAGAACAACAACAGCATCTTTGCCATGTTTGGTTACTACTTGCGGGCCATTACGTTGAGCTTTATCAACAAGGTTACTGAATTTGTTTTTTGCATTCTGAAGTTGCCATGAATTTTTTATCATTTCCATCACCTCGCAGGATTATATTTTGTATGGTTCTGGCTATCTTGTCTAAAAAATAGTCTTTGGGGGGAGTTAAATGTCAATGATATTGTTCTTATAAGAGATGTCTATTATCTTACATGGCCTCATCTTACTATCTTTCTCAACTTTTCCATTATCCTCACCATCCCCAGCGTATCGAGGTTGCAATACTCCTGAAGTGCTTTTCGTATTCTTTCAAGTTTACCGGGGTCTTCTGTTTGGCACATAGTGGAATATGCATCCATTGCCATGCCGCCGTTGCTGATTTCCATTTCATCATAGCTCAACCCTGGAACCAAAGCGGGCAGTACAAATTTGATGGAATAGGAACCGTTCATCTGCCATAGGTAGCAGGCTTTACTTCTGAAGGGTGCCATCAGGTCTTTCATGTTGCCGATAATGTTTTCAATCTTGTCGCTGTGTTCGGGGAACCATGATCCGAGATCCTCTAAAATGCGCTTTTCAAATGACATATTATAGGCGAGAACACAGGCGTTGTCCGGAATTTCATTTATCAGCTTTTCTGTCAGTTCTTTTCTCGGGTCAAAATTTGGGGAAGCAAGAAACTCGTGGTGTTTTAATTTTCCTCCATCACTTTTCAGATAATGCAGGGAATACTGGAAGGGAATTTGCTGATATGGTCTTGTTCCATCAAAGAGCGGTATGGGCGACATAAAAGTTTCGAAATCGAGGAAACATAAAGGATACCAGAGCGATTTAAGAAAATCCCGCATATTCTCTTTAATTATGTGATTTTTCTTTTTTAGTGTTCCCTCTACCTGAATGCCCTGTTTAAAGTTTAACATGTCTTTAGGAATATCCTTCATACGAATGATTCCCTGCCGGTAAAGGTTAAATTTATTAACGCCTTTTTCTCTGAGATCGAAAATAGAGTTTTCAGGAATATGTGACCAGCAGTGCCCCGCAAAGTCACAGTCATACGGATTCTCACAGTACTCACCGATATCAATATCAGGTATATCTCCTTTAAGCATTTCCCTTTGCTTTTTTAGTTCTCTGGAAATGTCAGGTTTCATTTTTTTTGCGATTTTCGTTAAATCCTGAATTGTAAAGAGTCTGTCCACTTCGATATCGCCGTCTTTTACATATTGATTGTTTATATGCACCAGAGATGCTTTGGAAACCGGAAGACCTGTACTTATCAAAACATAATACTGAAAAGCCACATCATCATAGTACACGTCCTTCATGCCCGTTGAACTCTTGACCTCATAGATCTCCCATCCTTTTTTACCTTTATGGAGAATATCAACTTTGCAGAAAGCTCCTTTGTAGCCGAATGCCGCTTCGTATATAGTGGCAGTTCCCTTTTTAATTTCAGTCTGTGTCTGTTTGATCTGATCGGACAGTGTCTGGTCTTCATAGGATATTTCCACGCCTCCCGGGAAAAGCTGTTGAGCAAATATCCCGACATCCCTTCCGCTGCTGAAAAGCGTTTCTTTTGCATCGGAAACATCGTCCTTCAGTTCCGGATGATATTTTTGAAGATAGAGAGCCTTGTGGCATTGCAAGCCCTTTATAAATAGTGTTTTGCTGAGATAGGAAGTATCTTTTTTTATCGCGTCAGACATAATGAAAACTCCTTTTCATTCTTCATGATAGATTAATACCATAACAACGTTCCATATTGAAGAACGGTTAATGAATATTTTTTGACATAAAACCGTGTCCGAAAAAAGGGTTTTTCATTCCGCGATATGGAACATCCTTATGGTATGATACAGCAAAGCAGGTTAAAGAAGAAAGCAATGACGCTAAATGTACGACGATCTGCGGAAAATTAAATTCCATGCAGGATATCACCATGAGAAAAGAAACAACAAGGCGTAAGTTTTTATGCGATGTTGGGGCAATGTGTTTGTTTGGCGCTTATGGCTGGCGGAAAGAGAATCCGCCAGCTAACAAGAAGAAATTTGCAATATGTTCAAAAGAATTATCCATGCATGGAGCAACCGAGGCGGAGCCCTTGCTTGCCAATATTGGATTAACCACAGTTGTAAAAATTATACATATAGACAGTTATGAACTTCCCGGTCATTTCCCATTTCAGGTCTCGGTTGATTGTAAGGCATTGGATAATTTTGCGACAATACAAGATATGTGTATGGAATTTTTCCCAAAGACAATTGAACAAAGAAACAAAATAGTCGAAGACCTGAAGGCCGATTCTATATTTCTGATAAAGGGAGAGTACAGCATGCTTAAAGATACTCCCGTCATGCTTTATGAGCCGGATTATACCAGGGTTAAGCCAAAACCTTTAGAGAATAAAATGAGAAAACTGTTTCAGATATTTGAAGAATAAAAATCAAAATTTAACATTATGTTACAAAAAAGGAGATATGATTATGAAAAAAAGAACTATGCCTATCGTTGCTTATGCTGTGTGTAGTGTATTGCTTTTTTGTGCCTGCGGGAATTCTGATGTTAATTTCGTCAAAAACGGGACCATGAATGGTTACGAAACAACGACTATAAGTAAGGCTTTTGATGCTTCATTTGATGAAACAAAATGGGAAGTTTTTGAAAGTAAGAAGGGTGAAAAAGTAGTACAATTTGCAGGAAAAATTTCAGAAGACTTGCACAAATCGGCATCCCGAATCATAGCAGCGGAGTTAGGAATAGGTGTTAAGGACGAAATTGCACAGTATGGATCATATGAAGCATATCTTGTTGTTTGCAGGGTCATCAGTTATGAGCGAGCAGCCGAGCTTGCTGAGAAGCTTGGATTTAAGCCTGATGAAACAAATGAACAGGTAATGAATGCTGTTTTTAATGATTTTTTAACTAACTTCTGGAAACAGGGAACACCAGTTACAGTTCAATGGATTATCACGCCTGATGGCAAAGGCTTCAATCTTTCTCATATGAGTAGTAATGCGTGGGAAGGAATGGAATTTTCAAAGATTCTTACCATTATTTATTCGTGATAACGCAGATAAATCCACAAACCTCGCACTTAAAAATCAAACATTCTTTTATCTTAGAAAGGAGGATATCTATTTATGGAAGGTTTAATTTTTCTTGTAATTATAGGAAGTTCAATCTGGGTTTTAATCGATGCAAAATCAATTGGAGTTAAAAAGGGCCAAATTGGAGGCCTGGGGAATTTGGGGCCATGGGGTTGGTTTTTTGTATGCTTATTATTATGGATTATCGGCTTTCCGTTCTATCTTGCAAAGAGGTCAGAATATAAGCGAATTAATTCAAAGGGTAATTGAAATTTTGTTCTGTGATTGCTCTGCCATCGTTGTTTTTGAGTTGCATTACGATCATCGCTAATCATTTCATAAAGGAGAGGAGGAATACCATGGGATATGGGCAGAAAATTAACCGTAGGAAATTTTTGACAATTATATCAAAATATTGTGCCATACCTTTTATTCCATATTCTTCTTTTCACTTTTCCAGAAATGCTATTGTGAAAAATGATTCCAAAACAATTGAGACTCCTATCATCAAAGATAAAATTCCCAATATCAACGTTATCGGTGTTGGAGGCGCTGGCGGCAATACAATAAACCATATGATCGATTCAAAGCTTCAGGGTGTAAACTTTATTGCTGCCAATACTGATGCTGAGGCTCTTGAATATTCTAAAGCACAGTTCAGGCTACAGATTGGGGGAAAGCTTACTGAAGGCTTAGGTGCCGGTGCAAATCCTCAAATTGGACGGGATGCAGCATTAGAAAGCGAAAAAAAGATAAGAAAAGCTCTCAAAGGCAGCGACATGGTATTTATTGTTGCGGGACTTGGCGGAGGAACCGGAACAGGAGCAGCATCTGTTATCGCCGGTGTCTGCAAAGATATTGGAGCACTTACTGTAGCAGTTGTCACGATGCCTTTTTATTTTGAAGGTAAGAAACGTATAAATCATGGGATTGACGGTATAAATACACTAAAGGAAATTGCAGATACAGTAATCACAATACCTAATGACAGACTAAGAGGAATTGTGTCCAAAAATGCAAAGATGGTCGATATGTTTAGGAAAACAGATGAAATTCTCCTTCATTCTGTCAAGGCCATTACCGATCTAATTATGATGCCCGGTTTGGTCAACCTTGATTTTGCAGATGTAAGGAAGACTATGTTAGGAGCCGGCATTGCTTTTATGGGTACAGGCACAGCTAATGGTGCAAACCGTGCAAAATATGCTGTTGAAAAGGCACTATCTCATTCACTCCTGGAAGATATCTCTATCACCAATACAAAAAATGTATTAATGAACATAACCGCTGCCGGCAATATAACTATTGAAGAGATAAACAAAGCCCTTGATTTTATATATAATGAGGCTGGTAATGATGTGGATATAATATGGGGAGCTGTCTTTGATGAAAGTCTTAACGATGAAATGAAAGTAACATTGATAGTAACTGATATAAGATCCAAGCTTCCTCTGGGCCATGTTTAGTTGAACATAGAAATGGGGGGGCTTTTTACGTTTTAGCAAACAGGTCTTGACTTAAGATAGCTGTTGCGTTAAAGAAACGCGCATTAATTACTATCTTCTCCATGTGTTAGATATTTAAAAAGATATAAAAAGGTTTTTATATGCTTAGATTGGGTGCAGGTTCTTCAGATATGAGAAAAATATTAAAAGATGATATTTTGTTATTAAGGTTAAAACTTCTTATCATAATGTGTAAAGCTTATCTTAACGATTATCCCATGGGAAAATATCGAAAGAAAGCAATAATAGAAAATGCTCGGAGTGTTTTCGATTTGTTGCCGCAGATATCAAGTGAGTATGGTGAAAGATATGGCCATATCTTTAACTTTCAAACATATGCGGAATCAAAAGAGGAGAAAAATTTATATTTTGATGTGTTTCAACAGAGAGTCCATCTTCTTACAGTAATGGCTAAAGCTTTAGCCGAAGGGCATCCGATGGGTTGTTTTAGAGAAAAAGCCCTTAAGGATAATATATCTGCTATTTGCGAAACTATTACATTTAACAGCGACGCAGGTGATATCAAGTTTTTAAAAGTAGCGTGAGGCGAGCCATCAGATCGAATGTAAAAATTGTCGTGGTCGATGATGATAAGTTGACCAGGGATCTTATGGTCAATGCGTTGATGTACTGCGTAAATAGAGATGTATTATCGTTCGAGAACGGTTTTTCAGCTCTGGCTTATTTAGATGCCGATGAAGACAGCTTGGACATTATTGTTTCCGATGTTGATATGCCGGAAATGAGTGGGCTGGCGCTGCTTGAGAGCATAAAGAAGAAATGGCCGAGTAAAATATGTATTATAATGTCAGAAAATCCCGCCAATGAAAAATCTGCAAGTGATTTAGGTGCAGATGCCTTTTTAGCCAAACCTTTCAAAGTAACCGACCTCTTTAAGATCGTGCAGGAATATATTGTAGATGCGGAATAGAAGAGATTTACTTTGCCATCATTCTTGAGCATGCTTAACAAGATGCCCTAATTCAGGAAAAATAATATGCTTACATGCGAGTTTGCAGGCTTTAAGGCTGCCAGGGAGACAGAATAGTATTGTTTTGTTTATTATGCCGGCAGTCGCTCGTGATAAAAGAGCAGCAGAATCAATTTTTTCAAAGCTGAGCTGGGCAAAAAGCGGTCCGAATGCTGTCAGTTCCTTTTCAAATAATGGAACCACAGCTTCAATAGTTACATCTTTGCTGCTTATACCGGTTCCGCCTGTCATTAATATAACCTGAGGTCCATGATCACGTATAACATCAATGATCTTTTCGGTTATGGCTTGAATTTCATCCTGTATAATGTAGTGAAATACAACTATGTGCCCTTCTTTTAAGGCTCTATTATTTATCCATAATCCGCTCTTATCATCTTCTAAGGATCGAGTGCTTGAAACAGATATAATTCCAAGTTTGATTTTCCTGGGAGCGTTTTTTTTATGTTCAATTTTCATCGATCTCCAACCTTGAACCCCTGGCCCAGACCTGGCTTCCCTGCCCCATTGGGTAGAAACGTCTATCGTAGCATTCAGTGAGATCGTGCCAAGAATGCATATCAAGTCGCGCCAGGGCAGGCGTGAACTCTGGAACCCTGAACTTGAGTAGTTACAAAATATCAAGATTCAGTGGTGCGGTTTTCTATGACAACGCAGTCCTGGCCATCGTGTTCGGCAAGCAAAACATTTACAGTTTCCGAGCGCCTTGTTTCAATAAATTTCCCAACATAGTTGGCCTGAATTGGAAGTTCTCTGTGGCCTCTGTCAACAAGCACCGCAAGTTCAATACGATCAGGCCTGCCAAAATCAATAATAGCATCCATGGCAGCTCTTATTGTCCGACCTGTAAAAAGAACATCATCTATTAGAATAATTTGTTTTCCATCGACAGGGAATGATATATCTGTTGCCTGAACGACGGGGTGGTGGCTGATTCTTGTCCAGTCATCGCGATACAGATTTATATCAATATTGCCTGTCGGGATTTCGATGCCTTCTATTTCCTTGATTTTTAATTGAATACGCTTTGCAAGATAAACTCCTCGAGTATGAATGCCTATCAGACTGAGGTTTTCAGTGCCCTTGTGTACTTCAAGGATCTTATGAGTGATTCTTGAAAGTATGCGGTCTATATCAGATGTATCCAAAATTGTATTGTGTTTGCTCATCGTTTTCTCCGGCTCAAGTATATTCATACAACATTATTATACTTAAAAATTATATCATACAGTAAGGTAATATCAAGATTTATATCTATCTGCATAATTAATAAAATTCAGACAAGCCGGAATTGCCTTGATTTTAGCCTTTATTTTATCTATTTTGATTAACCGTGAACCATGAACCGTTCAAAAAGGTCTTGATGTAATGAAATTCCCATGTACAGGAGTGATATTGGCTGGCGGACAGAGCACGCGCTTTTCGGGCACGAACAAAGCATTTATAAGTGTCGGCGGAAAGCGTATTCTGGACAGAATATATGAAATATTTGATTCCCTTTTTGATGAGGTTATTCTGGTTGCCAATGACCCGATTAAATATCTTGAATGGGATTTACATATTGTCTCTGATATATTACCATTTAGAAGTTCTTTAACAGGAATACATACAGGACTTTTTTTTACAAATAATTTTTATACATTTATTACAGCATGCGATATACCGTTCCTGAAAAAAGAGTTGGTTGAGACTATCCTTGAAAATATAGAAGCAGGAGTTGACGTTGTTATACCGGAAATTTTAAATGGGATGGAACCGCTTTGTGCGGTATATTCAAAAAGATGTCTTAAGCCGGTTGAAAATAATCTGATTCACAAAGAGCTAAAGATTAAGCAGTTCTTTAAAAAGGTAAGAGTCAAAAAGCTTCCCGAAAATGTTTTGCGTGAAAGAGATCCTGATTTGATTTCTTTTTTTAATATTAACACTCCTGATGATCTGGCAAGGGCAGAAGCTCACGCACGGTCGGTTTAATAAAGTAAAATGTTACAATGAATTTAATCTCCCTTATAGAAATTATAAAGAGACATCCGCATTATGACAGAGTCGGAATGATTCTTTGTCATAACGGAGTTGTGCGAGGCACATCACGAGATGGCAGGAGA
>VMSQ01000022.1 GCA_013792055.1 Desulfobacteraceae bacterium
AGCAATACTTGCTATGCCTTTAAGTCTTGATAATGCCGTACTATCACCTACAATTTGACCGGAACTATCAAAACCCAATTTTGACCATTCATGACTTGCAAACTGAATAATGACTGTACCAAGGCCTAATTCAACAAAGATTTGAAGTGCAAGCAGGCTCGCAAAAGTGTAGTAATAACCCTGCAGCTCTGGAGTAAACCTGGTCGCAATTAATATGGCTGTTACGGGGCCTGCGCATATTTGCCAGATTCTCGTGAGTAACCCAAAGAAAACAGCACGATCAACTTCAAGTCGACGAAGAAAGTGCCGCAGCCTGTTATTTAACTGGAGAAATGGTGTCTTATAAGCTTTTGAGGTCTGATTTGTGCTATCCAATTTAGCAATCCTGCTCTGGCATCTCTATCAAGCAACGCCCGGTGATCTTTCCCTTACTCATCATGTCGATGGTTTTGTTAATCTCATCCAGAGAAAACGTGTCGGTAATCAATTCGTCGAGTTTCAATTTGCTGGCTTGATAAAGGCGGATGTATTGGGGAATATCCCGATCTGGATCTGTTTCTCCACCCCATGTGCCGATGATCTGTTTGCCCTTGATCAGATCAAATGGGTCCAGCGAAATCCTCTCCCCGTGCAACAAATTGCCTGCCAATACGCAGAGCCCGCCATTGTTCCGCACTGCTTGGAATGCGCTCTCCATGGTCTCACGCCGTCCGGCAGCTTCGATCGCATAGTCCACGCCACGTCCGTCCGTTATTTTCATAATGGTTGTCAGCGGGTCTCCTTGGCTGGCGTTGATCAAGTGGGTTGCACCGACATCACGAGCGAGCTTAAGCTTGTGATCGAACACATCAACTGCAATGATAGGTGTTGCATTCATCAGACGGGCGGCCAACACTGCGCTCAGGCCAATGCCCCCGACGCCAAATATGGCAATACTATTTCCAGACTGCACCCTGAGCGTGTTCAAAACAATTCCTGCTCCGGTGGGAATGGCGCATCCCAAAAGAGCCGCCTCGCGCAACGGCATTTCCGGAGGTATCTTCACCAATCTGTTTTCGGAAATAACCGCTTTGGTCATAAACGTGGAGATAGCGCCAGAGTTAACGACTGAGCCGTCTGCCTTTTTATACAAAGTAGATGGAATTTCGGCGCCTTTGCCTTTAATCCAGGTCAGCACAACGTGATCACCGGGTTTAACCTTTGAAACGCCAAGCCCAATTGCCTCAACAATACCTGAACCTTCATGGCCAAGTGTGTGGGGAAGAAACTTGTCTTGCCCCTTTAACCCTCGAATTTCGTTTAATTGCGAACGGCATATCCCGCTATATGCGATTTTGACTAAGACCTGGCCAGACCTAAGCTCGGGTATCGTAAGCTCTTCAATCTGTAACGGTTCATTTATTTCATACAAGACTGCCGCTTTAGTTTTCATAAAATGTCATATCCCTTTGCGTGCTGATGAAAGCGTTCAATCGTCTGCCGCATAACCGCCGGCATTTCTAAATCGGATGTCTTTTCGAATCGGAAAACTCCGACAGCTTGGCCCTCCAGTAACTTGTGTTCAGCCCATACAGAACTTACATCTGAGCAGAAAAACCACGTACGGACAACTTCGCCCTCGAAAGCAGAAAAATAGTCTACAAACCATAAGTAATGAAATTCTAGTGGTTGGATTGAAAGTTCTTCATAGATTTCTCTTGATATTGCCTCCAGTAGAGTCTCGCATGTCTTCTTCATTCCGCCAAAAAGTGACCATTGGCCCGGCGCTGCTATGCCTGGTTTTGTCTCTCGTAGCTGTAAAATATATTTATCATCCAAAAGCAAAACAGCATGTGCAGATTGAATGTTTGGGGCATTTAGAAGGGGATTGTTGGTTTTTTTCTTTAGCATACTATCGGTTTAAGAATCATCCGCAAGCGAAACGTCCAAGGGCTTGACAATCATATTCTTGAGGAATTCTTGCCGTTCCAGCAAAGGTTCCAGATCCTCATTTGGCCTTCCAAACTTCACCTGCGGAACAACTCTGTGCTCAGTCCCAATATTAACGTTACAGAAGAAAGGCCCCTCGCTTTCTAATACCTCTTGAATATGTTTACGAATATCTCTGTTTTTTGAAATAGTCGCGGTTTTGAATCCGTATGCCTTTGCAACTTTTACAAAGTCAGGAAATGCGAGGCCCCCTTCTACGCAAGATGCCAAATAACGCGACTCCAGCCACTGGTCCTGTGTTTGCCGTATCATGCTGTAGCCGTTGTTATTTATCAGGAAAATTTTGATAGGTAATTCATGCTTCATGACGGTTGACAGTTCCTGAATATTCATTTGCAAACTGCCATCTCCAGTCACACAAGTAATAGGTTTTCCATCAAGCGCAAAACATGCTCCAATACTGGCCGGTAAAGCCCATCCCATGCATGTGTTATTCCAATCATGGTAAAGGCGTTGATTGGCCTTAAAATCAAATGCCTGCATCATCCATGCTAAGCAACAACCTGTATCGGTAAAAATGACATCTTTTTCACACAATTCCCTGGAAAGGGTCTTTACAAACACATAGGGGTTTACAGTTTCCTGTTTGTAATACTCCTGCTGACAAATAGGATACTTTTTTTTCCACAAGGTAATCTGCTTAACCCACCCTGAAATGTCCGGCATCTCCATTTCTACCACTTGCGTGTTAAATGTCCGCAGAAATTCGCATGCATCCGCATTGATAAGCAGGTCAATTCGCAGACCAAATCGCTCGAACTTACCTAACTCGCATGGATCAATATCAACTACAATTTTCTTGGCACCCCTTGCGAATGTGGTTATTGGACTGCCGGTCGCCTTTGTATCCAGCCTGGAGCCGATGGACAAGATCAGGTCTGCATTTTGGACCGCAAAGTTAGCATATCGTGTGCCGTGCGTGCCAAACGTTCCGACATATTGCGGGTGATCAGAAGGTAGTATATCTGCGACAGCCCACGTGGGAACAACCGGAAAGCCTGACTTTTCAATAAATTTCAATATTTCTTTTTCCGCCTTTGCAAGTCGAATCCCCCAACCCAAAATAAGTATCGGCCTTCGAGCATTTTTAATCAAGTCAACACAAGTTGCTATTTCATTAATTAGCACAGAAATGGTATCCGGTCGAAGTTCAGGAGTATACTTATCCAATTCATCAGGTTCAATATCTTCCCGTTGTATGTTATCAGGAATATCGATATAAACCGGCCCTGGTCTCCCAGCCTTAGCTAAATAACATGCTTTCTCCAGCTCATATCTTATTCGCGTCGGATCATCAATCTGTACTGCATACTTCGTAACCGGTGTAAATATGGGAACAGTATCTGTTTCCTGGAAACCAATTTGTCTTACACCAGTATCACCCTTCTGCCTGAAAGTTGAGACTTGTCCAGTTATATATATAACTGGTATCGAATCGTAATAAGCAGAGCAAACACCGCTTAACAAATTGGTTGCCCCTGGACCGCTTGTAGTAATGGCAGCGCCAATATTCCCTGTTACTCTGGCATAAGCATCAGCGGCCATTGCCCCCGCTTGCTCATGCTGAGGGCAAATGAAGGTGATGCCGGGCATGTCTTCAAGAGACTGAATTAAATGGACAGATGCCCCGCCAGATACAGCGAATACATGCCTGATTCCTTGTCGGGCCAGAAAATCGGCTACGTAGTCAGAGAGTTTCATGGCTTTTTCCTGAAGCTGCTGGCAATTCTTACCATGGCATCTCACTCTTCATTGACACAAAAAGAGTTCCTTCTCGATAGCTTGTTGGCATTTCATCTACAGTATGCACTTCCAACCAGTTTTTCTTTTGGGCAAAAAGTCGAATACCCAAACGAGTAAAGTGTTCATAAATAGCGGCTGCGTTGTCCGCATTCTCGATCTCTACAAGTACGTCCATATTTTTCCAGTCTTCGTATGCAGTATTTAAAAGAACTTCTTTTTCGTGCCCCTCAATATCCATCTTAATAAGATCTACATCGGTTATTATTTCATGAAATCCTTCCATCTGCACAGAAAAACGCTTAAGTTCTCCATAAGGATTCGACTTGGCTCCGACTAAGTGACTACCGGTAGTATTTCCGAGTACCCGAACAAACTCCCCCTCCCCTTTTTGAGTTGACACAGCCTTATTAAATGCTTCAACATCTGAAATGTGGTTCAGTGCAAGATTGTCTTTCAATATTTCAAAGTGACGTGGGTCTGGCTCGTAACAGGAAACCTCATAACCGCATTTTCTCAGTAAAATTGAGTGAAGCCCCAAATTAGCTCCAATATCCAAAACTTTTCGATACCTTGTTCGGTTCTTCCAGTAAAAACTGAAAATAATTAGTTCGTCCAGATCAAACAGATTAAGAGAATCAACTGCCCCCATTTTGTGGTACGGAAACACCAGCTCACCGAATGGTTGAAAACCAATACTTTGTGATTCCATATCACTAAACAGTCCCTCTATTTCCTTTCGGGCAACATGCTTAAACAAATTATAAAGCTGAGAACCCGGCGCATGATGGTCAGTTACAAGGGGAAGTGAAAGAAACAGGTTTTCAAGAATATCTGAACATTTCATGGGCTATCTCACTTTCTTACAAAAATATCATTACCGTGCCTTCGAAGCTTGTACATATTAAAATCGTCAATAAGTTTCCGGGATAATTCTTCTGTGCCCCACATATCATAAACCACACTAAAATTACGCCCACTAATGACATTCCTCGGTGAATTAATCAACCAGTCACAACAATCCAATACTTCGTCCATGGGCGTTAATTCATCACTTGAAAGCCTGTATTTAGTTCTTTCATAATTTTCTCCTGCTCGTATACCTGCCAGTAAAGTTTCCTGGTGTATCTTGGTCTTGACCCATCCGGGGCCTACAATCACAAAGCGAGTGCCAGGAATTTCCGCATCAAGAAGCTCGCACATCTTAATTAGAGCGATCTTGGAAATGGTATAAGCGGAATAGTTCTTCGTTGCATTGTTAGTACCGCCGCCGGCAAAAAAAAGAACGCAGGGTCCAAGTATGTTATTTGTGTTCCTATTAGGCAGTAATTCTTTAACAATACGTAACTGGTTTGTGAAATTTACTTGGATAGAATCTGCCCAGTTATCAAAATTACAACTTATAAAAGAACCGATGGGTTCTTGGGACCCTGCAGAGAGAATCAGATTATCCCAAAGCGGGCAAAGATTTCGAAGTTCTAAACAAGCCTTTTGAACAGAGCCGTTATCTGAAAGGTCACATTGAACAAGCTCCACTCCAATTTCAGACAATTCAGCGGTGGCATAGGATTTTTTTCGGTAGGTCCCGAAAACGTTCCATGCCTTTTTCCTCCAGTGACGAGCCATAGCACTTCCAATATCACTGGAGGAAGCTATAATAATTGCTGTTTGCTCTTTTTCACTCAAAATCCTGATTCCTGCAATATGACTTTAAAACGGCCCCTTAAACCAGTTTCCCGGCACATCAATCTCATCGAAGTTTAATCTTCAAATCTACTCTTCCAACTAATGGTCGATCCAAGATTTTCTCTTGTACTTTTCCGCCATTCTTGTGCTTCCTTAAGCGTAAGACCTGACATACTGGCAATTTTACTTAACTTTTTTTGACTCGAAAAGTTAATTCTATCCCATTCAAAAGCCCGTAAGACCTGTAGTTCAAATGGAGTAAATTCCTTAGTGCTAATTTGCCCAGTGGTATATCCCGAAACACAATCTTCTGTTTCAAGAATGCCCTCACGTATACATATATCCATCAGCTCCGTTTTTGGTAATGGAGTGGCAATATGTATATTAACAATATCTACGTCAATACTTGCAGCATACGCTAATGATCTTCTTATTTGATCCCAGGTCTCAGTCGGTGTACCTATAATAAAATTCACGATGATTTCAAAACCATAAGATTTGGCAAGCTCGATTCTTTCTCTGGCCTTTTTCAGATTAATAGGTTTCTTGATTAAGTTGGTCACAACATCCTGATCCCCACTCTCTATAGATAAGGTCAATTGATATGAGCCAGAAAGTTTCATTAAGTTCAGTAGCTCCTCATCTAATGCAAATACGGCGGCATTGGCACATTTCCATGTCAAACCATATTTTCTCTCAATCAATCCATTCATAATATCGATGGCACGTTTCTTATTGAAAAAAAAATGATCGTCCAAGAATATCATTTCTTTAATATTATTTTCCTTGCAGTACCATTCAATTTCTTCCAAAACATTTTGAGCGCTTCGCATTCTTACCTTAGTGCCGCTGACAGTTTTTGCAGCGCAAAAGATACATTTATACGGACAGCCTCTCGATGCAAGAGTTGTGGCAAAGGGAAATTGCCTTGGTAGTATACCAGGAGCATACTTCATCCTATAATTAGAGTACTTTGAATAATCTAAGTCTCCCCAATTGGGAAATGGTATAGCATCTAGATCGTCAATAAAATATTTGTGGCTATTGATAATTGGCTTGCCACCTTTTCTAAAGGAAATCCCATCAACATCGCTACTGCTTTGACTTCCACTTTTCAATAAATTCAGCAACTCTCTAAACCGATATTCACCTTCGCCCATTATGAAATAATCTACATTTTTGTCTTGGATTATCTTGTCAATCCAGACAGTTGGCAATACCCCCCCCAGCACTACTACGGCATCGGGGAGTTCTTGTTTGATAAGTTTAGTATGATACATAACCTCTTCAATGTATTCCGTCGAAAATGAAGTAAGCCCCACCAGGTCAGGTTTAATATCGCGGACCTTTTTTCTAATATCAGCTTCCGGTTCATCCAAAAAATTGGGATCGTAAAGAAAAATGTTGTATTCTCTTAAACATGCCTTGAGTATGGCCAAATTATAAGGCGGCAGTTTCCATGTTCTTTTTCCGAGAATAGAATAATTGGGTTGCATAAGCATGATTGTTTCGATTTTTCTTTTGATATTTTTCATTCCCATTATCCTTTAATCATGTGGTACTTCTTGAAAACGTAAAACCTTAAAACGGCCCCTTAAACCAATCTCCCGGAACGTCATGAGGCCAACTGCGCTGCTCAACCAATTTATTCCCCTTAATTTCTTTACCAAGCATACTTCCAACAATTTCTACTATATCTTCCGCGCATCTATAAAAACCTTTGACTAAGGACGGGCTGGTTGGAGTGGGAAAATCTGGTAATGCCAAACGCTTTGGGGCTTGTTTCAAAGTGTCAAAACATTCCATACTGACGCGGGCAATTACCTCACCAGCGATAGAACCCGTTGATGCTCCCGTATCGAGGGTAAGCAATCTACCTGTTTTACGGACAGAATCGAAAATCATTTCCCAGTCAACCGGCTTTACAGAACGCAGGTCAATTAAATCACACAAAATTCCCATACGCTCCAGAAATTCAGTGGCATGTAAGGCTTCAATGGTCATATATGAAAGCGATACGATCGAAATATCATTACCGCTTTTCAGCCGTTGTGCTTTTCCGATTGGAACTCTAAAATCACCTTCTGGGACATCACCTTTAAGACTGTGTAACCATCGGTGTTCCAAAAAGATAACAGGGTTATCGTCAAATATACTCGAAATAAGCAATCCCTTTGCATCTGAAGCAGTCGCAGGCATAACAACTTTTAGCCCAGGGACATGCGCGAACCAAGCCTGTAGGCTCTGGGAATGAGTTGGTCCCTGTCCCCACCCGCGCCCGATAATTAACCTAATCGTTATTGGAACCGACGACTGCCCACCAAACATATAATGCCATTTGGCCGCATTATTAACAAGTTGATCCATGGCAAGAAGAAAAAAGTCAACGCGCTGATGTGTCATAACGGAACGGATACCATTTAAGGAAGCACCAATGGCAACACCAGTCATAGCATTTTCCGAGGCCGGCATATCGAATACCCTGGCCTCACCGAATCGATCCTGTAATCCAAGTGTGGTGCCGAAAACACCTTTGGGATCGGGCACTCCCAAGCCATAGCAGATAACAGATTCATCTATCTCCATGGCCTGAGCAAGAGCTTCATTAATAGCCTGGGCAAATGTTAGCGTGCGAGTCAATTATCCTCCTATTGGAATTATAAGTTGGACACCCATGTTAAATAGTCCTACGGAATTTAACAGGGCAGGCAGACTTACACAGATAAACACTGATTTTTTTGCATTTATAGAGAACTTTGGATTTTGTCATTTCGAGGAATGCAAGTGACGAGAAATCGTTAAAGAGTCAAGTTATTTAAGATTTCTCGCTCCGCTCGAAATGACAAATAATATTAGTCTTTCAAAGCTCTCATTCTTTGTCTTTTTATCTGCGTGTATCTGTGAAAATCCGTGTCCAAATTCTTTTCCTGAAACTCTATTTTTATCACAAGGCATTCCTGTCAACCCCAAGCTGTCTGCAAACTGCTGTGATCGTACCTGCTTTCAAATCCTTTTGGCCCCAATCCGGAATGGTTGTTCCTCTCCCTGTAGCTGGATTAAACCATTTTCGATGCGATCCGCCACCACGACGCACTATTTCACGACATCCAATTGCCCGCAGCTTTTTGGTTAATTCTCTGTAATTCATCCTTCAGCCATAACCAAAGACTCAAACCATACCGGAGCCTCGGCGTTATCGGCTCGTAGATTCGCAGGAAATTGTTTCCCTATATCCTGGTATAGTTCAATGACAGCGGCAAGTGCATCGTGAACACATGAATTCAGATCATCGAGTTCATCGATTTCTGTCACCAATTCAGGAACCAAAGGACTGGTTATTGTCCAACCACCTTCCTTTTGTGGTTCAAGAACTAAGGGAATTTTCATCATTGTTTTCATATGATTATCCTCCTATTGGAATTACAAGTTGGACACAGATTTACACAGATAGGCACAGATCATTAAAACATATTAAAATCCGCGTTAATCTGTGTTCATCCGTGTCCGAATTCTTTTTCTGAAACTCTATATCTGCGTTTATCTGCGAAAATCCGTGTCCCATGTCATTGCCTATATAAACCCGTAAAGGCTTCCTCTGTGTCCGGGAAAGGAGACTTTTCTGCAAAATCAAAAGCCTGATCAACCTCTTGTTGAATATTCAATTCCATTTCTTCGATATCATCTCTGCAAATGATTCCCTGACCCAGCAATTGTGATTCCAGCAACTTCAGAGGGTCCCTTTCCTTCCATGCAAGGTATTCTTCCTCAGTTCGATATCCTATATCATTATCAAAATTAGGACCGCAATGTTCCCTCCAGCGATAGGTGGCAAACTCGAAAAAACACGGGCCGGATCCCTGGCGGATACTTTTGACCCCATGATCAAC
>VMSQ01000010.1 GCA_013792055.1 Desulfobacteraceae bacterium
CTACTCAGGTTCACGGTTCAAGGTTAAAAGCCGACTAACCCTGAAGCTGATCAACCAGATTTACAATATTTTCCTTGCAATCCATTTTACATACAATTATTATGCTCTGCAAAAAAATTAAATGAACATTAGGCGTTCAGAGTTCAGTGTTACCTTCCTTTTGTTAACCTTCACTAACTCTGAACCGTGAACCCTGAACCGTTACAATAAATATAGGGAATAATCTATGGCTAAAATATTCAGGCCAAGTAATCGCGAGTCAAGTATTTTGTCTAAAATAGAATCTTCAAAGGAATATGCTCGAAGACAGGCAATAAAAAGCGTAAAAGAATGTATTGAACCGCTCTCGAATGCTATTGCCATGAAGCTTATTGAGAACAATATCATTGAAACAACCAATAAAAACGGGTTGGAAGAACAGATTAATAAATGCATCAAAAAGTTAAGCAATTCTGATGAGTTTGATATTGACTACCAAATTGCACCAGTTAGAAATATTGTTCCAAATCCACATATCGTAACTATTTATGTTACCTCTTTTGTTATAGAAAAACTGATAAATCACAAAGATGTTATTGATATATTCGGTTCTGATGAAGATATATATCATTGTATAAACCAGCAAGTTATAAAATTTCTGCCTTAACAATGCGCCCATCTTTTCATCCAAGGCTAATCAACGGACCTTTCGATGACCCGGGAATATTTATCCCCTTTTTATTTGAAAAACGAGCCCTGATTTTCGATTTAGGCGATATTAATTCTCTTTCAACAAGAGATATTCTTAAGATAAGCCATATTTTTGTCACACATACACATATGGATCATTTTGTTGGTTTTGACAGGGTGCTGCGGCTTTTTCTTGGCCGCGAAAAAAAATTATACATGTATGGTCCTGAAGGTTTTATAAAAAATATTGAAGGAAAACTGGCAGGCTATTCATGGAACCTTGTAGGAAATTTTAACAACAGGTTGTCTTTAAATGTTACCGAGGTATATCCTGATCACCTGATTTCCAGACAGTATCTGTGTCAAAACAGATTTATCCCTATTCAAGAAGATATAAAAGAAGACTTTAGCGCCATCCTTTTAAAGGAACCGGCCCTGTCTGTTTCCGCTGTAATCCTGGACCACAGCATACCATGCCTGGGGTTTTCAATTGAAGAACGATTTCACGTTAATATAATTAAAGACAGAGTTATTGTTCTTGGACTTGAAATAGGCCCCTGGCTAAAAGAGTTCAAACAAGCTTTATTCAACGGCCAGGATCCTGATTCCGAATTTAAGGTAACTTACGGAAAAGGTAATAAAGAGAAAAAATTTATTCTTGGCGATCTTTCAAAACAAATCGCTCTTATTACTCCTGGGCAGAAGATTACATATCTTGCAGATGTTGCTTACAGTAAATACAACAAAGAAAAAATAATAGAATTTGCAAAAAATTCGGACCATCTTTTTATAGAAGCAGCGTTTCTTGAAAATAACAGAGACATGGCTGACAAAAAATATCACCTTACTGCTCGTCAGGCCGGCAGATTAGCAGGCGAAGCCAATATTAAGCAATACACTCTTTTCCATTTCTCACCAAGATATACAGGAAAAGAATATCTATTAATAGATGAAGCGCGGGCCGCATTCGAAAAGTACAAAATTTATCAAGAGCTTTAAGGGGTAAGTTGTTTTTGCATAGGAGGGACTGAAAAAAATGAACATCGAACATCGAACGTCCAACATCGAATTTTGATGAATAAGGTATTCTGCCAATTTATAAACTGGCGGAGCGGAGCGACATCATTATTCGACGTTCAATGTTCGATGTTGGACGTTCATCTTTCAAAACAACTCCGTAAGGCATAAATGTATCCTGTGAACGTTTACAAAATAACTTAGAGCGGACAGGAATTAAGGAATCAAAATATGTGAGTCATAATAATTTAAAAAGCCCTGTCTGTAAATCCAGGCAGGGCTTTTTTATTATTTTTAAAAAACTGCTATTTTTCAGGTTCGGTGTTTTCCATGTCATCTTCAGCCTTATCTTTTTCAGACGGAGGCCCCTCTGATTCCGGTGATTCCGGCGCTGCCTCCATTTCATCTGCCTTCTTGTCTATATCTTCTTCAGGACCGGCAGACTTTTCTTCGGCTATCTTTTCTATAAGTTTTTCTTCTTTTTTCTCGGGTTTGGCCTTCTCTACCGCAACCTGTTTCTTTTTAACGGCAGGACTTTTGGGGGCCTTTGTTTTCTTCTTTTTACTCTTTTCAGAAGTAACGAACTCAATCATAGAAACAAGCGCAGCATCTCCAGGACGTCTTCCCAGCTTAACAATTCTGGTATATCCTCCTAACATTGCACCAAAGCGCTCACTAACTTCACTAAACAGTTTGTGAACAACATCTTTCTCTCTTATTATTGAAAGCGCCTGTCGCCTAGCATGAAGATCTCCCCGTTTCGCAAGAGTGATCAGATGATCCGCCCAAAGTCTTAATCCCTTTGCTTTTGTATCAGTAGTACGGATACGCTCATATTTAAACAGAGAGGTTACCATGTTTCTGAACATGGCATTTCTGTGACTACTAGTTCTATTTAATTTCAATCCAGCTTTTCGGTGTCTCATAGACCAGCCTGCTCCTCTTCATCTGTGTCTTCCTCAGTAGGAACAAATCCTTCAAGCTTCATACCCAGAGAAAGATCCATTTCACTTAAGACTTCCTTAATCTCATTTAAAGATTTTCTGCCAAAGTTTTTTGTCTTGAGCATTTCTGCTTCGGTT
Source organism: Desulfobacteraceae bacterium (assembly GCA_013792055.1). GTDB lineage: Bacteria > Desulfobacterota > Desulfobacteria > Desulfobacterales > ETH-SRB1 > B13-G4. Next base: position 2,769 of record VMSQ01000010.1, read on the forward strand.
TTACTTACCAACTGATAAATCTTTAGTATATCGGCATTTTTGAGGCAATTAGCGCTGCGAACAGAAAGCTCGAGTTCCTCGACACTTCTGTAAAGGTTGTCATTAATCTGAGGCTCCCGCAGCTCATCGGATTTCTTCTCGGATTCTGGTTCAATTTTTTCATCAAAATTAATAAAAATTGTCAGCTGCTCTTTAAAAATCTTGGCAGCGTACGCGACAGCATCCTCGGGAAGTATGCTTCCATCTGTCCACACCTCTAAGGTGAGCTTATCATAGTCAGTTTTCTGCCCCACCCTGGCATTACCTACTACATAATTTACACGCTTAATCGGAGAAAATACTGCATCAATAGGTATTGTGCCTAAAGGTGCATCTTCATCCTTATTTGCTTCGGACAAAGAATATCCTTTCCCGACTTTAACGGTCATGGTCATATTCAGTTTCGCATTCTTAGAGAGAGTTGCAATATGTGAATCAGGATTAAGAACTTCGCATCTTCCATCATCACTGATTATATCACCGGCAGTTACTTCTCTCTCTCCTTTGGCATTAATGTGAACTGTCTTTGGTTCGGCATCGGCTACTTTGAAGCGCACCTCTTTCAAGTTAAGAATAATTTCAGAAACATCCTCAAGCACGCTTGGAATAACACTGAATTCATGCATTACAGTATCAAATTTTACCGCTACTATTGCAGCTCCATACAAAGAAGAAAGTATTATCCGCCTTAAAGAATTACCAATCGTTATGCCAAATCCTCTTTCAAGAGGCTCACAAACAAACTTGCTATAAGTAGGTTTGCTGGTTACCTGCACCTTTTCCGGCCTTATCATTTCTTGCCAGTTCATGTACATAAGTTCATTTGACGACATATTTTATCTCCAGATTAAATTTATGGGAATTTAGTTATTTGCTCATTCCAATTACAAAAAATTCTGCATTTTACTTGGAATAAAGCTCTACTATAAGCTGCTCCTGGATAGGCATTGTCAGATCTTCTCGGACAGGATAAGCTTTTACCATACCTTTCAAGCTCTCTTTTTCTAAATCAAGCCACTGGGGAATGCCTCTTCTGACAACGGCGTCAAATGAATCTTTTATGGCCTGTATGTTACGGCTTTTTTCACGTATTTCAATAACATCACCCATTTTTATCGTATAGGAAGGAATGTTTACCTTCTTGCCATTAATAAGGAAATGATTATGCTTGACAAGCTGACGGCCTTGATTTCTTGAATTAGCAAAACCTAAACGATAAATAACATTATCAAGCCGACGTTCCAGCAATACAAGCAAATTTGTTCCAGTTATACCCTTCTGGCGGTCCGCCCTCTTAAAAAACAGACGGAATTGCTTTTCTGAAAGACAGTACATGCGTTTTACCTTCTGCTTTTCACGAAGCTGAATAGCATAGTCTGAATTTTTTCTTCCACGACGCTGGCCATGCTGACCTGGCGGAAAACTCCGTCTGTCAAAAGCACATTTATCAGAATAACAACGATCTCCTTTTAGGAACAACTTTAAGTTTTCTCGTCGGCATAACCGACAAACTGACCCTATATATCGTGCCAAATTCTCCTCCTTTATCTATACCCTGCGTCTTTTTGGTGGTCGGCAACCATTGTGTGGGATAGGAGTAACATCTTTGATCATAACAACATTAAACCCTGCTGCTTGCAATGATCGAAGCGCCGACTCCCTTCCTGCTCCAGGGCCATTTACATATACTTCAACATTCTTCATCCCATGTTCCATCGCCTTTTTTACAGCGTCTGCGGCTGCCAGCTGAGCGGCAAATGGTGTGCTCTTTCGAGATCCTTTAAATCCATGAACGCCGGAACTTGACCAGGCAATAACATTACCTGCAGGATCTGTAATAGTAACTATTGTATTATTGAAAGTAGATTGAATATGCACTATTCCATTCGGAATATTTTTCTTTTCTTTCTTTTTAGTTTGGACTCTTTTAGCCATAAATAAAGCCTCTTTTTCCTCTTGTTACGGGTTGCGGGCTAAGATTAAACTTATTACCCGAATCACTTCTTTGTCTCTCCACCTCTCTTCTTAACAGCCGATCTTTTCGGCCCCTTTCTTGTGCGCGCATTAGTACTTGTCCTCTGTCCCCGCACGGGAAGCGATTTTCGGTGGCGGAGGCCGCGATATGCTCCAAGATCCATAAGTCTTTTGATATTCATAGAAACTTCTGTACGGAGCTCACCTTCAACCTTATATTCACTGTCAATAACCTTGCGGATATTATTAATCTCGGCTTCTGACAAATCATCACTCTTGGTATCAGGATCAATGTTGAGCTTTGTTAGTATGTTTTTCGATATTGTCCTGCCAATTCCATAAATGTATGTCAGCGCTATCACAATCCGCTTTTGCCTAGGTAAATCTACGCCCGCAATTCTTGCCAAAGCTTATCCTCCCTTATCCTTGCCTCTGTTTGTGCCGCTTATTTTCGCAGATCACTCTTACAACCCCTTTTCTACGAATTATTTTACACTTGCTGCAAATCTTTTTAGCTGATGCTCTCACTTTCATAAATAAAACTCCCTTATACCTTCGGGTAAGCTCTTAGCTCTTAGCTATCTTACTTTGACCTGTATGTTATTCTGCCACGAGAGAGATCATATGGTGAAAGTTCGACTGTGACTTTATCTCCCGGCAAAATTTTTATAAAATGCATGCGCATTTTCCCAGAAATATGCGCAAGGACCTGGTGCTTATTCTCCAGTTCAACCTTAAACATTGCATTGGGCAGAGCCTCAAGAACCTTGCCCTCCACCTTTATCGCCTCTTCCTTTGGCATTTTTAACTCCCGTCCCTTTTACTTAAGATAACTGGACCTTTTTCTGTAATCGCAATAGTATGCTCAAAATGTACAGACAAAGAACCATCCTTTGTTACAGCCGTCCATCCATCTTCAAGTATTTTAACATCATAATTTTTTTCATTCACCATGGGCTCTATAGCCAAAGTCATACCCGCTTTTAATCTGACTCCCATACCAGGCTTGCCGAAATTAGGTATCTGAGGTTCTTCATGAAGATTTGTTCCTATACCATGCCCTACAAAATTGCGAACTACTGAAAAACCAGCTGCTTCAACATGTGTTTGGATTGCATGAGAAATATCCGAAAGCCTGCCGCCCGGAATCGCCTTTTCAATACCTTTGTAGAGAGCCTCTTCTGTAACCTGAATTAGCCTTCGGGTAGATTCGGATATCTTGCCAACGGCTACCGTGATAGCTGCATCACCGTAATAACCGTTTAAAAGAACACCAAAATCCAAGCTAATAACATCGCCTTCGTTCAGCGGAGTTTTAGAAGGGAACCCATGCACAACCGTGTTATTAACAGACGCGCATATTGAATAAGGGAAACCCCTGTATCCCTTGAAGGCTGGAATCGCATTTTTCTCATAAGCCAAACGTTCTGAAAGGTCATTTAAATAAAGAGTATCAATTCCAGGTGTTACCTCTGACTCAAGTTTAGAAAGAATTTCCGCAACTACCTGATTACTTGCATAAAGCTTTTCAATCTCTTTGGGTGATTTTAAAATCACCATCTTAAAATCTTCCCTTAATCCTATCTCCGCCCTTTTTTAAAAAACCCTCGTAATGACGTGTCAACATATGCGATTCTATTTGAGACACAGTATCGATGGCTACGCCAACAACTATAAGAAGAGCCGTGCCGCCGAAATAAAAAGGAACATTAAATTTTGATATCAAAATTGACGGAAGCACACATACTGCAGAAACATATATCGCGCCTCCAAGAGTTATTCGTGTCAAAACTCTCTCAATATAGTCAGCTGTACGCTTACCTGGACGAATACCAGGTATATAGCCACCATATTTTTTCATATTTTCCGCAACATCATCGGGGTTAAATGTGATGGCAGTATAAAAATAACAGAAAAAGAATATTAGACCTACAAATAATGCTTCATAAATAACGCTGCCGGGCGTTATTGCAGAAACAATATTCTGTATCCAGGCAATTGCTATAAAACTGCCTATAGTCGCCGGAAACATCATAATTGATGATGCAAAAATAGGTGGTATTACTCCTGAGGTATTAATTTTCAATGGAAGATGAGTGCTCTGACCTCCGTACATTTTCCGACCCACAACCCTTTTAGCATATTGTACTGGTATGCGTCGCTGCCCCTGCTCAACAAATATAATGCAACCTATGACAGCTATCATAAAAACTACCATGATTATGATTAAAAAGACTCCCATTTCTCCTGTTGAAAGGAGTTTAAAAGTATTTGCTATCGCATTTGGCAGCCCGGCAACAATACCGGCAAATATTATAAGTGAAATACCATTACCGATCCCTCTCTCCGTTATCTGCTCACCCAACCACATAATAAAGGCGGTTCCTGCCGTCAGGGTAATTACAGTCATAAGCCTGAATTCCCATCCAGGATGTATAACTATGGGAGCACCGCCGGGCGAACTCATTTGTTCAAGGCCGATGCTGATACCGAACCCTTGTATTATGCTTAACAATACAGTTCCATAACGGGTATACTGTGTAATTTTTTTCCGCCCCTGTGCGCCCTCTTTTGACAGCCTCTCGAGATGCGGTACAACTACTGTTAAAAGCTGGAGAATAATGGATGCGCTTATGTAAGGCATTATCCCGAGAGCAAAAACTGAGAGCCTTTCCAACGCACCGCCTGAAAACATATCAAGCAGGCCAAGCAGGGTCCCTTTTGCCCGTGCGAAAAATGAAGCGAGCGCAACAGCATCTATTCCAGGAGTTGGAATATGTACTCCGATACGGTAAACTATAAGAAGCGCAAAAGTGTATACTATCCTTTTTTTTAGCTCGGGTATTTTAAATATATTTCCAAATCCCTCACTAACCATACTATAGAACCTCTATATTGCCGCCAGCAGTAAGAATTTTTTCTCTGGCATTTTTGCTGACACTGTTTAAGCGTATCGTGAGAGAGGTTTTTATTTCGCCTTGACCAAGAAGTTTAATGCCATCTATTTTACCTTTAACAAGGCCTGAACTAAAAAGAGCATCTTCATCCACTATGCTGTCTTTCTCAAATCTCGACAGGTCACGTATATTAATTACAGCAATATTTTTTCTGAAAATATTTGTAAAACCACGTTTGGGTAAACGACGATGAATAGGCATTTGACCTCCCTCAAAACCTGGCCTAACGCCCCCGCCGGAACGGCTATTCTGTCCCTTTGTCCCTCTACCGGCAGTCTTGCCTGTCCCTGAGCCCACACCACGCCCAAGACGTTTTCGCGATTTGCGAGATCCCTTTGCTGGTGACAATTCATTAAGCTTCATCAATCTTCTCCTCAGCCTTAACTAAATGTGCAACTTTGTTGATCATCCCCCGAACAGATGGAGCATCTTCAAATTCAACAGCTCTGTTGATCTTAGTAAGCCCCATACTGCGCAGTATTTTGCGATGTTTTTCAGGCCTTCCAATCATGCTTTTAACAAGAGTCACC
>VMSQ01000205.1 GCA_013792055.1 Desulfobacteraceae bacterium
CGACATTAGCAGATGCTATTCTCGATCGTTTAATACACAATGCTCATAAAATAAATTTAAAAGGAGAGTCCATGAGAAAAATACGATCTTCCTTGACTAAGAAAAACAAATCTGAAAAGTAGTAAAAAAACCAGCGTCGCTTCGCTCCGATCAGGTGGCCGATTTACTCTGGAACAGGTGGCCGGAATGCGCCGGAATTGGTGGCCGATTTGAGCGGAATACGCATGTAATCAGCTTTACCGTTAACATAGCATTCATTCGCGTCAATTCTCGCCCCACACAAATCACCTAAAAAAACATATTCTATGCCATTATTCTTTAGTTCTATTCTTAAATGATCGCTATTGTATTCCGGCTTGAATTTACTATATGGGACTGATCGAACGTCAGCGATTGCGGTTATCCCATGCCTGGAAAGCACGTCAATAAATTCATTTAGAGTAAAACCTGAATAACCTATTGTAAACAAAGTGATGTTATTCATACGATAAAATTCCATTTATATTTCAAAAACCGTTGCAATTATTTTATAATGGCAACCCTTAAACTCGGATGTTAAACTTACACATATAAAGCAATCGTCAGGATTCTCAATATCGATGAATCCATCTGAAAAGTTTGCAATAGAAGGAAAATATTTTTGACTGATTAAAGGGTCTGTAATTGAAAAATTGTAATATTGTCCATTATAATTAAAGACGCCCCGAACTCTTTTTCGACCATCCCAATGCTTAGTCTCAATAAGGAACTTAAAATTTTCTGGTTTTATTAAATAAACAGATTGATGTTCTTGCAGTGTGATTAAATAATTAGAGGTTGCTCTATCTTGTTTTTCCCCAGGTTGAAGCCATAAATTGGGGTGACTTCCGGGTGACTTCCGGGACGCCCTTCACATTTACAGTTTTAATAAATTTTTGCTCGAAAAAAAATGGTTTTCAGTTCTCCCTATGTGTCTTCTAAGACCCGTGCAACCGATCCGCCGCAACGTGTACAAATGCCTCTGAGCACCAGCATTCCTTTTTCAATCTTTCCGCTGACGCTACCGATGCCCGTTATATCAGAGCAGTTGACACACCACACGTTGTTTAATATTTTCATTCGAATTTCGCCTGGGATGGCATTCCAGATTTCCCTGGCTTGGGGCGTCAATGAAAATTCGACTGAGGTTGCTGCTTTCTTGGATTTGCCGTAAGCTTTTTGGCGTTCCTTGACCGTGAAACCTATTTTTTTCTTTGGCTTGTCCTCCTCAGATAAAAGCTGTTTTATAGCTTCAAATATAATCTGAAATTGTTCGTCATATTTTTCCTCCATGGATTCTATTTTTTTCTTTAAATCCTCATGGGTTGACAACATCTTTCGAAGCTGGGTAAAGGTTCGCATAATTTTCACCCTGTTAAATAAGATTTTAGTCGTTTTCTTATATACGCCTTCCCATGATAGGTTTTTAAATATTTCTCCCGATGAATTGCATCATCTCTATTAAGGCAAGCTTCATAATATATCAACTCCAACGGTCTCCGGTCCTTTGTTGATTCGACTTGGCCTTTGTTGTGTTGATCAAATCTTAGCTTGAGGTCTTGTGTAAAACCAGTATAAAAATTGCCGTCTTTTTTACTATGGAGAACATATGTGTAAAACATATATATTTCTCAAGCTATTTAACAGGGTAAATGTTCACTTGAATCGCACGGTTACTTTTTAGAACACTGGAGAGCATGGCCACGCCTTGCTCGGTAAAAGCCATGGGAAAATACCTGGCACCACCCCAACTTGAGGTCACAATTTGTGACCTCAAGTTGTTAAATTCATCCTTGTTAAGTTCAAATATGAAATCATCAGGAAACCTATCGATATTTCTTCTAACTGCTTGTTTTAATGCTTTGGTTTCCACGCAATAGAGTTTGGCGAGGTCTCTGTCCAGCATAACCTTAATACCTCGTATCAAGTAAATTTTACTTGCAATCCTTTCAATCGGTATCAGTTTAGTCATTTTAAGTTGCTCGCTTTTAGAGTTGTTGGTTTTGCATAATCGTCTTACGTCATCTTACGGAACATTCGTGCAGAATATGGGTCAGGTGGACTGATGGGTTATGCCCCGGCACTATGCTCAATCCCTGTTTCCGTTGTCTTAACCGCTATAATTCGCCGTTCGATGTCTGACCAAATTTTACGCTTTATAATTCGTAAATCATATTCAGTCTGTAAGTTC
>VMSQ01000277.1 GCA_013792055.1 Desulfobacteraceae bacterium
CTCAAAAAGTTCGGCTAAAAATAAAAAAGACGAGTCCGCTGGTGATAAAATGTAAAATAGCTGACTGTTTGAGCATCTTAGTGAGCTTTGAGAAAAAACAGCGCATAAGAAAATTTATCTTTAAAACATATGATCTATCGCTTAACCAATACGTATTAAAAGGTTTGGCTACTGTTTTTTCTTTAGGCTCACTTAGATGTGAGTTTCAGATATTCTTACATTTTATCACCAGTGGGCGAGTCTTGTATCATGTAATTTACCCGGATTTATTGAGGGGTTACGTTACGAGTTTGTAATTTTCTGTTCAAAGGTCTCAACAAAGTTGTTGAAACCCTGTAACCATAAACTGCACAGCAATAACTGCGAGCAGAAGTCCCATAAGGCGACTAACTACTCGAATGCCTCCAACGCCCAACATCTTCCGAATCCATTCTCCGAAATAAAACACAATATAAATAAGAAGGCAGGCAATAATGATCGCCAGCAGTAATAATGGTGTGCTGAGAGAGCTCTCTGGATTATGCCGCCACACCAGAACAGCAGTTATGGCGCCAGGCCCTGCAATCAGGGGTGTTGCCAGCGGCACCAGGGCCACGTTTTGCTTTTCAATACCTTCCTTTTCCTCCTGCTGTGTTGCCTTGATATTGCTTGGAATCAGGCAAAGCATCTGCAGGGCATAAATAAAAAAAATAAAACCTCCTGCAATCTGAAAGGCTGGAAGTCCTATATTAAAAAAGCGCAAGACAAAATCGCCGGTAAGAGCAAAAAAGATAAGAATAAGCGCGGCAGATGATGAAGCAATTGCTGCCATTTTCCGTCTTTCATCAAGGGTATTCTGCTCTGTGAAAAGAAGAAAAAATGGAAGATTGCCCGGAGGGTCCGTTATTATGATAAGCGGAATCAGAATTGTTAAAAAATGCTGGAAAATTTCCATTTTCGGCTATTTTTCATACTATTAAAAAATGGTCAAGACTATTTTTCAATAGTATGAATTTTAGCGCTTTTTGTTTGCTCTTCAGTATGGATGTATTTAAGCGCTTTGAAAAGGTTTTTGATTTTCCCTTGACCTTGACAGATGCATCTCTTATAAGGGTTTGCATTGTGAATGTATTACTTATTGAAATAAATCCTTTTTCTCAGGTCCTGACTCCTATCTCATCGGGATATATAGCTTCCTTTCTCAAATCCAGGGGATTTAATGCCAAAATATTGTCACTTGGAGAGAATACACATATCTCCCCTACAAATCTATGTGAAATCGTCAGAAGGTTTAATCCTGCCCTGGTTGGACTGTCGGCCTATCAGAGAACCATGCTATATGTGAACGGCCTTGCAAGACTAATAAAGTCAGTGAACAGAGATATCAAGATTATTATCGGGGGGCCTCAAGCTACGTTTATGCCGTCTTCGGCCTTTTACGAACTGCCTGATATTGACTATATATGTCGATCTTCAGGCGAGGAGACACTCTTGCGTGTTGCGCAGGCCGTTAAAAACGGGGTACCCTTTTCAAATCTTCTGGGTGTCAGTTACAAAGATGAAAAAGGCGAGGTCTTTGATACGGAAGGACTTGATGCGTCAACAGATCTTGACCATTATCCATCACCCTATCTTGATGACGTTTTCGATTTTTCACGCATGGATGAGGCTCTTATGCTGACCTCTCGCGGATGCCCTCATGACTGCATATTCTGTTACACTCCCCATGCATTCAAGCACAAAATAAGCTATCATTCTGTTGAAAGGGTCATCGAGGAAATCAGGTGGATCAGAAAAAAGGGCGTAAAGAGGCTCTGGTTTGCTGATCCAAATATCTCCTTTAAACCGGCACGCATTATGGAAATTTTCGATAGGATGCTGTCAGATGGCCTTGAAATGCAAATCTGGCTGCAGACCCGTGCAGATCTTGTGAACACTGAAGTGATGAAGATGATGAAAAGAGCGGGGGTGAGCACCATTGCCTTTGGCTTGGAATCAGCTTCAGAACGGGTACTGGCAAAGCTTGGCAAGCACATATCTACTGAAAAGGTGGCTGAGGCAATCAAGCTGGCCCAGAATGAGAAAATAGAAGTAGAGCTTTTTACTGTGTTTGGTCTTCCATATGAAACATTCGAGGATGCAGTGATGACCCTGGAATTTGTGAAAGCAAACAAAGTTAAAATTATGGGTAACACAAACTCACAGCAGATGCAGGTCTATTTTGGGACAAAGATAGCCCGTCATTATGAGGAATATAAGATTAAACCCTTGAGCAACAAGCGGCCTGCGTATCTTGCCATTGGGAATAACTTTGAGACTGACTGCATGACATATAATGAAATTATAAAGATTCAGAACTTATGGCGGGCAAATTCCATTGACAGGGGAAGGCGGATTGTGTCGTAGCAAAAGATAGTGAGCTTTGCATAATGCGACATTTTTTCGTCAGGCAAGGAAGGCGAAAAATTTAACCGGAGGAATACATTGGGTATTTCGAGGATTAAATTTTGAAGCCTGACGCCGCATCACGAGAAAATGGCAGTTATGCAAAGCTCTCATAGTCTTGTGAACAGGAAATGATGAACAACGATTTTCAAACAAATCTGAAGCCGGTTTTACAGAAGATATTCTTGGTACTGGGCGAACACGACAGGGGAAAGCTTGAGAAGCTCAGACTTACTCTGTCGAACCTGTTTTCGTATATGGACATGAAATCTCATATTTATCTTATGGCGGAAAATCTGTCGAGCGGTATGCCTCAGGTGGAATATATTCAGAAGGGCATTATGGGGTTTCTCATGGAGAACCTATTTGCCAGGTATAATGTTCACTTTATCCACCAAGCCCCTCTGTCAACAATGAAGGATATAGATTTCTACTACAACTATTATTACCTGCCCTGGAAGCGGTCAATACATGCTATTGACTTAGAGGGCAATGTGCACCGGGAGACGCCGAGACTTATCTTACAGCCTGTGGTTGTTCCAGACAGCCGGGTTGAGAGCACGTTGCTCAACAGCCTTTTTGATATGTTTAGAAACTTATTTCTGTTGCCTGCTCTTTACCTGAATAAAGATACGTTATTTCTGACAGAAGATAAAGCTCTTCTTCAGAAAGTCCACAAGATTTACTATGGCCATGGCAACTCTGCAGGAGCTGCTGAAATCGTATCTACTGTCTGCAGTCAGGACATACTTACAGAGTCATCTTCCAATGCAGCATCTCAGACCGTACTCATGACCGACCCGTGCCCTGCCTCCCTGATTATCTCTGCGCAGGACGGCATGGTTTATTCCTGCATGGATGCCTTTTTCAGGAAAGAGAACCTGGCCAACATCTATGAGGAACATGTGGACAACCTGATAGCCCAATACAGTCAGCGCCACAAATCGAATAGCAACTGTCTGGAGTGCCGAAAGCAAATGGTTGAATGGTTTTCGAGTTTACCCCTGTCGCAAGCGAACAGAGTATAATAAAAAGGGCATTCCCTCATAATTCGATGGAATGCCCTTTTGTTAACCTATAATAATCTAAACCACAGTAACATTTGTTGCAGCAGGGCCTTTTTGTCCCTGCTCTATGTCAAAGGTAACCCGGTCGCCTTCATTAAGAGATTTGAAGCCACTTGCATTGATTCCTGAATGATGAACAAATACATCCGGTCCATCTTCCTGCTCAATAAAGCCGTAACCTTTGCTGCTGTTAAACCATTTTACAATTCCATTAGCCATAGTTGACACCCTCCTTTCAAAAAATTCTCATAGTCCCATACTTCAGGATACCACTTTGGCAAATGGGTCTTTCCTTTAGAACGAAACCGGCCCGCCAATTAAGGACGGGTCTTTACTGATTAAGCTATTGATAACATTTTTCAGACGAAAAGCAAATTTATTTTCGATTTTTTCTTGAAAGTTGAAAAAACTGATTAGATTTAAAAACAATGGTGGAGGCGGCGGGAGTCGAACCCGCGTCCGAAAATATTCCACACAGGCATCTACATACTTAGCCTGAACTTTGGCTTTCGCCTATTCAAGTCTCCTCCAGGCAGGATGCTTGAAAGACTATCCTGTTTAAGTCTCGCTAATCCTGAAACAGGAAATCAGGAAAAGCCATCCCGCTAGTCGTCGCCCTTATCGGATTCGCGGGAATAACCCGACAGAACGTTAGCCGTTTAAGCGGCTAAAGCGTAATTATAATCATCTGCGATTATTTTTAAGTCCCAACCTTTTTTACGAGCAGGTAGGAGCTCGGTATGCAGCCAGAGCTTCTTTATCTCCGTCAAAGCCATTTCGCCCCCATATGGAGGAGGAAATTTGCAGACTTATTGGAAAGAACATTATGAAACCTCTAAAGGACATCATATATAGACTTTCAGATAATTAATTTCACAAGGCCAGAAGGAGGAAGGCGTATTAGTTATACGTTGACGACTGATAACACAGTGAAATTATTTATCTGAAAGTCTATAGCATAAAAATAAGGGATAAATGCCTTAATGTCAAGTTCCAAAGGTTGATAAAAAAAATTCTTTGAGAGGTATTGAGACTTTGTGTGTGTGGGGGGTATAGTCACTAGTTTTCCTTTTTTTCTCTGTCCAGTTCCCTTTTTTGATCACGCCTTCTAATTGACTCCCTTTTATCATACTTGCGTTTTCCCCTGGCAAGGGCGAGTGTCATTTTTGCTTTTCCTTTTTTAAAATAAATACTTAAGGGAATCAGGGTATAACCCATTTCATTTACTTTACCATACAGTTTTTTTATTTCCAGCTTCTTCAAAAGCAGTTTTCTGGGCCTTAAAGGCTCATGATTGTTCTCTTGGGCAAAAGGATAAGCCCCAATATGCACCTGATAAACAAAAACCTCTCCGTCTTTAATCTTTGCATAGGAATCCTTAAGATGTGCACGGCCGATTCTGAGGGATTTGACCTCGGTTCCAACAAGGACCATGCCGGCCTCATAAGTATCTTCTATAAAATAATTATATCTGGCCTTTCTATTTTCTGTAACAATTTTTTTTTGCTCTATCTCCAAATGCTGCCTTCTCCAAAAAGAAGATTTCTATCAAGCATACATTTTTTCAGAAAGAATGCTGCCGAATGTTTCTTTTATCAATTCCTCGACTTCTGAGGCTGTTTTCTTTTTAAAAACATCTTTCATGAAAACCCTGGCGTCTTTAACTTTAAGTGCCCTTATCATGCCCTTTACAGCAGGAATCGACTGAGGGTTCATGCTTAATTCATCTATACCCAGGCCTAAAAGTATAGGCATGTTAATAGGATCAGCAGCCATCTCGCCGCACATAAAAACCTTTATCCCTTTGTCCTTAGCCACATCAGCAACATTTTTTATCATGCGGATAATGGCCGGGTGAAGCGCATGATAGAGATGAGCCACATGTCTGTTTCCCCTGTCTATTGCAAGCGAGTACTGTATAAGATCGTTGGTGCCTAAACTGAAGAAATCTACTTCCCCTGCCAGAATATCTGCAATTACTACTGCGGAAGGAACTTCTATCATTATGCCGAACTCCACGTCTCTGTTAAATAGAGCTCCTTCTTTCTCCAAAGAATCGGCGGCCTCATTCAGTATCTTTTTTGTTTCAAGGACTTCCCCATAACCAGATATCATGGGAATCAGAATCCTGACATTGCCAAACGCCGCAGCCCTTAAAATAGCTCTTAGCTGTGTCCTGAAAACATCAGGATTTTTCAGGCAATACCTGATAGCCCGCAGGCCCAGGGCGGGATTGACTTCCACGTAATCGGAATTATTACTAAATGCTTTATCGCCGTTTATGTCTAGAGTACGTATAGTAACCGGTTTCGGCGCAATGACCTCGACTACATCCTTGTATTTATCAAAAAGCTCATCTTCATTTGGCAAACTGGAGCTGCTTAAATACTGAAACTCTGTTCTGTAAAGTCCAATTCCATCTCCGCCGTAATCAATAACTGATACAACTTCTTCAGGAAGCTCGATATTGCCCATAACCTTTAACTGGAACCCATCAGCAGTTTCAGCTTTAAGATGGCTGTCGCGGGTAATATCTGCTTTACGTTCTTCGTATTTGACGCTACGATCTCCGTACTCCAGAAGAGTTTCTTCTGTGGGATGAATAATCACTATACCTGCCGTGCCATCAACAATAATTAAATCATCATTTTTAATGCTATGAGTAGCATTACCCAGACCCATGACAGCAGGAATCTCAAGGGTTCGGGCTATAATGCTTGTATGAGATGTTTTTCCGCCACGATTGGTTACAAATCCCTTTATCCGCTCAAGATGTATCTGGCTTGCCTCTGCCGGAGAAAGATCGTTAGCGACAAGTATTACCCGTTTATCAATATCGGCAATTTTTTCTGTTTCTGCTCCGACCAAATTTCTCATTATGCGGTCAGACGCATATGTTATGTCAGTAGCGCGCTCTTTTAAATATGAGTCCGACATTTTTTTAAACATGGATTTCACTTCTGATACTACTTTCTTGAGAGCCCACTCCGCATTTATTTTTTCATTCTTAATTATTTCAATTGTCTTGCCATACAGCATCTTGTCTTTAAGCAGGACTTTGTGAGTTTCAAGTATATATGCATGATCACGCAATTCCTCAGGAGCATTATTTATAATTGCGCGCAACTGGTCCCTTGCCTTTTTTACAGCGCTTTTGAAACGTTTGATCTCTTTCTCTTCATCTTCTTCACTTATAAAATATTTCTTTACAACATCCACGCCTTCTATATCGACTATATAAGCCTTTCCTATACAAATGCCTGGAGAAGCATCTATTCCAGTCAATATAATCTCTTTTAAACCAGTATCTGTCATTTTTAGCTTAATTCTCCAAATCCTGTCTCAAATTGCCTTGCAGCATCGTTTAAAACATCAAGGTCTGACTGATCATCAATCTTAAGTGTAATTTTAGACCCTTTTGCACACTCAAGAGTCAGGATGTCAAGTATGCTTGAAGCATCAACCTTTCTTTTGCCTTTAATTATCCAGACGTTAGAATTTGCTTTCCTGGCGATCTCCGCAATCCTGGCAGCAGACCTTGCATGAAGGCCCAGCTCGTTTACTACAATAACATCACGTGAAAGTTTAGTCACCAGTCTAATTAACAAACCTCATATTTTACTACCCGACCATTTTCCAACTCAACTATTTGACGATATCTGCATATGTTAAATTTTTAACAGCCCACTTATAACTTGTCAATCTGTAATCGTAGCCGTTCACGGCTTGAAATTGGAAAGTAGAAATTAGGGAGAGATTAAATTAGAAATTGGAAATCGGGAAGAACTGTACAAAAACATGCCTGCCCGCCATCGCTCTCGCTCAGGCGAGGCGGGCGGGAAGGCCAAATTTCCAATTTCCAATTTCAATGTTCCGTGAACGCTTAACTGTAATCAATGTATAGAATTCAGGGAACTCTAAAGAAATGTCTTCTTACAAATAGAATTCCTTTATCTTTTCAACCACATATGCCTGTTGCTCATATGAAAGTTCAGGATATACAGGGAGCGCTAAAGTATGTGAGGCAGCGTATTCACTCACAGGGAAATCTCCTTTTTTGTAATTCAGGTATGAAAAGCAATCCTGGAGATGCATGGGGACAGGATAGTAAACCTCAGTACCTATGCTCGAATCATTTAAAAATATTCTAAGATCATCTCTTTTTTCCTTCAAACTTATTACAAACTGATTGTAAATATGCCGGTTTTCCTTTTCAGTCGGAAGATTAACAATATTATCCAACCCTGCGTCAATAAAAAGTTCTCTATATTTATCTGCATTTGCCTGCCGCGCCTCAGTCCAGCCGTCAAGATAATTCAGCTTAATGGATACAATGGCTGCCTGAAGTGCATCCAGCCTGAAATTTCCTCCCACTTTTTTATGATAATATTTTAAATGCGATCCGTGAACTCTCAGCAAGCGCAATCTATCAAAGAATTCATCTGAATTTGTTGTAACAATTCCACCATCTCCAAAGGCTCCAAGATTTTTTGAAGGAAAGAAAGAAAAACAGCCGAAATCACCCATTGAGCCTGCACGCCTTGCTTTATATTCCGCACCAATTGCCTGTGCTGCATCTTCAATGACAACAAGATTATATTTTTCTGCTATTTCGAGTATAGAATCCATGTCACAACATTGACCATATAGATGGACGGGGATTATGGCTTTTAACTTACCCCTTTCTTCCACTGTCATGTCATCTATTACTCTGCAAATGCTTTCAGATGAGATATTATAAGTTTTATAATCAATATCTGCAAAAACGGGCGTGGCTCCAGCACGGGCTATTGAGCCGGCTGTTGCAAAAAAAGTATAAGTTGGAGTGATAACGCTGTCACCTGCTCCAATATCAGCAGCCATAAGTGAAATAAGAAGAGCGTCAGTTCCCGAAGAGACGCCGACTGAATGTTTTGAGGAGCAATATTCAGCTATCTCTTTTTCCAGCGCTTCAACATGCGGGCCAAGTATAAAATACTGGCTCTCAAAAATCTCTTCGGTAACTTTCAGGACTTCTTCTTTAATTGCCTGATACTGCAGCTTAAGATCTAGTAATGGTACTTTCATAATATTTTTCCTTCAGCCTTCAGCCTTTAGCCTTTAGCCTTTAGCCTTCGAACTTTAGTTCGATATATTTACTTTAATAATACAAACTGGTTGTTTTCCCGGATTATAAATTTTAACAGATTCATTGCCGGAAATTATTTTGGAATCTCCCTTGCTTAAAAATTCGGTTTGCCTATCTGATATAATTTCTGCACGGCCTTTAATCACAATCAGATGTTGTAAAACCGAACCGTCAACTTTAAGCTGAAGATTTGAATCAGGATATATGACAAGTCTTTCGACTTTAACATCATCTTCATGTTCAAGAACAGTAGAACTCCCCCAGGGATGACGAACTGTATTATGGTTCTTATATTCTTTTCTTCCCTTTCCTTTTAGCTGGTTAACAATAGATTTCACATCTCTGCTGTTATCAATATCCGAAACAAATACAGCGTCGGGTGTTTCAACAACAACTATTTTATTTAGATGGTTTGCAGCGATCAGCCGATCGCGACTCATTATGAAACAGTTTTTTGTATCCTTTGCAATAACATCTCCATCAATAATATTATTGTCCTTATCTTTTGGAAGAAAATCATAAAGAGACTTCCATGATCCTATATCGCTCCATCCAAAATCAGATGGCAGAACAACGCCTTTATCCGTTTTTTCCATTATAGCATAATCTATAGAAATGTCCGGCAGTCTCTTATATTCATCTACTGTTATTGGCTTGTCTTTTGAAATAATATCTTTCATTATTTTAAGGAGTTCGGGCTGGTATTTGCGAAATTCTTCCATCATGACAGAGCCCATGAAAGCAAACATTCCGCTGTTCCAAAAAAAGTTTCCAGCCTTAACATACTTTTTTGCGGTTTCTGCGTCCGGCTTCTCAACAAATCTCTTAATCGCTAATGCTCCATCAAATATCTCGCCGACGCCTTCAACATACCCATATCCAGTTTCAGGGTAATTGGGTTTAATGCCAAATGTTACAATATATCCCTTCTCAGCAAGACGCACCGCTGAATTTAACTTATTATGAAAACTCTCTACGTTTCTAATTACATGATCAGCCGGAAAAACACACAGAACAGGATCCTGTTTACTTTTTAAGATATTGAATACCGCAAGCAGAATAGCGGGCGCTGTATTTCTGCCACATGGTTCACAGATGATTTTTTCTTCAGGCCGGACGCCAATTTCAGCCATGTGCATAGCTGTCTCATGGAAATGTTCCTTTCCGCATACAATTCTTATTCTTTCTGTGTCAAGTACAGGGCTCAGCCTCTTTATGGTACTCTGGACAAGAGAATCTTTACCTATAAACTTTACAAGCTGCTTGGGATAGAGCTTTCTGGATACAGGCCAAAGACGCGTTCCAGCCCCGCCTGCGAGCAATACAGCATATACGTTTGCCATCAGGTCAGGCATGTCTAAATCTTCCTTTTTTATTGTTTTCTTTTTGCCCTTTATATTCAGAGTCACATACGGTTTCTACGGCATTATAACCAATAAGATCATTTACTGCCCGAGTCAATGACGAACCAGCCTTTAATCTCATTGTATCAGGCAGAGCTATAATTGTATCTGTTTCTTCAGGAGTAAATAAATGAATATATGCATAGCATGAGCCCGGATATCTTTTAAGAATATCATTCAATTTTAAAAGCAAATCTTTTCCTGTTTTATTTTTATTCAAATTAAAATGAATGCTTGCAGTCAAAGTTTCTTCGGCCTTCTCAATCGGCACTACAGTGTCTGCCAGAATTTTTACAGAATTCTCATCCTTTTTTACTTGTCCCTGTATAATTACAGCGTCATCTTCAACCAAAAGCTCATGGACAGCTGCATAAGCTAAAGAAAATACTACGACTTCAACAGTTCCATGCTGATCTTCCAGAG
>VMSQ01000005.1 GCA_013792055.1 Desulfobacteraceae bacterium
TGGTTTTAGATCTCTTTAGTATGCCTGCCAGTTGGTCAAAGGACTTTTGCTTTTCTTTTTTAGACGCTGGATTAACCCATATATCATAAACCATTTCGGAAAACTCAGGCTCACCCTTATTCCTTCCAATTATCATGTCGATTTCACCGATCACCATTTCAAACATGTTGATTTTCTTATCAAGTACCTCAAGAATATAATCTTCCATGCTGCCTGCAGCGCACAGGTTGTAAATCATGACTTCTTTTTTCTGCCCAATTCGGTGAATACGTCCAATCCTCTGTTCTATTTTCATGGGATTCCATGGCAGGTCATAATTGATCATCTGGTTACAAAATTGTAAATTGCGGCCTTCACCTCCGATTTCCGTTGTTAACAGAATCTCTTTTTTATCCCTGAAGCTGCCGATCTGTTCATCTTTCATCCGATTATCCATGCTGCCGTGGAATAGAGCATGGGGAATCTCGTGCCTGGAAAGGAAATCGGAAATATGATGCAACGTGCCAAGATACTTGACAAAGATAATTATTTTACCTGGTGATGATTTTATGAGTTTAAACAGAACCTTGTTCTTGCGATTATCGTCCAGTGATAGACAAAGGCTGTTTATGGCCCTAATCTCGTTTTCATGTTCCAAAAGAAGATTTTTGTTTTCAAGCATGCGGGAAAGGGTGAGACTTGCTGCTCTTGGCGAAGACCCGGCTACTGCCAGCAAGTTTTTAAGAAGGAGTCTATTCCCTTTCCCATTTGTATTATTGATATTTATCACCAGGTTAGAGATTCTTTCATAGAGTTCCTTCTCATTTTTATTTGGATCTATCCTGATAGTCTGAGCAAAGCGGGGAGGTATGTCAATCTTTGCCAGTGCTCTGGTATTTCGAATCATAACCTGACCAAGAAGCTCTTTGAGTTTTGTGCGATTTTGTGGATCTGTTGGGTCCCCGCGCGTCATAAACTCATTCCGAAATGCCGAAGCTGTTTTTAGCTGGCCTGGCTTCAACAAGGTGATGAGATTATATAATTCCATCAAGTTGTTTTCTACCGGAGTAGCAGTAAGGAGAAGCAAAAACCTCTTTTTCAGGGCATTGACCAGTTTCCAGTTTATGGTGTTTCGATTCTTGAGATGATGGGCTTCATCGACTATGACTATATCATATTCTCTTTTGGTCACTAACTGGAAATTATTCTTTGACTTTGCAAGATTGATGGATGCCAGGATGAAGGGTTCTTCCCAAAAAGAAACCCCTTTTGTCCGATAATCCCTGTCATCTGTAGAAGGTATGTCGAGCCCGAATTTTGTCTTCAATTCTTCCTGCCACTGGCTCACAAGGGGAGTTGGTGTCAGGATCAGGCCACTTTTTACCATGCCCCTTTGGATATATTCCTTAAATACGATCAATGCTTCAATGGTCTTGCCAAGGCCAACCTCATCTGAAAGTAATGCCCGGCCGCGAAAGCTTTTTAAAATCTTTCTGGCTGTTTCCTCCTGATACCATAATGAGCGAACATCATGCAGGTTATAAAGACAGATTAAATTATCAAAGGTCTCTTTAAAACGGATCCGATGGCCTTCGAGGGCAAGTTCATAGTTCTCCAAAGATGTGGACTCACCATTGACAAGGTCTTTTAGAAAAGATAACGAATCCATCTGTATGGTTATAGGTATTTCCGGTACGGAAACCGACTTTTTTGAACGAATTTCAGTCGGCGCATCATTTTTGAAAGCAGCGGAAGGCTTGATTGTTTCCTGGGTTGTTGACAACGTATCTTTACTGAAGCTAACAGCAGGCTGATTCAGTTTTCTTTGCAACTGAGACCGGCAATACTTCTGGGTTTCAACAAGGAATGCTCTGGTTGCTCTTTTATTGCGGATCTTCATTTTGGGGATAAGTTGCAGGGTTTCTTCGGCTATGCTTAATGACTGCTCATACTTGGAGGTCCTTTTTAGAAGCTCACACAAGGCCGGCATATGTTCAATTTTTATGCATCCATTGTTGTGCAGCCCCAAAAGTCCCTTAAGCTCCACATCAGGTTTGGCTGTTCGATTTCCCAGATAGGCTATTTCATTAAGCATATCTTTATTATGCGGATCTGACTTAAGAGCTTTTTCAAGATAAGCAATTGCCTTCTCCAACTTCCCATCGTCTCTTAGCCAGAGCGCTTCCTGAAAAAGATATTCAGCCTTACTTTTTTGAAGGGCCAGCGACAGATTTACTTTTCGTTGTTTTTGTTTGGCCTTTCTTTTCGCTTTTCTCTTTTCAATACTTGTCTTAGCCATTTGAAATTTTGTTTATTTATTATCCATACTGAAAGACATGAGCCCTGCCGATACCCATAAGCGCTAACTTAAACAACTAATTTAGTAAAAATGCGAATATTGAATGTCGAATGTCGAATGTCGAATTATGAAGTTTTCTTACTCTTTCGTCTTGCAGTATCAATGCTTTTAACAAATATCGAAATCAACTGGTTGTCTTCATCAATCAAGGGTTCAAGTTTTGATGCCGGCTTTATAAGATTTGCTCTTACTATCATTAGCAGCCATACCCTCGTTTCACGTAATTCTTTGAGGCATAATTTCATCTTATGGATAAAATCAGAGCGGGATTCAGCGCCTTGAGCTTCACCATAATTAGGTGCTGGAGATGTACCGCTGCGAATGATTTGTCCGGCAATGTGATTCCCAACTTTCGTTTTTGGCAATGATTCTGCTATACGGATTATTCGAACGGCAAAATCTATTAATCGATCTTCAAGATCGAAGGTATTACCTTCCTTCGACATTCATCATTCCTTGTTCGACATTCGATATTCTAAATACATCCCAAATACTATCTCGCAGCTTAAGTTAGCGCTTATGCTGCCGATACCTGCCATGCATCAACAATTCATCACCCAAATGCCCTTCGTCACAGCGGATGTGGTGAGAAAATTCGGGTTAGAATTTCCAAATATAATATATGAGTTTTGATTACAAGAAGAAACATAATCAAATTCAAACGTAACTACTCGGGTTCAAGGTTCAAAGGTTCACGGTTCAAGGTTAGAGAACGATGAAGATTGAACGGTAGCGAACTCTATGTCGCCGTGGATTTACCCGCCTGCCATGCGAGACCTGAGATATTTGGAAAAAACAAATTATTATGGATGTTTAGAGTATAGTTGAAGAAACAAGTGGAAGTTAAGGCACGAGCGGGCAGGTCAACTATCTCAAAAAATATGAAAAGCGCAAAGTAGCCAACCGTGAACCGTGAACAGTGAACCTGACAACCTGAGTAGTTACGATCTTTTTAAGTAAAAAAGTCTTTTGAAAAAAGGAACTGAGAAGCCTTTATAGAATAAGGTGCTGGGGACGCTCAACATGACCACTTGACAATCGAAATATAAAGAACTATATTCCAAAATAGGAATATATAGGGAGAGCAAAATGAAAGAATTCGTTAAAGTAATGAAAGCCCTTTCTGATATTAACAGGGTAAAAATCATCAAGCTGCTTCAGCATAAGATGATGTGTGTATGTGAATTGCGGGCTGCCTTAGGCATCGCACAGCCAACAGTTTCAAAGCATTTGAAACTACTTGAAAATGCCGGCCTCGTTGTTTCAAAAAAAGAAGGGCTGTGGGTTAACTATCTTCTGACCGATGGTAATGCTTCACCTTATGCTGCAAGTATGCTGGGGAACCTGAGGCACTGGCTTGATCAAGATTCTGGACTTAAGGAAATCATTGAGAAACTACCTGATATCCGCAGAGATTTGATTTGTAATATTTAAGTTAAATATAGCTAAATCATAATATGGCTATATTTATTTCTGATATTTCAGGGTAAAATATTTATGAAAGAACGAACAAAATTATTGCTTATCATTCTGATTTTTCTTGCCTGCTACTATGTTCCGTGGAGCCATCCGACAATAAGACAGGCTGGACTTGAAGCTTTTATGATGCTTCAGGAATATGCAAGAGAGCATGTTCTGACCTGTCTTATCCCAGCTTTTTTTATTGCCGGAGCCATTGCTGTTTTTGTATCCCAGGCTTCGGTGCTAAAGTACTTTGGCGCTTCTGCAAATAAATTTCTTTCCTATTCTGTGGCTTCAATATCAGGCTCAATATTGGCCGTATGTTCCTGCACTGTTTTACCTCTTTTTGCAGGAATATATACCAGAGGTGCTGGAATTGGGCCTGCCACCGCTTTTTTATATTCAGGCCCTGCAATTAATGTTCTGGCAATTGTATTGACCGCAAGAATTTTGGGCTGGCAGATGGGGTTGGCTCGTGCTGTTGGCGCAGTTGTTTTTGCTATAGTTACAGGACTTTTAATGGCCTTTTTTTTCAGAAAAGATGATGCTGCGCGCGAAACAGGCCGGATATATGTTCCAGAAGAAGAAGACAAAGGACGCACCTTAGGACAGGATGCTTTTTACATGCTGACAATGGTAATGATCCTTGTTTTTGCAGCTTTTGCAAGACCGGCTCAAGGTTCTGCCGGGCTTTGGCATATTATATTTACGGCAAAGTGGTATATAACAACTTTTCTCCTGATTGTATTATTCATTATGCTGAAGAACTGGTTTACTAAGGAGGAAAGGTTAAACTGGGTACAATCTACCTGGGGGTTTATGAAACAGATTTTTCCTCTTCTTGGAGCAGGTGTGCTTGTTGCCGGTTTTATGCTTGGCAGGCCGGGACATTCCGCTCTGATTCCAGAACATTATATTCAAACTCTGGTAGGAGGAAATTCTTTGTGGGCTAATTTGTTTGCTTCTGTTTCAGGCGCTCTTATGTATTTTGCCACTCTGACCGAAGTTCCTATTCTTCAAGGTCTTATTGGCGCTGGTATGGGCAAAGGGCCTGCTCTTGCACTTCTTCTGGCAGGACCGGCATTGTCACTTCCAAACATGCTGGTTATCGGGGGGGTTATGGGAGTGAAGAAAACCTTTACTTTTTGTTTGATAATTGTGGTTTTGTCTACAATTGCCGGTATGGGTTATGGCTGGATTGCAGCTTAAGAAGGAGGTAACTTGATGTCGGAGGATGACACAAGACAGATAAAAGTAGGGAAGCAGAGTATAGGCATTATTGGCCTGGCACAAGTCCTGGAAGAAGTTGCGGAAAACTTTGCTCATAAATCAGACTCTGAAATCCAGACAGAACTTTTAAGCCGTCTTTCAAAAAGCAACTATATTCCCTCGAATATTCAGGACAGTTACGCTAAGGCCTTTTTGCGGGAATTCAAGAAATATATCGGAGAACCTTATGAAGAAGAGGTTTCAGAAGTGCTTGAGATAAAAGTACTGGGCCCTGGATGCTCTCAGTGTGACATGCTGGATAAAATACTGATTGAAGTTTTGTCTGAAATGAAAATTCTGGCGGATATGGAGCATATCAGAGACATCAGGGAGATAGGCAAATACGGAGTTATGGGGACTCCTGCATTAGTAATTAATGGAAAGGTAATGTCGGTTGGTAAAGTGCCCAGCAAAGAAAAGCTCAAGGAATGGCTGGGCGAATATTAATTCAGCGTCTCGGAATTTCTACAACCTATTGAAATTCACGCGACTTTGGTCGAGTAGTTAAATAGTCGAGTCGTCGAGTTGTAATGGGCCTTGAACTACTCGACCACTTGACTACTCGACCACTTGTGAGCGAAGCGAACTAAGTTCTTCAGAACTGAAAAGGAGAAAAAATGGAGATAAAGATATTGGGACCAGGTTGTCCAAAGTGCAAACAGACCGAAGATCTTGTCAGGAAAGTACTAACTGAAACAGGTGTTGACGCAAACGTAGAGAAGGTGAGCGATCTAATGAAGATTGCAGGCTACGGTGTTTTTGGAACTCCGGCTGTGGTTGTTGATGGAGATGTCAAGAGCGTCGGCAAGATCCCAACTATGGAACAGATAAAGACATGGATTGGGGAGTAAATAACAAAAAAGGAATATATGATGAAGAAAAGAGGAATAAAAACGTTCCTGTATGTTCTATTAATTTTTTGTGTAGTTACAGGATATGCTTTTTCAGAAGAATTTGAAAAAGTGCCGGTAAAGGGAATGGTTACTATGATAGATCTGGGGGCAAAGAAATGCATACCATGTAAAATGATGGCCCCAATTCTGGAAAAGATGGAAAAAAATTACAGGGGTAAAGCAGCCATTGTTTTTATTGATGTTTGGAAGAACAGAGATCAGGCGAAAAGGTTCGGCATACGTGCAATTCCGACGCAGATTTTTTTTGATGAGAATGGGAAAGAAATATTTCGGCATGTCGGCTTCATGAACGAGAATGCAATAATCGAGCAGTTAAAAAACATGGGTGTTAAGAGTTAGAGGCAGGATAGATGCTGGAAACATTTTTTATTACAGTTAATGAGTGGATTTCAGGTGGTACAACTTTAGCATATCTGGGTTCATTTTTATGGGGTATAATAAGCGTGGCGTTCAGCCCGTGCCATCTTGCATCCATTCCCCTTATCATTGCCTATGTCGGCGGCCAGCAACAGCTCCTTAAGCCCGGGCAGGCTGGATATTATTCTGTTGCATTTTCTCTTGGCCTTTTTATTACCATCGCCCTTATCGGAATTATCTGCGCTGTTTTAGGCCGAATGCTTGGAGATGTTGGTAACTACTGGCAGATTCTG
Source organism: Desulfobacteraceae bacterium (assembly GCA_013792055.1). Classification (GTDB taxonomy): domain Bacteria; phylum Desulfobacterota; class Desulfobacteria; order Desulfobacterales; family ETH-SRB1; genus B13-G4. The sequence goes on from VMSQ01000005.1 coordinate 6,633, forward strand.
ATCGGAGGAATTCTTGTCTGGGTTGCCTTGGGGATGCTTGGTGTTGAAAAATGCTCTATGTCCGGCAGTTTGTTATATCGCCTCAAGTTAAAAGGTATCTTTGGAGCGTTTATTCTTGGCCTGTCATATGGAGTTCTTTCAGGCTCCTGCACCTTTGGATTTATAGCGCCAATTCTTGCAATTATTACCATACAGCAAAAAATAGCCGCCGGGATTCTTCTTATACTTCTCTTTGCCGCCGGACATTGCCTGCCGATTGTTATTGCCGGAGCTTCAACAGCAGTTGTAAGAAGAATTCTGGAAAACAGCACCTGGCAGGGAGCAGGGAACTGGTTTCGCAAGGGTGCGGGGGTTGTAATCGGGCTTCTGGGGATATATTTTATCGTAAATCCCTTTTTTGCGGTTTGAAGATATCTTTGACTCAAGTTTAGCACCATTAATTCCTACCAAGGAGACATTATCATGAAAACAGATACCTGCAGTGCCGGCCAGATGAAAGGGCTGAGCATCTTTGAAAAATATCTTACTATCTGGGTGCTTGCTTGCATTGTCTCAGGTATCCTCTTGGGACGGTTCGCTCCAGGGGTCGCAACGTTTCTTGACGGTCTCGCCATTTACGTGGGCGAGGCACCTGTCGTTTCCATTCCTATTGCGATCTGCCTCTTTTTCATGATGTATCCCATCATGGTTAAGATTGATTTTGCCGAGGTCATCAAAGCCGGCAAGACACCTAAACCTGTTCTCCTGACCCTGTTTGTAAACTGGGGGGTCAAACCCTTCACTATGGTAGCCATAGCCAACTTCTTCCTGGGCTCTCTTTTTTTGACTCTTATAGGTTCCGATGCGGTGGATATCGTAAAAATGCCACCGGGTGCCGACTGGGCAGTGGGATCGGTTCATGGGGCAGGCACGGTTGTACTCCACGAGGGGATGAAAATGCTCCAAATCCCTCTCTGGCGCAGTTACTTCGCGGGGTGCATTCTATTGGGCGTTGCTCCATGCACCGCCATGGTCTTGATGTGGGGATATCTTAGCAAAGGCAATGATGGCCTAACTCTGGTTATGGTAGCCATCAATAGTCTGACAATGCTCGTGCTCTATGGCCTGCTGGGTGGTTTTCTGCTTGGTATCGGCAAGCTTCCTGTGCCATGGGAAGCCCTGGCGCTCTCCATATCTATTTACGTGGCTTTGCCGCTTGTGGCTGGATATCTGACCCGCAGGTGGCTTATCAATGTCAAGGGAGATGTCTGGTTTCGAGAAAAGTTTCTGCATTTTTTAACCCCAGTCTCTATCACTGCGCTGCTGGCAACCCTGGTGCTCCTCTTTTCGTTTAAGGGGGATATTATTGTGAACAACCCACTCACGATTCTCTGGATTGCCATTCCTTTGTTCATTCAGACTGTTTTCATATTTGCGCTGGGATATGGCCTGGCACTGCTGCTTAAGCTTCGTTACGAGGATGCAGCTCCAGCCTCCTTGATTGGTGCATCAAACCATTTTGAGGTCGCCATAGCTACATCCACCATGCTGTTCGGACTTTCTTCGGGGGCATCACTCGCGACGGTGGTCGGTATGCTGATCGAGGTACCACTAATGCTTATGTTGGTCAGGATTTGTCTTAGGACAAGGGGTTGGTTTGCTTCATAAGGTGACGCGGGAAATGATAAAAAAGGCAAAGAAGAATGCAGATAAAATGGGTGTCGACAATGTCGAATTTCGAATGGGGGAGATTGAAGAGTTGCCTGTTCCTGATAATTCTGTTGATGTGGTTCTGTCAAACTGTGTCATAAATCTTTCACCAGATAAAAGAGCTGTTTTTGGAGAGCTTTTCAGAGTTTTGAAGCCTGGGGGGCGGATCTGTATATCGGATGTTTTGCGTTCAGGAGAAATTCCAAGGGAAATCATGGATGATCCGAAAGCCTACACAGGGTGAGTATCCGGAGCTATCTCGCCAGATGAGGTGAGACAAATTCTAAGCAGGCTGGGTTTTGAATCTATAACTATAACAAAAAAGGATAACAGCGAACAAATAATCAAGAGTTGGAATATCGGAGAAGGAACAGAATTCATGGTGTTTTCCGCATACATACAAGCTATCAAATCATAAGGGCTCGGTCAAAAATCGATGGGCACTGGCGGCAGGCGGTACAGTCGGGCGTATCGGAACACTTGAAGGGGAACTTTATGAAAAACGTGATAATGATCCTGGTAATCGGATTTATCATCTTTGAGTTTATCGAGCATGTGATTTTTCCTCTGTTCTGGTATATCAAAAACCGAAAGAAAAGATCAATCTGTGGCGTAACAAGCATGCTGGGAAAAGTGGCCGAAGTCAAACAGTGGCAAACAAGCGAAGGGCGGGTTTTTGTTAACGGGGAGCTGTGGAAGGCTGTCAGTGAAGTTCCTCTATCGACTGGTGATAAAGCTATTATTCAAAATGTGGAAGGGCTAACATTAAGGGTGAAACCTTTCAATGGCTGAATCCTGTGTACTATTCTTCCCAATTTCTATTTTCCAATTTCTATTTTAATCTCTCCCTAATTTCTACTTTCCAAATCTCCTGAACCCTGGGCTTTGTTATGTGGTGCTAACTCACCCTGAGACTGGGCATTATATGCTGTTTCTGTTTCCCGGATCAAGTCCGGGACAGGCTAAGCTCATAGCTTTGCACTCCGGGTTGGCCGCTCCCTTCAGTCGCTTTCGCCTGAGGCTCACCTTCCGCTTCGCTCCGCCTTCAGACCCTACCTCACGGTAACGCCCTTGCCTTCGGCTAGTAATTTATGCTAAGTTATTCACTTAATACAGGACCACTTACAGGGGACTTTAACCCCATAAGTTCACGCCCATGCCGGGCGTACACCAGTCGTTGCACATGACCGCAAAAACTCCGGCATTTTCTAAGGCAAGATAAACCGAGTTTGCTTTTGCGGCCTGTGAACTCAATACGTTCGCCTTAAAAGAAACATATGAAGAACCCTGACAGAGAAACAGTATCACGACTTGATGAGCTTCCAAATATCGGAAAAGCAATGGCGGATAATCTCCAATTGATTGGTATTGACCATCCAAAGAAACTGATTGGGAAAGAACCATTTGAATTATATGAGAGGCTCTGCACAATATCAGGGGAAAGACATGATCCCTGTGTTGTTGATGTATTTATGTCGGTTGTTCATTTTATGGAAGGCGGAGATCCGCTTCCATGGTGGTCATTTACCGATGAACGCAAAAAGCATATTAATGGGTGACTCCATTATTCGATTTGCTGCTAAAAACCGGTCAGGTCCCTATTGCTACAGTGATGCGACGGTTGCTGACAGGACATGCTGCTTCCTATAACAGAAGGCACTAACCGGTATGGGCATCTTTTTCAAAACAATATAAATCCATTAGTTGCCTCTTAGTTGACTTCCCTTATTTGCGTACGATAATTTTTTGGTTGCGTAATATTAAACTTTAGATCAGTATTTAGGACTTAAAAAACCTTTTTATAAGAGTATTCTTGAGATGAAATGTTAAATAAATTCAGGGGATATAATGACTAATTTTAAGGATCGTATTATTCGCGCGGCTAAATTGGATGTTCACCTGTATGAAGAGGTTGAAGCTGACAAGGGTGCAATGTTTCAAGCCATGGCGGTTGTTGTTCTTTCCAGTATAGCTGCCGGAGTAGGAAGTGTTGGAAGTTTAGGGTTCAGCGGGATTTTGATAGGGATGATCACAGCCCTTATCGGGTGGTATATATGGGCCTATCTCACTTACATTATTGGCACGAAACTCCTTCCAGAACCTCAAACCAAGGCAAATCACAGTGAATTGCTGCGCACTATCGGCTTTTCGAGCTCTCCCGGCTTGATTCGAGTATTAGGTGTTATTCCTGGGGTGGGAGGGGTGATTTTTTTAGCAGCTTCAATTTGGATGCTGGTGGCGATGGTGATCGCTGTCAGACAGGCCCTTGATTACAAGAGTACACTGCGAGCTGTAGGAGTTTGCTTGGTTGGCTGGATCATTCAGACATTGATCTTTATGTTATTGTTTTCTGTTTTGGGTGGTCCTGTAAAACCAGTATAGTGCTTTTTCTGATAAAGAAAGGGGGGGTTGAATTTAGGCGTTTCTTTTTTCATATTTACCAATCCTGAATAGCTCCTCTTTGTTTTGTTTCTCGATATCAGGCGGGATACTCTCACGATATCGCCGGGACTTGGCAAACCGGTTGCCCCTGCCGGTAATTTCACCGAATGGTAGAATGAGACCGAAAAGGGGTCAAGACCGAAAAGGATATCAAAACCGCCTTACGTCTATCACGGAATCTTTAGGAGTGTATTATGACTAAAACCGTCACTACTCGATACGATGTCGCTGAACATCTTCGCACCCCAGAGGAAATGGCTGCTTATCTTGAAGCTTGCCTTCAGGAAGCAAAAGGCGATGCTGCCTTTATTGCGAAAGCTCTGGGCGATATCGCCCGGGCCAAGGGCATGTCGCAAGTGGCACGTGATGCTGGGCTGTCCCGCGAAAGTCTTTACAAAGCACTCTCTGGGGAACGGAGTCCAGGTTTCGACACGATCCTTAAAGTTATAGCCGCACTTGGCTTGAAATTGCACGCAGAAGCAGCTCACGTAAAGAGTTCAACGGCCCAACAAGCAGGGTCGGGCGGCTGTAACATTTGCCAACTTTGAGGAAAACGTAGCATTTACAAATGCCCGTTTTCCTGCTTGTAGGTGATGCGGAGACGGCGGGATATGATATGACTGACCTAATAAATAAGACAATAAAGATGGAAACATGAGCAAAGGGCTTGGACTATGAAAAGTGATATTTCTCGTTATAGCCAGTTACTTGACGCCGTTAAAATCCGGATCCGACAAGCTCAGGTGAAAGCCACACTTTCGGCAAATGCTGAAATGATTCTTATGTATTGGGACATTGGACGAATTATCGCTGAACGTCAAAAAAGCGAAGGTTGGGGGGCGGGCGTCATTCCCCGACTATCGAAAGACATTCGAAACGAATTACCTGAAGTGAAGGGGTTCTCGGAACGAAATATTGGCTATATGATGCGTTTTGCGCGTGAATATAGTATGCCGTTAATTTTGCATCAACCTGTTGCAAAAATTCCGTGGGGCCACAATCTTCTGCTCATGCAAAAGATCAAAGACCTGCCAACTCGATTGTGGTATATACGGCAAGCTATTGAAAATGGATGGAGCCGCGATGTGCTTGGAATGATGATTAAGAGCGAGGCACACAACAGGCAGGGAA
>VMSQ01000219.1 GCA_013792055.1 Desulfobacteraceae bacterium
CCACCCGCCCGCCTCGCCTGAGCACAAGCGCTTGAATTTCGCATATCTGGTTAAAGCGAGTGCGATGGCGGGCAGGCAAATATTCAATATTCAATCTTCAATCTTCAATTTGGTTCCGGCTTGTCCGGGTTAAGGTGAGGACAGTGGAAGAAGCCAAACCGTTAGTTTTGATTGTTGATGACAATCCTACTAATATTGATTTATTAGTAAGCACATTAAAGAATGATTACAGATTGAGTATCGCCAAAAACGGACCTAAAGCTATTGATTATGCTGAAAAATATCTTCCCGATCTGATTCTGTTAGATATTATGATGCCGGAAATGAATGGTTATGAGGTATGTACCCGTCTAAAAGCCACATCGCAAACAAAAGATATCCCTGTGATTTTTATTACCGCGATGAGCGAGACTGAGCACAAAACTCGAGGATTTGAAGTGGGCGCAGTGGACTATATTACAAAACCATTTCATGCCGCAGAGGTAAAAGCAAGGGTCAGAACACATCTATCTCTAAAAAAAGCTCGCAAGCACGAAATCTACATTGCTTCCAAAATCCAGAAGGCCCTTTTACTTGGACAGCCGCCAAAGGATATTGACGGAATAAAAGTTGCCCAGTTGACGGTTCCTTCGCAAAAGGTTGATGGTGACTTTTACGATTTTTTTAAAGTCGATGATAAAAGTTTTGACTTTGTGATTGCAGATGTGATGGGCAAAGGAATTCCTGCCGCTCTTTTGGGGGTAGCTATAAAAAGTCATTTTTTGCGTGTTTTGAATGAGCTTATCAGCCTGACTGATAAAGGAAAATTTCCCGAGCCTGAAAAAATTGTTTCCTCGGTTCATTCCGGTATGATTGACCATCTTAATGATTTAGAAACATTTGTTACTTTATGTTATGCTCGATTTGATCTTGCAAAATATTTATTTACTTATGTTGATTGTGGTCATATGCGCACTATACACTTTCAGGATGCTATGGACACATGTAGTCTGCTTCAGGGGAATAACATGCCACTTGGTTTTCCGGAGCAGGAGACCTTCAGGCAGATTTCCGTTCCTTTTAACCCTGGAGATTTTTTTGTTTTTTACTCAGACGGATTAACAGAAGCAAAGAATAGGAATGGTAATTTGTATGGAGAAAAGCGTTTGGTCGATTTTATTACTAAAAGAGCAAGAATCAAACCAGAGAATATCATCAACAATATTTGGAAAGATATCGTTGCATTTTCAGAATCCGAAACTTTTTATGACGATATTACATGCGTAATAGTTAAGATAGAAAAAGAATCATCAAGCCATGTTCTATCTTATGAATCTCAACTTGAGATCAACAGCGATCTGAAAGAGCTTAAAAATGTTAGAGCCTTTGTTCGAAAGTTTTGTGCAAGTGTTCCCGATTCTATGCTTGATAGTAAACGCATAAGCCAGCTCGAATTGGCTGTTACTGAAGTTACATCAAATATAATTAAACATGGTTATAATAAACGCAGTGATAATAAAATACAAATAAAAGCAAAAGCATCAAATGAAAAAATTGTTCTTTTGTTTTACGATTGGGGCAAAGAATTCGATCCAAAGTCGGTACCACCTCCGGTATTTGATGGGTCGCAGGAAGGTGGATTCGGTCTTGGCATAATTGCTCATACCGTTGATGAGGTGGAATATTCTCGCAATGATAAAGGTAAAAATTGCACTTGTTTGAAATTTAACCTCACTGGAGGATAAATTTAACCTCACTGGAGGAGATTAAAATATGGAATTAGGTACAGAGAAGATCGGAGATATTACAGTTGTAAAGGTGTTGACAGATGTTCTGGATGCCAGCAACACAGAAGAGTTTAAGGCAGATATTGCTGCCATATTTGAAAAAAGCAAAAAAGTATTATTCGAAATGAATCAGGTGAAATTTATTGACAGTTCCGGATGTGGGGTTTTGCTTTATTGTCTTAGACAATTGAACGGTTTAGGTGGTACTCTAAAGCTGTATGGATTACAGGAATCGGTTCGTACACTGTTTGATCTGGTAAGGATGCACAGGATAATAGAAGTTTTCGAAACAAGAGAAGAAGCTCTAAAGTCTTTTTAGCAAAGAGCTGAGAGCAAAGAGCTCACGCACAGACGGCAAAGTAAAAAGTTCATATGCAAGGCATGCGAATCTTGAGGAGTGAGTCGTACTGATAGTACGTCGCAACGACGAAAGATGAAGCACAACGCCGCAGATGGGCTTTTTACGAAGCCGTCAACTTATGAGCCATAATGATTAATCAACAACTGCTCAATTTTTTCCTCCAGCATTTCAAATGAAAGATAACGCCATCCAAGCATATAATTTTTTTCAGCCATTTGAGACAATCGTTCCGGGTCATTTAAAAGTTCTTTAATTTTAGTTATAGTATTATTTGTTATATAGTTATCAAAAGAAATAACTTCAAAACCTTTTGGTTCGATATCCGCAATAAAAATTGGATATCTATTAATAGCTATGGGTTTTCTGAAATAGATTGATTCGACAAATGCATTACCGTAACCTTCATATAAGGACGGATAAGTTATAAGATCAGCATGTTGATAAACATCCCATAATTTAAAGATTTTCCTGCCCTTTTCGTCAAAACCTCTTTTAAAACCTATCCTGTCTGAGATTATTTTAAGGTCAACATTTATTAGTTTGACGAACTCCTCTATCCGCATTAAATAATCTTGTCCTTCATCTTCGGCTTTGTGAGTTATTACAAGAGAAGCCTTAGGATAAGCCAGCCTCTTTACAAGTTCTAATGATATTTCTATTCCTTTTCTTGAAACAACCCTGGTTGGTTGAAGAATAAGAATAGTGTCTTTATCAAGGCCGATTTCTTTTTTCAGGTCTTTGTTGAAATCATCTATTCCAGGAGGCAGTGTTTTAAAATCGACAATATTGGGTATTAATGTCCAGCTTGCCCCTGTAAAACCACCAAGCTTATGTCCTGCAATTGAATTAATTACCACGTGTTGAATCTTTGGATGAACCGGTGGAAACGCAGATCTTAAATAATCTGAAGCAACAGGGCTGTTGAATTTATCTCTTTCCCAGAAAAAATCATGGTGGTGGGCAATTGTTGGCATTTCAGTTTCAATTATGAATTCAGTAATTGCAAGACCCAATGGAATATTTAGGGGTATTGCCAAGGCATTTTGTACTATAAGAATTTCAAATCCGAACTTAGAATGATAATTTTTGATCTCCTCCTTTAGTTCTTCTTTTATTTGTTGAATCTTTCTGCTGATCTCAGGAGTGCGTTTTTTTTCAATAAATATAGCTTGTTGTAATTTTAAAATTTCTTCGTGTTTAAAATGAGCTTTAGGTACAAGATGTGAAACTTCTGGATCTGTATCCAGTTCTCCTGCCATAAAATATACAGAACACCCCTTTGATCTCAGCATATCTGCCCATTTGTGCGTTTCCAGCGAAACTCCGTCCAGCCCTGCAAATCTTGTAGAAATGAAACCAAAAGAAGGTTTTTTCCGATCCCAGATAGTCATATCTATTGCTCTTCTTTTTATATTATTATATGTAATTTTTATATTATTATATGTAACTACTCAGGTTGTTAGGTTCACAGTTCACGGTTCACGGTTCACGGTTGGTTGCCTCAATATCTTCAAAACGTTCAATTTTCACCTGCCCGCAATGCTCTCGCTTGCGAGGCGGGCGGGTCGCTCTCTAACCTTGAACCTTAGTAGTTATTTTTGTATATTATGCATTGCCTTAAGAAACAAGAAGCATTTTAAGCTTAAACAAAATTGATGAATTCGTAAAGTCGAAGATAGCGAATGTGTCATTTCGACCGTAGGGAGAAATCTTAAGATTCCTCACATTCGTTCGGAATGACAGAAACGCAAGTTATAACCGTATCAAGTATATAATAGGCTAATAAATGATTATTAAACGATTAAATATTATCGGTTTTGTTCTATTATCATTAATTTTGCTAAAGCAGAATACCTGTCTTGCTGACGAGAATCTGGTTAAAATAGGTGTTTTGGCAAAAAGAGGAACAGAGAGGTGCCTGGAGGAATGGACACCAACTGCTGATTATCTCGCTGATAACATTCCAGGTATGACTTTTGAAATTGTACCCCTTAATCATGAGCAAATCTATACTTCTGTTGAAAATGGTGAAGTTGACTTTGTCCTGGCAAACTCATCGATTTATGTTGAGTTGGAAATCAACTGTGAAATTAATCGTATTGCAACATTGGTGAACAGATGTCTTGGTGACTATTGCTATTATACAAATTATTGGGGTGTAATTTTCTGCAAGAAGAGTCGTACCGATATGAGGAGCCTCAGGGATCTAAAGAATAAAACTTTTATGGCTGTTGAGGAGTCTTCCTTTGGTGGCTGGAGGATGGCATGGCGCGAATTAAAGGATTACGGAATTAATCCATATAAAGACTTTAAAGTTCTTTGCTTTGGAGGAACTCACGATGCAGTTATATATGCTGTTAGAGATGGGAAGGTCGATGCAGGGACCGCCAGGGCAGATACATTCGAAAGAATGCGCGCTGAAGGCGAAATAGATATTAATGACTTTTATGTGTTCCATCAACACCTCGGAAAAGAGGAAGATTTGCCTTTTCCGCATTCAACTCGCGGATATCCGGAATGGCCATTTGCGGTAGTTAAACATACTTCTGATGAATTGGCGAAAAAAGTTGTAATCGCATTACTGCAAATGCCGGAGCACTCTCTTCCAGCAATTGCTGCAAACTGTGGAGGATGGACTACACCTCTCAATTACCAGCCAGTGCGTGACTGTTTAAAAGAGCTGAAAGTTGGTCCTTACAAGGATTTAGGCAAGATAACTTTATCAGATGTTTTTAGGAAGTACCGGTACTGGATTTTAATTGCAGGAATTACATTCCTTCTTATGACAGGCTTTATCATTATGATTCTAAAGCTTAATCGAGATATTAAAGCCTCTCAGGTTAAACTACGAGCAGAGATTATTGAGCATGAACGTGCAGAGATAGAATTGATTAAAGCCAAAGAAGCTGCTGAAGCTGCCGCAGTGGCCAAGAGCGAGTTTCTTGCAAACATGAGCCATGAAATCAGGACTCCCATGCACGGAGTCATAGCTGCGACAGAGCTTGCTTTGAATGAGGAAATACCCCCCAGGACAGAGCATTATCTTGAACTCATCCAATCTTCAGCCTATTCTCTGCTTGGTATCATTAATGACATTCTGGACTTTTCTAAGATAGAGGCTGAAAAGCTGGGGTTTGAGACACGTCCCTTCAGGCTGGATGAGGTTATTGACAGGTCTATTGATATGTTCATTAATAAGGCTTCTGAAAAAAGGATTGAGATAGTTGTTGATATTGATCTTGATACACCAAAGGCTCTTATCGGTGATCCTCTACGCCTTCAGCAGATTATAACCAATCTTATAAGCAATGCAGTGAAGTTTACAGGCGAGGACGGAGTTATTTTAATAGGTGTAAAAGCGTCAGAAAAAACGTTAGAACGTGCTGCCTTGACATTTTTCGTAAAAGACACCGGAGTTGGGATTGCTGAAAAAGATATTAAAAAGCTTTTTGTGCCTTTCAGCCAGGTTGATGCATCAAGCACGCGAAAATACGAAGGCACAGGTCTGGGATTAACTATCTGCAAGCAATTGGTTGAAAAGATGGGTGGTACAATCTGGGTTAAAAGCGAATTTGGCAAGGGCAGCACTTTTACCTTTACTGCGAATTTCGGCAGGCAATCGGCAGAGGAAAAAAAGTATGTGCCCCCTCCTGATATTCAAGGTTTAAATGTGCTTGTTGTTGATGACTGCGCTGACAGCAGGCTAATTATGGAAAAAATGCTTGAGTCATTTGGTTTTAGAGTTGAGTTGGTTTCTTCGGGTGAAGATTCTCTAATTGTTTTAAAAGATAATCAGAGCCTGGAAAAACCATTTGGGCTGGTAATGATGGACTGGCTGATGCCCGGGCTTGACGGAATTGAAACGTCCAGAAAAATCCGTCAGGAACTTAAGCTGACTATTCCGATAATTATGATGACCGCTTTTGGAAAAGACTCTGAAAGGCTGGAGGCTGAGAAGGCTGGGATCAATGTTTTTCTAACCAAACCCATATATCAATCGACTCTTTTTAATTCAATAATGGATGCTTTTGGAAAAGAAGCTTTTATAAGTACAGTCATGGAAAAACGTATCACCACCAAGGCATCTATTTACAAGAAGCGTCTTAAGGGTATTAGGATTCTTGTGGCGGAAGACAATCCAACCAACCAGGAAATTGCGCGGGCAATACTGGAAAGCGCAGGAATTTCTGTTGAGATTGCCAGGAATGGTAAGGAGGCGGTTGAAGCTGCCCGCAGGAGTCACTTTGATGCCGCGCTAATGGACATTCAGATGCCTGAGATGGATGGATATGAAGCTACAAAAATAATTAGAGAGGATTCAAGGTTTACATCGATTCCAATCATTGCTATGACTGCTCATGCTATGAAAGGTGATGAGGAGAAATGCCTGGAAGCAGGTATGGATGGATATATTTCCAAGCCGATAAATCAGGAAAGACTGTTTTATGTTATATGGAAGTCGATGAGACTGCAGGTACCATTATCTGCTAAAGTGCATGAGGTGGTAAGCAAAGAGACTGTAGTTGCAAAAGCCGGAGATCTTCCTGCCCGACTTCCTGGTATTAACATTGAAGATGCCCTGAGGTTGCTAAATATAGACAAAGATATTTTCAAAAGTATACTTATAAAGTTTCTTAAGCGCAATAAGGATACCATGAGTAAGATAAGGTCTGCATTTGAAAGCAAGGATTTGGGGACACTCGTGCAACTGGCTCACAACCTACAAGGCAGTGCTGGTAATATTGGTGCGGATGAGTTACACAATGCAGCAATGGAGCTGGAAATAGCGAGCAAGGAGGCGTCGATCAAGCCCCCTACCCTTTCATTAATTGACGAATTGGGCACATCTTTGGATAAAGTTTTGGCTTCGTTAGAAACTCTTGTTGATGATAGTGAATCTAAGGCCTTACATGTTAGTGGTAAGACTTTGGATAAACCTCAGTTTAAGCAAGAGTTAAGACAGCTTGCGGATGCTCTCAAGGCTGCGGATCCTGAAGTAATTATAGAGCAAATGAAAAAAGTCAGGGAACATGCTGATAGTTTGATTTTACAGGAACTTGAGAACCAGATAAACAACTATGACTATGATGAAGCGCTGGAAAGCATTAACAGAATATTGAATATTGACGATTGAATATTGAATATTGAATATTTGTGGAATCGCTTCGCTCTACCATTTTAATCCACAGATTACGCAGATTACACAGATTTTTCTGCCTGTGCGTGTCCGCGCACGCAGACAGGCGTGAGTTATTGGGTTGAATTCCGCGTAGCTTGTTGCTGAGCAGTTCATTTAAAATCAATAGGATTCCTTCAATATTCAATCTTCAATCGACAATCTTCAATCTTCTTCAATACATAGCTTGCATGGTGCAAAGCCAGCCCAGAATGCATCCCATTTTTTGTTAAAATAAATTGTGTTTGTTTTTCCTGTTTTTTCCCCGAAAGTGCATGTTTCAAGATGAAATCGTTTTGATCCTTTGTTGCCTATATACCTGTTCTTTTCTTCTTTCCAATTATTCCATATTCCCTTTTTAGCTGTCATCGCATCCCTTTGAGCCTTAAATAATCTTTTATTATATTTTTTATTGGGATTCCGGTAAAGGGAATAGGCATATCCATTTTTTATCATGACTTCGTTAACAAATGTGCCATCTTCCAAAAATACATAGGCAAGCAATCGTCCGTACTGATCATGTTTTTCCCTGTCAAACTCTAAACGCACTTTCTTTGATAACACCATATTCTTATTATAATTTTTAGCGCTATATCCGCATGGCTCTGCTTTTTTGTCCTTATGATCTATTTCAGGGGCATTTATACCTATATATCGTACACGTCTGCCATCTATAAGAACAATCGTATCACCATCATCGACCCATCTTACACCGTACCAGTTTTGTGCAAACGATTGACCAGCAACGCAGCTTAAAAGAATAACTAAGCAAAAGGCCTTAAAAAGAATAATGGACTTTTTCATTTAGTTGCCTCTCCTTGATATCAGTCGAGTGGTCGAGTGGGAAATTGGTCGAGTGGGAAATTGGTCGAGTGGGAAAATAGTCGAGTGGTCGAGTAGTTAGTGCCTGAACGAAAACTCTCTGAATTACAGTTTTCCTGTCATTGAGAGGGAAGGTACGACCGAAGCAATCTCCATAAACAAGGGGATTACTTCGCCTGCCTGTGCGTGGCTTGGCACGCAGACAGGTCTTTCGTTCCTCAGTCCTCGCAATGACAGCTCACAACCATGGGTTTTCGTTCAGGCAATAGTTAACTACTCGACTATTTTCCTACTCGACTACTCGACCACTATACTACTCGACTATTTTCCTACTCGACTATTTTCCTACTCGACTACTCGACCACTATACTACTCGACTACTCGACTACATTCAGCCGGCAATGTCGTGCAGCGCTTTCATCAAGCATTCTCGGCAGACCTCCGCGTTCAGAAGGAATAAATCCAAGAGACTTTTTCCATACCTCATCATCTTCCATACAAAAGTATATAAGCACATCAGGTGCTATGTCCTTTATAAAAGAGACTATTTTTTGATAAAGTTCGATACGAAGGGGCTTAAAATACCTCATCTTGCCATCAAGACCTGTAATAAATTCTCCATATATAATTTTTGAATCAGGAAAGCGTTTCTGCACAATTGATTTTAAGGATGGCATAAAACGAAATGAGCCAAGGCTTATCCAGACAATATTTTTTGAAGATACACAGGTAAAGAGCTGTTCAATAACCTTTCTATAATCTTCCTCACAACCCTCATATATGATCATTGGATCAAAATGGAAGGCAAGAGGATATCCCCATTCCTCACACTTTGCAGCGGCTTTGAGCCTTGCAGAAAGCGATGCGGTACGAAGTTCTTCATTTGCAATAACTTTATATGTATTTAGTGACCAGGCAACAATTGTTTTGCGATTATGCTGGAGAGATTTCAACTTTTCGATAGCTGTTGTTTTGGTTTTTAATTCCAAAACAGCATATGATTGCCCTGAAAACTTTGGGACAAGAAAAGCCGAGAGGTCGGTCCACATTTCCCAAATCATACTATCTGTAAATTCTCCGGTACCGATTCTGGATATACTTTTTTTCGCAAATAGATTGTTTATTTCAGCCTCGAGGTCATCCCTGTTGACAAAGAACTGAAGCACAGGTGGATGGAAGTAAGACTGCATTATACAGTACGAGCAGTCCATGGTGCAGAATGTCCCTATATGAAGAATTTTGTAATCACAGCATGTGTAAAATCGAGTGCCGGGACATTCCCTGATAAAGTCACCTTTATTTCGAGTCAGAAAAAGTATTTTTTTCCCTTCCTGAACAGGATCATCGGCACAGGAAATTATATTATAAACTTCACGGGCATCATTTACGACAATGGCAGGAACTTTCAGGCGTGATAGAATTGGAGCAACTTGGCTGGAATCAACAACATCTTTGTCTATGTAAATTCGTTTTATCTTTTTATTCCCCTGGCAAATATTTCAAAAGCGCTTTCAAGGGTTAGTTTCAAATAGTCCTTATTACCATCGATAAGCCTTTTACTTTCTTCGAGAAGTATAATACCTGAGAAAAGAGCCCACAGTGTTTCTGCAAGAGCCAATGGATTCTTATCTATAAAAACATTTTTTTTTATTCCCTCTTCAAATATATCAGCCATTGCCTTGATTGAACTGGCTGATAATTCTTTTATGTTTGAAACCAGCTGGGGCGATAAATTTTTAAGAATTTCGTTTGACTGGAGATGGAACATGTTTATAAGTATTAAAGGATCAAATTCATAAACATCATACATGGCTTCTTTTAATGCTTCTATTTTACGCTCAGGCTCTAAATCCTTTTCACTACCTACATGTTTTAATTTAATATTTAGATATTGAAGTATTCTGAGAGAAAGAGAGACACAGAGTTCATCTTTGTTTTTAAAATAAAGATAAAGGGTGCCAGGACTTAGCTCAGCTTCATTGGCAATATCTTCCATTGTAGCCTTGTTAAAGCCCTTTAAAGAGAAAACCCTTTTTGCGGCTATCATTATCTGTTGCCGCCTTCTTCCTCTCTCTCGTTCTTTCCTTTCCTGTATGCCCATAATTTATGAATTCCATTTATTTCCTAAAAAGCTATATAATTGATATTCGATATTTAGTCAAGGGGGAAAATGGGGAAAATAGGGGTGTCGGGGGTCAGGGGGTCGGAGAGGTAATGCTGGTGAGTTAAGGAAATTCACGCTCGTTATTGAATATCGAATATCGAACAAGGAATGTCGAATGATGAAGTTTAATAAGGTTTTCAATTACTTCGTAATTCTGCGGTTCCTTGTTCGACATTCTGCGGTTCATCTGCTCCCTGATCCCC
>VMSQ01000190.1 GCA_013792055.1 Desulfobacteraceae bacterium
CACTATTTTACAGATTTTAAGCATATCTCTTTTTGAGAAAAAGCCCATTTATCAGGTGCTGGCGCAAAGTGATTGCAAAAACCAAATTACTATCGGACATATCCAATTGAAATTATTTGAATGTTAACCGGACACTACTGATACGGGATATATAAAAAACAAAATAAAAAGAAGTATGAGCAGGAAGGTGTCAGTCGCTGGGTTGAATACAGCGAGCTGAAAGAGAATGATTTTAATCTGAATATTGCCCGATATGTACAGAAACCCCTTAAAGAGGAAACCATTACTGTTGAGGAAGCGCTGCGGGATTTTAAAGAAAAACTTGCAGAGCTTGAAAAAGCTGAAGATGAACTGGAAGCACTACTCGAGCGGGAAGGTTTTGAATTATGAGTCTGACGCAGCAACAACTGGAAAGCATGCTATGGGGAGCCGCCGAACATTTACGCGGCCAGATTGATGCTTCTGATTACAAGCAATACATTTTTCCGCTTCTATTCTACAAAAGACTTTCCGATGTATATCAGAATGAATATGAGGATGCATTAGAATTCTCTGATGGTGATAAAGAGTATGCTGAATTGCCAGAGCAGCATCGGTTTATTATTCCGGCATCTGCCCTTTGGGAAAAACTCCGTGAAACTACAACGAATATAGGTGAGTTTATCCGGAAGGCCCTGCGTGAAATCGAAAAACAAAATCCACGCCTATATGGTGTTTTCGGCGATGCACAGTGGACCAATAAAGAACGATTACCGGACCATCTGCTTGCTTCACTGGTAGAGCATTTCAGCAAGATTCCTTTGGGAATAGAATCGGTCAATCAGGATGATCTGGGAGAAGCATACGAATATTTGATTAAAAAATTTGCAGATGATTCCGGCCACACTGCTGCCGAATTTTATACAAACCGTACAGTTGTCCACCTTATGACCCGCATCATGAAACTGAAACCTGGTGAAACCGCCTATGACCCCACTTGCGGTACAGGCGGCATGCTGCTCAATGCGGTGATGGATCTGCGCTCTGGCGGTCAAGAGTGGCGTACTGTGAAACTTTTCGGCCAGGAAGTGAACCTGCTGACCAGTGCTATCGCCCGCATGAATATGTTCCTTCACGATATTGAGGAGTTTGATATACAACGCGGAGACACGCTTGCCGAACCGAAATTTCTGGAGCTGGATCGGCTCAAGCAGTTCGATGTGATCTTTGCCAATCCACCGTATTCCATCAAGAAATGGGATCGGGCAAAGTTCAGTTCAGACCCATATAAACGGAACGAATTTGGTGTGCCACCGCAGGGGTGTGCCGATTACGCCTTTTTCCAGCATATCGTTAAAAGTCTGAACACAAAGACCGGTCGAGCTGCAATGCTCTGGCCTCATGGCGTTTTATTCAGGGATTCTGAAGCAGACATGCGTAAACAGGTGATTGAAGCCGATATGATTGAAGCGGTATTTGGGCTTGGCCCAAACCTGTTCTACAACTCGCCAATGGAATCCTGTGTGGTTGTTCTTCGAATGAATAAGCCCAAAAAACGGAAAAACAAGGTGCTCTTTATCAACGGTGTAAAGGAAGTCACACGAGAACGTGCCTTTAGTTTTCTGAGCGATAAAAATCTCGAAAAACTGGTGGATGCCTACTTTGCCCCGGAAAACCATGAAGATATTGCCAGCCTGGTGGATATTACCGAAATCCGGGAAAATCTCCACAACCTTTCCATTCCGCTATATGTGAGTAACGGATCGTCAGAAGATGATCAGGATCTGGAATCTACTATTGAGGCATGGCAGGTCGGCAGAGTGGAGCTGAAAAAACAGTCAAAGAAATTGTTTGCTGCCCTGGCAGAACTCGGATGTGAAATAAAGGATTAAGGTGGATTATCTCCGCGCAACCTCAAATATATGCGTAAATTTGCGGGGTCCTGGCCCGACAGAGAAATTGTGCAACGCACCGCTGCACAAATTACCTGGTATCACAATCTGGCTCTACTGGAAAAACTGAATGGGGTGAACAACAATAGATATAGATTTTCATAACCAGGAGGCATACGAAAAGCTGAAATGAAGAAAAAAAGTGAAATCAATTTTAATAACTTGGTTGAAGTCATCCAACAGATTCACAAGGAATTAGCTCAACAAGCAAGTTACGCTGTTAATGTCAGTTTGACTCTGCGTAATTGGATGATCGGTGGGTATATCCATAAATATGAACTCCTTGGAAGTGATAGGGCTAAATATGGAGACAAGTTAATTGAAAAACTCGCTCAATCTTTAGGTCATATACCTCGTACCCAAAAGAGAGAACTAAACCGTTATCGACTGTTTTATAAGGTATACCCTCAAATTGGGGAGTCAGTGACTCCCCAATTGAAAGCAAACCTCAAGTTGAAAGAACTTACTTTGCTTCAAACAGGGGAGGCGCTGACTCCCCAATCAAAACACACGAATGATCTTGTTTTGAAACTATCCTTCAGTCATCTGGATTTACTTGTTGCTATTGAAGACAATACCAAGCGTGCTTTTTATGAAGTGGAATGTATTCGCGGCAACTGGTCGGTGCGTGAATTAAAACGTCAAATCAACAGTTTTTATTATGAACGCTCGGGTCTTTCTCTTGATAAGGAAAAACTTTCTGAGCTTGCCAATCGAACAGCAGAACAAACAGAACCGACCTTGACTGTTCGTGATCCGTATATATTTGAATTTCTGGGTCTAAAAGCCAAAGAGGTGATGGGTGAATCGCACCTTGAAGATGAACTACTGGATAAAATTCAGGAATTCCTTTTGGAGCTTGGGCACGGATTCTGTTTTGAAGCCCGGCAGAAGCGTATTCTCATTGGCAAAACACATAACTTTATAGACCTCGTCTTTTATCACCGGATTCTTAAATGTCATGTGCTTGTAGAATTAAAACTTGCTGAATTTAGCCATGAAAATATTGGACAACTGAATACCTATGTCAGTTGGTATAAAAAAAATATAATGACAGAAGGTGATAACCCGCCTATCGGAATCTTGCTTTGCACAGACAAAGACCATGCGTTGGTGCAATACGCCTTAGCCGGGATGGATGGTAATCTTTTTATTTCCAAGTATCAGCTTGAACTGCCGAAGAAAGAAGAGATGCAAAAATTCATTGAAGAAAAACTGCGGGAGACCAACTATGGCGATTTTTCTGAGTGAAAAACAGGTACAAGAGGGTTGGCAGGTTGTTAAGTTTGGTGAGATTGCCAGGAATATTTCAGAACGTGTAGCCCCTTCTGAAACTGATCTTGAAGTCTATGTTGGTTTGGAACATCTTGACCCGCAATCGCTTCGAATTAGCAGACGTGGTGTACCTTCCGATGTCAAAGGGCAAAAACTACGTGTTCGCCCTGGGCAGATAATCTTTGGGAAGCGTCGTGCCTATCAGAAAAAACTAGCTGTGGCTGATTTTGACGGTATATGTTCTGCCCATGCCATGGTGCTGGAAGCCGCTCCCGGGAAAATTATACCTGAGTTACTACCTTTTTTTATGCAGTCTGACGTGTTTATGGATCGGGCGGTTGCCATTTCTGAAGGCTCACTTTCTCCAACAATCAAATGGAAAACGCTGGCAATCCAAGAATTCCCACTGCCGCCGATTGAGCTCCAGAAAGAAATTCTCGAACTCTTTAAAAAAATTGATTTATGTATTTATTATACTCACCAATTGGTATCCTACGCCTTGTTAACATCAAAAATTGTTGCAGAAAATATGATTGCTAAGTTCTCAAAATCTGTTGAAACAATAGACAGATATGCCGAAATTATTAGAGGGGTGACTTACTCAGGAGAGGATGAGGCAGAAGATGGCCAATATAAAATATTAAGAGCAAATAACATTTCTTTAGAAACAATGCGCATCGATCTGAGTGATGTGAAAAAAATAAAAAACTCTGTAAAGATTAGTGATAAAAAATGTCTGATCCAAAATGACATACTTATGTGCATGTCAAGTGGGAGTGTACACCATTTAGGCAAATCCTGTTTAATCGAAAAAACATTAGACTCTTATTTTGCGGGTGGATTTATGTCAATTATAAGAGCTAAAGATAGTTCGATAGCGCACTATCTCTCTATAATATTTAATTTAGCGGTATTCAGAAAATACATCTATGGAATTACCGCCGGAACAAATATCCAAAATTTAAAAAATGGCGATATGTCTTCATTTAAATTCAAATATGTTGATCGCGTTTTTAGAGACAAAATCGTAAATGTATATAATTTGTTTAATCATATTGCATTACAGGGATTAGAAAAAAAAGAACAACTTCAAAGAATAAAACAACACATCTGGCAACAGCCTTTCAAGGAGGTGTCGAATGTGTTTTAACGAGATGAACATTCGGAAGGGTGAAGGCGGAAGGCTAAAGGCTGAAAGAATGGCAATTAATCCGTCATCCCTCAACCTTTAAAAAGAGAGGTGTCGAATTGGCTTTAGTGTTCAATGTAAAGATTGAAGAGAAAAGGATGAAGGATAGACACAGGATTTTCATTCATACTGTATATGCTAAGATAAGCGTAACAACGTTTTTTCAATATAATGAGGTTCACATATGAGTATGCAAACAAATTTACACGGACGCTTACGCAACACAAGTCTGCCCAAAAGTCATGGATTAATGCCACTATTTGAAACTGTGGTTAATTCTATCCAATCCATTGAAGAAACCGGATTATCATTAACCAGCGGTACGATCACTGTAGAAATATTGAGGAGCAAGCAAGGCCAATTTAATTTTGACAACGAAAAAAAGAAGTCAGATGTGAGCACTCCTGAGGAAATTATTGGCTTTAAAGTAATTGACAATGGTATAGGTTTTAATGATGAAAATATGAAGTCCTTTGAAACGCTTGACAGTGAATATAAGGCGGAAAAAGGATGCCGAGGTGTAGGTCGGCTTTTATGGTTGAAGGCTTTTAACCGGGTGAATATTGAAAGCATCTATTATGATGAAACAGATGCTCCCAAATCCAGGAAGTTTTCTTTTAATGCCACTGTGGGTATAAGCGAACCTGTAATCGAAGAAGCACCTTCTGGAGCAAATAGAACGACCAGCGTATATCTTGAAGGTTTTGTTGAAAAATATCGTACTGTTTCACTTAAAACAGTAGCCGCTATTGCCAATAGCCTATTTGAACATTGTTTATGGTATTTTGTAAGAGAAGGTGGAGCACCTAAAATTGTAGTTCGTGACGATAACGAAAGCATCGGACTCGATCAGGTCTACAGTGAGCATATGCATTCATCAGCAACTTCTGAAACCATTTCAATAAAAAACAAGGACTTTGATCTGACCCATGTAAAACTACGTGCAAATACATCGCGTTCGCACATTATAGCATTCTGTGCGGGTAATCGGCTTATAAAAGAAGAGAATATTACAGGAAAAATCCCCGGGCTTTATGGAAAAATTAACGATAATAATGGTGAATTTGTATATGCCTGCTATGTTGGTTCTACATTTCTCAATGAGAAGGCGAGATCCGAACGCACAGGTTTCGATATATCAGAAGAGGTAAATGAACTTTTTGCAGATACAGAAATATCTCTAA
>VMSQ01000215.1 GCA_013792055.1 Desulfobacteraceae bacterium
GAGCGAGCCAACAAAAGGACGAAGAGCATTGAGTACGGCTCGTGATGGCGGGCAGGTATGAACTAATGAAGCGACCCGCCCGCCTCGCCTGAAGGCGAAGCCGATGGCGGGCAGGAGCGATTCCACAAATCTTCAATATTCAATCGACAATATTCAATTTTATTACCTTCAATATACAATTTTCAATATACAATATTCAATAACTTATGGAACCTCAACGCAATACTAACGCAACCATCGTAGATCTTCTGGATCGTGTCCTGGACAAGGGCCTGATAATCCATGCCGACATTATCGTATCGGTTGCGGGCATTCCTTTGATCGGGGTTAACCTGCGCGCGGCCCTGGCCGGCATGGAGACCATGCTGAAATACGGCATTATGCAGTCCTGGGATGAGCGTACCCGTGCCTGGGAACGGGAACACAGGAGCAAGAAAAAAAGCTCCCTGGCCCAGGGAGAAAAGATCATTCTCAAGATGTTAGGGGCATACTACTCAAGTGAAGGGATATGCACAGCCTGGAGATATGGCTACCTTTACCTGACCGGTGAGAGGCTGTTTCTCTATCATGAAGATTTTGGGAAGGTTTTATTTGAGACTCCCCTGGAGAAGATACGTGGTCTGGTGATCAGGGAGGGGAAATATTTTACTGAAAAAAAGGAGAGGGACGAGTTATATCTGCTTCTGGGAGATAATAAGGTTGCAAGGCTGAGCGCTTTAGATGTGGCTCAATTGAAAGAGGCCATAGAGAAAAGGATGAATGAACTGGGCCTTGTCCCTGAAGAAGATCCTGCGATTCCTGTTTTTGAAGAAAGTGCAACGAAGTTCTTAACCACTGGAGAGGAGATCGTTTGCAGGGGAAAGATGTGGTATCTCATGGAGACCGAAGGTATTATAGACAATACCTGGAAGCCCGGTCACCTGTATCTTACTGATAAAAGAATTTGTTGGTGGTATGACTTTGAGCAAAAAGTTGCCTTTGAAATTCCCGTTGGTGAACTTGTTGCTTGTGCAATGGAAAACAGAAACTTAAGTGACGTCCTAAAGAAAAAAAGGGTGCTGGATATTATCTATGCCGGTAACGGTACAAGGAGATTAGTTTCTTTTTCAGGTGATTCTCTTGAAGATTGGGATCAGATATTCAGGCGAATCATAACCGGTCGGAGGACAGTGAGTACTGAACAGGGGTTAGTGGCTGGTTAGTGGACAGTAGTCACTGGTCAGAAAGGAGCCACATGAGCAACGAAATAAAATTGCAATAGTTCACCGCAGAGGCGCAGAGCACGCAGAGAGAACATATTTTTTTCCTTTCTGTTGAGAGGACAGAAAGGAAAAAGCCTGACACTTGGCAACCTTTTGTAAACAACTTAAAGGAGTAGTCAGCGAGATGTTCCTTTTGTTTTCCCCCCTCTCAGGGGAAAACAAAAAACAAGACAACTCAGCGTCCTCTGCGCCTCTGCGGTGAGTAATCACTAATGACCAATAACTAATAACTAATGACCAACGAGTTATGCAAAAAACATGTCAAAAAATCAATATCCCC
>VMSQ01000333.1 GCA_013792055.1 Desulfobacteraceae bacterium
CCCAATTAGCGCTATAAAGCTTCACTAAAGTGCCAGCGTCAGGCTCAAATTTTAAGCCTCGAAATACTCAATGTATTCCTGCATTTAAAATTTTCGCCTTCCTTGAACTTGAACAAAATTGAACATTTTTCAAAGGTCTCAGGTTATATCAAACTAGATTTAGATTTAAATACCATATATCAATAGTTAATCAATCAGAAATTTAAAAACTCATTTTCATATAACATTTATCTTTCTGCAAAAAACCGACTTTAGTCGAGCTTCAGGTGTGATACATTAAAAACAGGACACGAAGTGAAGCTTTAGCGCTATCTGTTTGAGCAGATTAGATATCGTTAAGAAAGAACCTTGTTGGATTTTGTTATTGTTTGTTAAGAACTTGTTGAACTGATATTAATGTTTTCATTCGTGGCGAGTTCTTTCTTTATGATATCTTATATGTGAGTTTTTCATGGTTTTAATGTATTATACTTGAAGCGACCTGTATAGTTGATCAGTGATTAATATGGTATGCCTAAAAACCCCTTGACAAACACCCCCCCAAACAGCTAATTAAGCTGCTCAATAATTTATATACAAGAGATAAATCAATTATGCTAAAAATAAATACTACAAATAATATAGAGTCTAAATGCTGGTGGTGGCTCGAATTTGCGGAGATGTCACCGGGACTCCATTAGCTTAATTATAAATAAAAAAGCTTTAAGGACCGTGGGCAGACCCAAAAACCCACGGTTTTTTTATTTTCAAAAGGCCGTGGAAAAGTTCACGGCCTTTTTTATTACATTAAAATTAAAGATAAAGGAGCATTTATGCTTATAAAACAATTCCCAGACAAAGATAAATTTTGCCAGATGGCTGAGTACAGCAACGTAATTCCTGTTTGTGTAGAAATCCTGGCGGATACTGAAACTCCGGTTTCTCTTCTTAAAAAAATTTATAAAAATAAAGGTCCTGTATTTCTCTTTGAAAGTGTTGAAGGAGGAGAAAGATGGGGAAGATACAGCTTTCTTGGCTCTTCGACCCGCTTTCATATAAGAGTATTCAAAAAAGAAGTGGAAATTCAGGGCAACGGCGTCTCTAATAGGGTGCAACATAATGGAAAACCATTGGAAGTCCTTAGAGATTTTATGAGCAGGTACAAACCTGCCAATATGCCTGAGCTTCCGAGGTTTTGGGGAGGAATGGTAGGGTATTTGACGTATGAAATGGTTTCCTTTTTTGAAAAAATCCCGAATATGCTGCCGGAAAATAAACCGCTTGCTCATTTTATAATACCGGATGAGCTCATCATCTTTGATAATATCCGCAATACTTTTTTCGGTATAGTAATTGCCTTTCTGGATGAAAAGCAGAATCCCGGTGAAACTTATGAGGAGGCTATAAATAGAGTCCATACTTTACTTGAATCGATGAACAGCGATCTGCCGGATAATAATATCCAGAATAGTCAAGCGGAATACAATCTGACTGCTCAAATGGAAGCAGACACTTTTCGATCAAACGTAAAAACAGTAAAAAAATATATCCATGAAGGAGAAGTAATTCAAACAGTAATATCTCAGCCCTTTATCTGCGAAACTCCTCCTGACCTCTTGAAACTGTATCGAGCTCAACGATATATTAATCCCTCGCCTTATATGTTCTTTATGCATCTGGATGATATTGCACTTGTCGGCTCTTCACCGGAAACAATGGTAAGGCTGGAAAACAAAGTCGCTACCCTTCGCCCTATTGCCGGAACGCGACCCAGAGGAAAAACCGAGCAGGAAGACAGAATGCTTGCAAATGAGCTGCTTCAGGACGAAAAAGAAAGAGCAGAACACCTTATGCTGGTAGATTTAGGACGCAATGACCTCGGACGGGTTGCAGAAGTTGGTACGGTTCAGGTCACGGATCTTATGATTGTCGAAAGATATTCTCATGTAATGCACCTTGTATCCAACATATGCTGTGATCTGCGTTCTGATTATGATGCATGGGATCTTCTATCAGCCTCATTCCCTGCCGGAACTTTATCAGGTGCTCCTAAAGTAAGAGCGATGGAAATCATCGCAGAACTGGAACAGGAACCCAGAGGACCGTATGGAGGCGCAGTTGGATATGTTTCTTTTCACGGCAATATGGATCTGGCGATTACCATAAGAACCGCCACTATTGAAAACGGACGGCTGACCGTACGAGCAGGCGCAGGAATAGTCGCTGACTCCGATCCTGAACGGGAACGAGTTGAAACTGTCAATAAAGCAATGGCAATACAAAAGGCTCTACAGCTATTACAGAGAAGCATCTCATAGGAGGAACGACATACATGATCGTAATGATTGACAACTATGATTCATTTACATACAACTTGGTACAGTATATTGAGCAGCTTGGCACGCCGGTTAAAGTATTCAGGAATGATGTGCTTTCTATTTCTGATCTTATTGCCATGAAACCCTCAGGAATAGTTATATCACCAGGGCCGGGCAGACCTGAAACAGCAGGAATATCGCTCTCGGTTGTTAAGCATTTCTCCGGCCTGGTACCAATCCTTGGTGTGTGTTTAGGGCATCAGACCATTGCTGTTGCTTTTGGTGGAAAAGTAATTTCAGCCAAACAGTTAATGCATGGAAAGACCTCCATAATAAAGGCTGACGGAAAGACTCTGTATCAGGGTATACTAA
Source organism: Desulfobacteraceae bacterium (assembly GCA_013792055.1). Lineage (GTDB taxonomy): Bacteria > Desulfobacterota > Desulfobacteria > Desulfobacterales > ETH-SRB1 > B13-G4. The sequence continues at coordinate 2,670 of VMSQ01000333.1, forward strand.
AACCATTTACAGCCATGCGTTATCACTCTTTATCCGTATCAAGAGAAAATCTGCCTGATTGTCTGGAGATAAGTGCAGAATCCGATGATGGAGAAATCATGGGCATCAGACATCTAAAACATCCAACAGAAGGAATCCAGTTTCATCCTGAATCCATTATGACGCCTGTCGGAAAGCGTATTTTAAGGAGTTTTCTTAAAATTACAGAAAATTTTAACCTAAGTTGAGAGTCCAAAGTTCTGACGTCATGCCGGTCCCGGATCGGGGTCCGGGATGACGGATCCGGCATCCAGTTTCATTATGCTGTTGCAATTATTCTGGATTCCGGCTTTCGCCGGAATGACAGAAAGGGGAATAGCCATTATGTTTCGCGATAATCTTCAAAAAATTGTTCAGAGAAATGATCTTAACGAAGCTGAAATGTCTCAAATGATCACTGAAATATTTTCAGGTAACGTCACTGACGCCCAGATCGGCGCATTTATGGCGGCTTTAGCCACAAAAGGCGAAACATTTGAAGAGCTGGCCGGAGCAGCTCGAGCCATGCGCAGAAAAGCTCTGCGCATTCAGGTCTCAGCCCCCAATGTGGTGGACACATGCGGGACAGGTGGAGATGCTGCTCAAACTTTTAATATTTCAACCACAACTGCTTTCGTTGTTGCAGGTTGCGGCGTAACTGTAGCAAAACACGGGAATCGTTCTGTCTCAAGTAAATGCGGCAGTGCGGATCTTCTTGAAGTTCTGGGAGTAAAACTGGATACAAATCCTGAAATAGTGGAAGAAGCAATTCAGGAAATCGGCATTGGCTTTCTATATGCGCCTCTTTATCATGGAGCAATGAGATATGCTGCCAAAGCAAGAAAAGAAGTTGGACTGCGCAGTATTTTCAACATGCTGGGGCCTCTAACAAATCCCGCTGCTGCAAATTGTCAGCTTCTTGGAGTCTATGCGCCTCAGCTAACCGAAATGTTTGCTTATGCTCTCAGGATGCTTGGCACAAAATGCGCATTTGTCGTACATGGACACGACGGGTTGGACGAAATTTCAGTCTGTGCTCCAACACGCATATCTGAACTCAAAGATAATCTTGTAAATACTTACGATATAACCCCTGAACAATTTTTTGAAAAAAGAGCTCATCCGATAGATCTTGAAGGAGGAAATCCTGAGACTAATGCTAAAATAACCAGAAGAATTCTTGAAGGAGAAAAAGGCCCGAAACGCGATGTGGTGTTGATCAATACCTCAGCGGCACTTGTTGCAGCAGGAAAAGCAAAAGATTTCCCGGAAGGAATAAAGCTTGCTGAAAATTCCATTGACGAAGGAGCTGCCATAGAAAAACTGGAAGAGCTCGTTCGTTTTACACAGGAAAATGGATAAATGGGAAAAGACTTTTTAGAAGCAATAGTTAAACATAAAAAAGAAGAAATCGCAGAAGCAAAAAAACTTATTCCAGAAAGTCAACTGCGCAAGGATGCTTTTATATCTATTAAAAGACGGCCGTTTATTGAAAAACTTGAGAAACCAGGTCCCTCAGGAGTTAACATCATTGCTGAAATCAAACGCGCATCTCCCTCTAAGGGCGACATTTGTCCAGACCTGAATCCGGCAGCATATGCTCAGGAATATGAAAAGGGAGGAGCGGCTGCCATATCCGTGCTTACGGATCAGTCTTATTTTAAAGGCAGTTCTGATGACCTGAAAAAAGCGCGTGAGTCATCAACCCTGCCTGTACTTCGAAAAGACTTTTTGATCTCTTCATATCAGATTTACGAATCTTCAGCCATGGGAGCAGATGCAGTGCTTCTTATAGCCCGTATTCTTTCAGGGGAACAATTGCGTAATTATTTAAAACTCTGCAATGAACTCAAACTCGATGCTCTTGTGGAAATACACTCGGAAAAAGATCTTGAAGCAGCAACGCAGGCAAAGGCAAGGCTGATCGGCATTAACAATCGAAACTTAAGTTCTTTTGAAACAAACATCGACACCGCTATCAAACTTGTATCACTTCTTGAGCCATATCAAATAGCTGTTGCTGCCAGTGGAATAAAAAACAGAGGTGATATTATTAAGAATCAGCAGGCAGGTATATGGAATTTTCTTATCGGAGAAAGCCTTGTGAGGGCTGAAAACCGCCAGGTATTTCTAAGATCTCTCATGGGATGAAACCTTTGCAAAACTCAAAAATTCATAACTGTCCCCAGGTTAAGGTGTGTGGTCTGACCAGAGTTGAGGAAGCTGTAGGATGTGCCGACCTCGGGGCAAATGCAATCGGATGTGTCTTTTTCCCAAAAAGTCCAAGGCATTTGTCTGAAATTCAGGCAAAAGAAATTTCTATGGCCTTACCTTCAGAAGTAAAAAAAGTGGGTGTATTTGTTAATGAGAGTTTCCCGAATATAATGCATAAGGTTGAATTCTGTCGCCTTAACGCCGTTCAGCTTCATGGCCGGGAATCACTTGAGCTTGTAAGCAAACTTCGGAAAGAAAATCTTCTTGTAATAAAGGCTCTGTTTATAGAAGGAAAGCCGACCCTGGATGAAGCAGAAACTTACGAAGCATCAGCATTTCTGGTGGAATGCGGCAGGGGAGTTCTGCCGGGAGGTAATGCGATAGAATGGGACTGGAAAAAAGTTAAAAGCTTTGGCAATAAATATCCC
>VMSQ01000266.1 GCA_013792055.1 Desulfobacteraceae bacterium
ACCTTTGCATAACCCCAGTATTGTCATTGCGAGCGAAGCGAAGCAATCTCATAACACATTGATAAGCCACGAGATTGCCGCGTCGCCTTGCTCCTCGCAATGACCAGAATCGACCGAAAATGAGAGTTTTGCAAAGCTCTCCATCGGTGACCCGTGTCAGAGAATTCTTTTTGTAAAAACCTATGAAGATTAATTTGAAAGCCATGAAAATTGTTAAGCCTGCCGGTCTGGCAAAGATCGTCCTGTACGGGCTTCTGCTGATCGGAGTCTATTATTCCTCTCTTGTTGTCATGATTTCAGGGTGGAAAAGAGATGACTACAGTTACTGCTACCTGATTCCCTTTGTGGTACTTTACCTGATATGGGAAAAGAGAAACAGGCTGGTCAATCTGCCTTCGGTTTCTTCATGGTGGGGCATGTTGCCATTTGGTGCAGGGATTGTTCTTTTCTGGCTTGGAGAGCTGGGCGGAGAATATTTGACCCTTTATATTTCTTTCTGGCTGGTAATGGTGGGGCTTTCCTGGATGCATCTTGGCTGGGAAAAATTAAAGGCCATTGGTTTTGCTTTTATCCTCATCCTGACCATGTTCCCACTCCCCAGTTTCCTGTATAACAAGATTTCGGTTAATCTCCAGTTGATTTCTTCCCAGTTAGGCGTGGCCATGATGCAGGTTTGCGGCATGTCTGCGTACCGGGAGGGAAATATTATTGATCTGGGTTTTACCCAACTTCAGGTGGTGGATGCGTGCAGCGGTCTCCGGTATTTGTTTCCCCTTATTGTCCTGGGGATTCTTCTGGCTTACTTTTTCCGTGCTGCCTTTTGGAAAAGGGCCATTATTGTTATTTCCACGATACCTCTCTCTATTATTACCAACAGCCTGCGTATCGCATTAACGGGTATTCTTCACCAGATTTGGGGCGCCAAGGTTGCTGAAGGGTTTTTCCACGGATTTTCCGGGTGGTTTATATTTATGACCGCATTAGCTGCCCTTTTACTGCTGATGTGGATATTAAAGAAGGTTCAAGGTTCAGGGTTCAAGGTTCAAGGTTCAAAGCGGCAGGAGGCTGGAAGGCTGGAAGGCTTGGAAGCTGAGGAACTGGTTGAGTCGTCTACTAATTCAACCAATCAACCAATCAACCAATCAACCTGGCTGAAAGCCCCTTTCAGTCCACCCCAGTTTATTGTAGCGGTGATTCTTTTGAGTGCTACTCTGGGTCTGTCTCATGGGGTTGAATTTAGAGAGAAGATTCCGATCAAGAAATCGTTTGAATATTTTCCGATGAATGTCGGCCAATGGTCGGGCGTGCAGCAAAGCATGGAGCAAAAGTTCATTGATGCTCTGGATTTAAGCGACTATGTGACTATCGACTTTCATGACAAACTCGGAAGAACTGTCAACTTCTATGTGGCTTATTATGAGAGCCAGAGAAAGGGAGAGTCAATCCATTCTCCGGAAACCTGCCTTCCCGGAAGCGGCTGGATCTTCAATCAGGCGGGTGCCGCGACCATTCCATTGTCAGCTAATGATGGCGGATTCATGAAGGTTAATCGTGCCTTTATGCAAAAGGATGCGTACAAGCAGCTTTCCTATTACTGGTTTCCCCAGCGGGGTCGCATTCTTACCAATGCTTACCAGTTGAAGATCTTTGTCTTCTGGGATGCTCTTACAAAACAGAGAACAGACGGCGCCCTGGTGCGCCTCATAACACCCGTGTATGAATCTGAGAAACTGAAAGACGCTGAAGAAAGGCTCCAGGAGTTTACGAGGGAGATAGTTCCGGTGCTTGGGGAATTTATTCCGGGGTAGGATATGGGGATTAGTTGAATCGTTAAATGGTTGATTTGTTAAATGGTGAAATGGTGGCAGATAGAAAGTATAATGATTTTCGAGACTTGGAAGTTTGGCAGCAGTGCAGGGAGATAAGGAAAAAAATATGGGATTTGTGTAAGGATTTCCCAAACGAGGAAAAATTCAGATTATCTGATCAGATGGTCAGGGCATCAAGGTCCGCGACCGCTTGTATAGCAGAAGGTTATGGGCGTTTTCATTACCAGGAAAACATACAGTTTTGCAGGCAGTCGAGAGGCTCTCTTTATGAACTGATCGATCACTTAGACGTAGCACATGAGTGTGAATATATTGATGCTGATTATGCCGAGAAGGTTATAGAGCAAATAAAATCTGCAATCCAGATACTAAATGGATACATAAAGTATTTGAAACGCAGAAAAGAAGAAAACAACTGAGCTTTGAAAGCACAACGTCAACCACGACTCAACGACTTAACGATTTAACGATTTAACTATTTAACAATTTAACGATTTAACGACTCGACAATTTAACGAATCGGTTTTATGATTTATTTTTCCACCTTACTCATATCCATGTTCATCACTATTGCCCTGATACCGGTTTTCAGGAGACTGGCAGTAAGGGTGAAGGTTTTGGACTATCCTGGCGACAGGAAGGTCCATGATCGCCCTATGCCAAAGAGCGGTGGGATCGCTATGGCGCTGGGTGTGCTTATCCCTGTTCTTCTGTGGACGCCGGCAGATAAGTTTGCGATAGCGCTTTTAATCGGCGCAGGTATCGTGGTGCTTTTAGGGCTGGTTGATGATTTTAAAGACCTGGGATACAGGGCCAAGTTTGCAGGTCAGATTGCTGCGGCCCTTGTTGTGATTGTCTATGGAGGAGTAAAGATCAAGTCTCTGGGTATGCTTCTTCCGGCTGGTGTGCTGCTTCCCGACCTGTTAGCGATACCGTTGACCCTCATCGTTATTGTTGGGGTGACGAACGCCATTAACCTTGCTGACGGTCTGGACGGCCTTGCGGGCGGAATATGCATTCTGAGCTTTTTGTGTATAGCATACCTGGCCTATTGCGGAGGAAATACCGTCATTGCCATGCTGTCAATAGCAATAGCAGGGGCGATCTTTGGATTTCTCAGGTTCAATACATATCCTGCAACTGTGTTTATGGGCGATGCCGGAAGCCAGTTTCTTGGTTTTACCGCCATAACTCTCTCGTTAAAGCTCACCCAGGGCAATACACCGCTCAGTCCCATTTTACCTCTGATCCTTTTAGGCTTTCCGGTATTTGATACAGTAACTGTGATGTGCGAGCGGGCAGCTAAAAGGAGGTCACTCTTTATGGCAGATAAAAATCACCTCCATCACAAGCTCATCAGGCTGGGTCTTTTTCACACAGAGGCTGTCTTTACGATTTACATCATACAGGCTTTTCTCGTCAGCGCTGCTTTTCTTTTCAGGTTTTATTCTGAATGGCTTCTACTATTCGGTTATATTATTTTTTCCGGTCTTATTTTATTGGGTCTTGTTGCAGCGGACAGGTCAGGTTTTAAGTTCAAACGCCATGGTCTTCTGGACAGGGTGATCAAAGGAAAGCTAAAGGAACTAAAGGAGAAACAGGTTTTTATCAAAGCCTCTTTTAGGGCAGCTTGTTTATTGTTTATCGCTCTCATGTTGTTTTCCTGTTTTCTTCCCAAGACCATACCGGCGTATCTTTCGTTCTCTGCAATAGCTTTCGGGGGCATGCTCCTTGTTACGAGGCTTGCCGGAAAGCAATGGATGGCAGGTGCGCTCCGAATTACCATATACCTTCTGGTTATCTTTGTGATATATCTGGGCGAAGCAAATATGGCGGTCTGGATGAACGGACAGGCCAGATATCTTTATAACCTTTCGTTTGGAGTCATGGCACTCTTTGTGATCCTCACGCTTAGATTATCCAGAAGAACGATGGGGCTCAGGATCACTCCTATGGACTTTTTGATCATTTTTATCGCCATGGTGGTGCCGAATCTGCCCGACGAACAGATCCAAAGCTATAACATGGGCCTTTTGGCTGCAAAGATAATAGTCTTTTTCTTTAGCTGTGATGTGCTTATGCTTGAACTTCGGGCAAGGCTGGACCAACTTGGGCTGGCTACCGTAGCCGCCCTGGGGGTCATTGCTGTGAGAGGGCTTGTGTTTTAGGTAAAAGGCTGAAGGGAAAGAAGTGAAAAAGAATAATATTAGACACGGATTTCACGGATTAACACGGTGTTGTTTAGTGCCGAAAGAATCAAGGCACCCCAGAGGAATAACTCAACTTCAATTCCACGGGGCAGGCCTTGATTCCTCCGGCATTCCATCCCTCCAGAGGCGGACAGGCCCGCTGGAGCGGGAAGGAGAAGCATAATGAAGTATAAAGAGCTTACTCATCAAATCATTGACGCTGCTTATCAGGTACACAAAGTCTTAGGGTATGGGTTTTTGGAAAAAGTCTATCAGAATGCGCTGATGATTGAACTCAGGAAAAGAGGGATTCGGGCGGAGAGTGAGAGACCCTTAAAGATACAATACGAATCTGAGATTGTTGGGGATTATATTTGTGATATTGTGGTGGAAGATAAAGTCATATTAGAATTAAAAGCTGTCAAAGAAATCAATGATATCCATGAAGTTCAGCTGGTTAATTATCTGAAGGGTACAGGGATTGAAGTGGGACTGTTGATTAACTTTGGGCCTTCGGTTCAGGTCAAGAGGAAAGTGCTTGATTCTGTATGAACTGGCAGAAAAAAAGAAAAAGTATTTAGACACGGATTGCACGGATTAACACGGATAAAGATTTGCCGAAAGAATCAAAGTGTTTTGGTTCTTCCGGCATCCCATCCTGCTGAAGCAGGAGGAGGGATAAGTTACAAGAAAAGCGCTTAATTTCACGACTACCTGAGCATTCTGCCCGCAGGGCTTGGGTGTTGGGCAGTGTAAATCCTGTGTCGCTGCAAGCGACCCGTGTCAGAGAATATTATAGACACGGATTGCACGGATTAACACGGATAAAGATTTGGGCTTTTGCCCGAAGGGCTTGAGTGTTGGAAGAATTTGCTTTACGGAATTCTTACAACAAACAAAGAAAAAAATGACCGTGCAAATCCTGTGTCGCCATCGGCGACCCGTGTCAGAAAAAATCTTAGATAACGCCGGAGAGGTAAAAACATGATTTTTAGAAAATTTATCTTAGTATTTTTGATCATGCTTACAACAGTTGCGATTTTGGGGTGCGATGGTCCTGAAGAAAAGAAGATGAAGTTTTTTGAGAGAGGAAAGGCTCTTTATGAAAAAGGAGAGTACGTAAAGGCGCGGCTGGAGTTTAAAAACACTCTGCAGATCGATAATGACTTTGCAGAAGGTTATTATATGCTCGGAATGGTGGAATTGCAGGAAAAAAACTGGAAAGGCGCCTACAATATTCTGTCTAAGGCAGTTGACCTTGACCCTGACCTGCTGGACGCACAGGTGGCTCTTGGAAAAATTATGCTGGCAGCCAGGCAGAATGATAAGGCTTTGGAAAAGGCGGATTTTGTTCTAACAAAGGATCCGGATCATGAAGAGGCTGTTTTGTTGAAAGCTACCTGTCTTATAGTAGATCAAAAAGAGGAAGAGGCGGAAGCTGTTCTGACGTCGATCATAGAGAGAAAACCTGAAAAGCATGCGCCTATTCTGATGCTTGCCGCTATGAGAATGAAGCGCAACGATATGGCTGGAGCTAAAGACTTGCTTCAGAATCTGCTGGCAAGAGATGAGAAAAATAAAAACGCCAGAGTTCTTATGATTCAGATTCTGGAAAAAGAGGGTAATCTTTCAGCGGCTGAGGATGAATACAAGACCCTGATCAGCCAGGATCCTGAGAATGTTTCGCCAAAATTACTGCTGGCGCGTTTTTACAACCAAACGAACAGGAGCAGGGAGGCGGAAAAGATCCTTCAGGGTTTGATAGAGGCTAATCCGGATAAAATGAAGCTGTATCTTTACCTGGCCCAGTTTTACAAGGAAAAAGAGCAAAATGATGCGATGGTCGGGGTGCTGGAGAAGGCCATTAAAGATATGCCGGATAAATACGGGCCCTGCGAAGTGCTGGCCGGTCATTATCTCCAGACAGAAGCAAAGGATAAAGCGCTCGAAGTGCTGGAGCAGTTCATAACAAGGGTACGCACCGGGCCTGATGTTTTAAAAGCAAAGCTTTTTATTGCTCATATACGTTATCAGGATAAAGAGGCAGATGAGGCACTCAGGCTTGCGGAAGAAGTCCTGAAGGAGAATCCCGCAGATATGAACGCCCATTCCCTGAAAGGGGGTATCCTGGCCGGCCGCCTGGATTTTGCAGGGGCTGTTGCAGAGTACCGGGCTGTTCTTCGCCAGGACCCGCAAAACATTCCAACCTATTTGAATCTTGCCAGGGCGTATTTTTTGAACAACGAGGCAGGGCTTGC
>VMSQ01000199.1 GCA_013792055.1 Desulfobacteraceae bacterium
CAAAGCCAGAGTGAACATATTTTGCTTTTTAAAAAAACTATCTAATACCTGCCCCTTAAAGCTTTTGCTGCATAGAGGGGGTGCGAAACTTGAGTTATAATGTTTGTCAGAATAATATTCCGATTGTTTATAAATATATTAGCGGTATTCGAACGAACCATTTTGATAATTTTGTAAACGTTCTTGGCGAAGTGAAGCGTAAAAATTGAAGCTGTTTGAGTCCCGAAGCGAAGCGAGGTCGAGTTCTTTAATTTTAGCGAAACGAGCCTTAGAAACGTTCAAAATGATCAAACCTGTGAGAGAGAATATTGCTACTATATTTAAACGGAACATATTTTTGAAAATCACTATAAATTACCATATAGCCAAACTTCAAAGCAAGAGGTGTTTGTATCATTATGTATGTTTTGTGCCATACAAGGATATGACGTGCGAGTACAAAAAAGTTGACACTAATAGATACCTTAAGGTATTAAACCAGTTATATCTAACCCGCGTTTCTCAAAATGATCAAACGGTTAGCGAGGATATGAACGTAATTATACTACGCGCTGCCACAGATTGAGCTTATTTGTCATTTCGACTGAAAGGAGAAATCTTAAGATTCCTCATGTTCCTTCGGAATGACAGAAACGCAAGTTATAACCGTGTCAAGTATATAAGAACCGCTTTAGAAAAAAAAGGTTACGAATGTATCGCATCCGCTTTCATGCACGAGGGGGACAGGGCATAAAGACTGCCAGCCGCATTTTGGGAACAGCCTTTTTTCTGGAAGGCTATGAGGTCCAGGACTCTCCTCGATATGGTGCGGAACGCCGTGGTGCCCCGATATTTGCTTATGTTCGGGCCTCTAAAAAAATCATTAACGAGCGGGGCATCATCAACAAGCCTGACCTTGTTATTGTAACCGATGATAGCCTCCTGCTGTTGCCGATAGCCGGTGTTTTGCTGGGAGTGACGGAACGAACAGTCCTTCTCATCGCAACTGACGAGACCACGGAAGTATGGAAGAAACGACTTAACCTGCAAGGGTTGGTTCTTTCAATTAGCACTCAGGCAGCAGTCGAAAGCCACGCAGGTCTCCCCTTGCTTGGGGTTGCATGTGTAGGCGCTGCCGCTCAACTGGCAGGAGCAATTTCCAAAAGTGCTTTAGAGGAAGCCATCCACGAGCAGCTCCAGCCTTTGGGAAAGGTAATTGTCGAAGAAAGCCTTGCCGCAGCGATGGCTGCTTATGACCAGATGGAACCATATGCAAGGTGTACAACAGAAAGAGAGGATCCATCAGCGGATTCTTATGAAAGCCCTCATTGGATAGATCTTCCTTTTGAGGATGCCCGAACTTCAGCCCCTTATATCCATGCGGCAGCCACCACTTTTAATGTGAAAACCGGTGTTTGGCGTACCATGCGGCCGGTCATTGACCTTAAACAATGTAATCGGTGTGCGTTGTGCCATATCTATTGTCCTGACGGTGTCATCAGCCTGGATGCCAAAGGATATCCGCAGATCGACTACCAGCATTGCAAGGGTTGCCTGATCTGTTTATTGCAGTGTCCCACACACGCCATCGATGCCATACCGGAACACGGGCAAGAAGGAGAGATCTCATGACACGCAAACTCATAACAGGAAACGGAGCTGCGGCCTGGGGTGCCCGTCTTGCAAGAGCAGAATATATACCGGCCTTTCCAATTACCCCCCAGACCGAGATCATTGAAACCCTTGCACAGTGGATTGACGAAGGTCAGATAGACAGCCGGATGACGACCCTGGAGTCTGAGCACTCCATGATAACCACGGCAGGAGCTGCGGCCACAACCGGGGTGCGTACTTTTGCTGCGACTTCAAGCCAGGGATTATTGTATGGAATGGAGATGATTTATACAGTGGCGGGTTGGCGTGCACCTTTTGTCCTTGTCAATGTCTCAAGGGCATTGTCTGCTCCTGTTACCCTTGAACCTGATCACAACGACGTTCTGGCTGCACGTGACAGCGGTTTTCTCCAGATTCATTGCGCGACCTGTCAGGAGGTGCTGGATTCCGTCCTCCTGGCTTACCGGCTGGGAGAAGATGAAAAGGTGCGGCTTCCTGTTATCGTCAACCTGGACGGCTTCTATCTCTCCTTTACCCGTGAGCCCGTAGAAATTCCTGATGACAAAAAGGTTGATCAATTCTTACCTCCCTATGATCCGGGAGAAACCCGGTTTCGCGCAGGAGATCCCATTTCCCAAGGCGTTATCGTCCTTGGAGGTTCTCAATACTCTTATTTTCGTTATGAAACTCATCTCGCTTCTCTGAATGCCTTAGAGGTATTTGAGGAGGCTTCTAAAGAATTTGAAGAACTTTTCGGAAGGTCTTACCGGGCGGTTGAAGAATACCGAACGGAAGATGCGGAAGTTATCTTTTTCATGATGGGATCGTTTGCTACAAAAGCCAAAGATGCCGTGGATCGCCTGCGGAGCGTTGGACGCAAGGTAGGACTCCTCCGGCCGCGTCTTATCCGGCCATTTCCGATAGAAGCCATTATTAGCGCTGTTGCCGGCAAAAAAGGGATCGCTGTCATTGACCAGAACCTTTCTTTGGGGAAAGGGGGTATCCTTTATACAGAGCTTGCTTCAGCTCTTTATAGCATGACGGACAAGCCTGTTCTGGTCAGCTTTATTGGAGGGCTGGGTGGCCGCGATATAACTCGTGAAGAGTTTTACGAGATGGTTGCGGTGACTATGAAGGCAATCGAGACAGGTAAGGCTCCACCTCCCAGGCTCCTCTATAGCAAGGAGGAACTCATGCAGATGAAAGGGCTACAATCAATAGCCAGGGTCGAGCAGCGAAAGGGAAGAGGAAAAAGATGAAAGAAGGGGGTTTTAAAAGTATAAAGGATCTGCCTTCCACCCATATGCTGGGGCCTGGAACGCCTATCTGTGCCGGCTGTGGAGCTTTAGAAGGCATCAAAATATTTTGTGATATCCTGGGCGAAAAGACTGTTTTTGTAAATGCAGCCGGCTGTATGACTCTGCTTACTGTTTATCCTTTTACTCCTTTCAAGGGTTCCTGGATCTATACTGCCATGGCTTCAGCTCCTGCCGGAGCCCAGGGAGTGCGAGATGCTCTGGATTTGCTGATACGGAACGGGCGCCTGAGGCCCGATGAGGATCTTAAGGTCGTGGTTCTTACTGGAGACGGAACTGCCTATGGGATGGGACTATCTTCCACTTCTGCCGCCATATATCGGGGGCTGGATTTCATCTATATCTGCTACGATAACGAGGGCTACGGGAATACCGGATACCAATTTTCGGCCGCTACTCCTCATGCAGCACGAACAGCCACCAGTAAAGGGCCGGAGGGTTACCAGAGATATAAAAAGGACCTGTTTTCTATCTGGGCTGCTCATAAGCCTGCTTATGTGGCTACTGTGGCAGGTGCCGAACCTCTGGATCTGGCACGAAAAATTGAACAAGCAAAGGATCTCAAGGGCTCCAAACTATTCATAGCTTTTTCCCCTTGTCCAACAGGCTGGCATTTTGAACCGGCAAAGGCAATTGAGGTTGGTAAACTTGCCGTTAAAACAGGCGTATGGCCTCTCAAGGAATACATGGATGGAAAAATAGTGCACACCAAGGTTCCGCTTTCTAAGGGCAAACGTCTGCCGGTTGAAGAATATCTGAAGCTGCAAGGGCGATTTGCCCATCTTTTCAGTCCGACGCGGAACGAAAAGGTTCTGGAAAAGATTCAGACAGGGGTAGATGCCTATTGGGAGGGCGTTGTATAGGAATATAGTTACAATTGGTTGCGAGTTGCGGGTTGCGAGTTACGAGTTGCGGGTTACAATCCGAAATTTTTCTAATAGACAGATGGTTGCTAAACTTGAGAGATATTGATTAGGAGAGGATAAAATAGCCGTGACCGAATACAAAAAAAGTTATTTCCATTCCGGAGGCACAGTTCCCCTTCTTGGCTTAACCATACCCGAATACTTTACCCTGGTCGTTAAAAAGTTTCTGGAGCGGGAGGCGGTGGTCTCAATTCCTCAGGGTAAACGTCTCACTTATACTGCTCTGTCAGAATCGGTGGACCTTTTAGCCAGGGGCCTTGTTGCCTCAGGTTTTGGCAAAGGGGACCGGATCGGCATCTGGTCAACCAATAATGTGGAATGGCTCCTTCTTCAAATGGCCACAGCGCGCATAGGGACTATTCTCGTGACCATTAATCCTGCCTATCGTTTAAAGGAACTGGCATACGCCTTGAGCCATTCCGAGGTTCAAGGACTCTTTGTTGTTCCCTCCTTCAGAACCAGTGATTATATCTCAATGCTGGTAGAACTGATTCCTGAGCTAAAAAGCGCCAAAGCCGGAGAGTTAAAAAACCATGATTTACCCCTCTTAAGGCAGGTAGTTCTGTACGACCCGGTTGCGCTCATGGAGACCCGTCGTTCTTATCCGGGCTTCAATACGTGGTCAGATATCCTTGAACAAGCCCGATCTGTTTCCTTAAAAGAACTTGACAAAATCACTGCATCTTTAGACATTGACGATCCCATTAACATCCAATATACTTCAGGCACCACCGGTCATCCTAAAGCGGTAGTGCTGTCCCATCACAACATTCTCAATAATGCTTATTTCGTTGGTTTAGCCATGCACTTTACAGAAAAGGATAGGCTTTGTGTGCCTGTCCCCTTTTACCACTGTTTTGGCATGGTGCTGGCCAATCTGCTCTGTCTCTCTCACGGAGCCTGTATTGTTATTGCCTGTGAGCATTTTGATGCCTTAGAGATTTTGAGAGCAATAGAAGCTGAGAAATGCACAGCCATTCATGGCGTGCCTACTATGTTTATTGCCGAGATGGAGCACCAGGAGTTCAATAACATTGATACTTCCACTCTGCGGACAGGGATTATGGCTGGAGCGCCTTGTTCACCGGTACTTATGAATCGAGTGATGCAGGAGATGCACTGTCAGGAAATTCTCATTGGTTATGGGGAAACAGAGGCATCTCCCATAACTCACCTGACATGCCGAGACGATAGTATGGAACGCCGCATTATGACCGTGGGTAAAAACCTTCCTTATCAGGAAGCGAAGGTGGTCGATGTTGACACTGGCGCAACACTGCCCATTGGGCAAAGCGGCGAGATCTGTTTTCGAGGCTATCATATTATGAAAGGCTATTATGGAGATCCTGAGGCTACAGAAGAAGCCATTGATAAAAACGGCTGGCTCCACTCCGGCGACCTGGGAACGATGGATGCTGACGGATATATGCGCATTACGGGAAGATTGAAGGAGATGATCATACGGGGTGGCGAGAATATCTATCCCAGAGAAATTGAGGATTTTATCTATAGTCATCCCAAAGTCGCCGTGGTGGCAGTTTTTGGCGTGCCTGATGAATACTACGGTGAGGAAGTCATGGCCTGGATCAACCTCCGTACTGGTGAGACTGCTACCGGCCAGGAGATCCGTGAATTCTGCAAGAGCGGGCTGGCCCATTTTAAGGTCCCGCGGCATATCTGGTTTGTGGAAGAGTTTCCCATGACAGTGACCGGCAAGCTACAGAAATTTCGTATGCGAGAAATCGCAATTGAACAAATGACAAAAGAGGGACATATTTCGTAACTACTCAGGTTCACGGTTCAATGGTTCACGGTTCAAGGTTGGAGAGCGACCCGCCCGCCTCGCAAGCGAGAGCGTTGCGGGCAGGTGAAAATTGAATGCTCAAACAGTCAGCTCTTTTATATTTTATCACCAGCGGGTTCGTCCGGTATTTATTGAGAAGTCACTTGGCAACTGACATGTGAATTGGCTCGAAAAGTGTTCCGTCTGACAAAGAAGCCGAGATTTGCGAAGGCCTACTGGCTTATGAAGAGATCAAGGCAACCAACCGTGAACCGTGAACCGTGAACCAGACAACCCGAGTAGCTTTCGGATTAAGGAATATAATAATGCATAACAAATTTCCGCATCTTTTTGAGCCATTTAAGATTGATTCCGTTAATCTGAAAAACAGAATTACCATGGCTCCTCTTTTTACTGCTTATGCGCATAAAGATGGAAGTGTCAGCTCTTTAACATTAGAGCATTTCGAAGAAATTGCAAAAGGTGGAGTGGGCATGATTGTAGTTGCAAATGCTATTGTAGATGAAAGCGGATCTGTATCAAAGCATTCTCTGCGCGTTGATGATGACAGATTTTTGCCCGGTCTTTCACGGCTTGCTGATACTATAAAAAAAGAAGATGTGGTGGCAGTACTTCAGATTAATCATGGAGGACATTTTGCGCAGGGAAGAAAGACTATCTCCCCTTCCTCTGTTTCCCTAAGCGACTTAAATTTAGGAGGACTGTATAAAACAGCTCTAAAATCACTTGATTTTCAGCAGCAGTGGGCTGTGTTGTCGGAGGCAATACAACAGCATCCGAAACAACCAAAGAAGATGACTGAAGATGATATAAAGTACATAATTTCAGCTTATGCTAAGGCTGCTGTACGTGCAAAAAAAGCCGGATTTGATATGGTGGAAATTCATGGCGCGACAGGATATCTTATTGTTCAGTTTTTATCTCCAAGAATAAACAACAGAAAAGACAAATACGGCGGTGATCTGGAAAACCGTATGCGTTTCCCTTTAGAGTTAGTACAGGCTGTAAAAGATGCTGTCGGGAATGATTTTCCTATTGGCTATCGTTTTCTCGCTGATGAGTGGATGGATGATGGGTTCCCCTTAGATGAAGCAAAAATATTTGCTCAAAGGCTGTCAGCCCTCCATGTTGCTTATCTTTCGGTAACTGCTGGGACATATGAGTCTTTTTCCAGACCTGTAATTGTGGAAAAATCCCATGAGCTTGGTTATATGGTATATCTGGCTCAACAAATAAAAGAAGTTGTTGAAGTTCCGGTAATAACAACGGGTCGTATTACATCGCCTGAACTTGCCGAAGAGATTCTTCGCGAGGGAAAGGCAGATCTTATAGGTATAGCACGCCCCCTATTTGCAGATCCGCAATGGCCGAAAAAAGCACGGAAAGGAAATGAGAAAGACATACTACCTTGTAAAGACTGCGGAACATGTTTTCAACTTGTGGTTTCGGATCGTCCTGCTCTATGTGCTCAATGGGGCAAGGCAAAATTGATCGAGCGTAAAACCATGATAAAAGAAGTCCATAATCCTCGCAAAAAGATACTTATTGCAATGGATGGTTCGGAAAATGCCACCATGGGAGCTGCTTATGCAGCAGATATGTTATCTAACCGCAAAGATGTTTTTATAACTCTTATTCATATACAGACTGATGAGCCAGATAATGATCAACAGGGAATTAATGAGATGATGGATATTGCCCGCTCTCTTCTTATCAAGGCAGGGATTCCAAAGGAAGCCATTTCTGTTCATATTAGCAAGAAAGAGGTGGGAATTGCCCGTGATATATTAAGAGAAATAGCGGAAGGGGGCTATGGCACAGTTGTCATAGGACGGCGCGGTATTTCAAAAGCTCAGCAATTTTTGTTCGGAAGTGTATCAAATAAAATACTTCAAAATACAGGCGATTATACTGTATGGGTTGTTGAATGAGTTCTTCTGTTGCCATAAAAAAGATTGGAATTATAGGAGGTGGAATAGGGGGGCTCTTTTTAACCTCATCTATTATTCAAAACTGGCCTGACTATCCTGACATATATATATTTGATCCAAGATTTGACAAAAGGGGAGAAACGGCGCGTACCAGCCGTACATCAGGGCTTGTTTATCAAGGATGGGCAGGCTCATTTGGACTACCTTTTATTGATCCTTCTATTATTGCGCACAAGATTGATACAATAACATTTCATAAAGATGCTAAGAGCGTTGAAACTTCTGACCCGCTTGGACGCAAGATCTGCATAATCAACCGCAACCCGGTTCAACGGAATGGCCAGCTAATTCCAAGTATATATCAGCATATCCAGAGCCATATCTCCAATTATAAACGAATACATTTTCTTCCTTTCAGGGTAAATGATATCTGTTTTCCCCAAGGTTTTGATAGAAATTTTACTATCGTGTGCGATGATTATGACGGAACGACACATCAGATAAATGTAGATGGCGTGGTTTTTACCACACTGCCTCCTAAGATAAAAAAAACTTTATCAAGAGAAATTGGATATAGACCGCCTCAAAAATGGCCGGGAGCCATTTTTGATGTTTATCTTAAAAGGGGAAAATGGCTTCCAAAGTACCAGACGCTCCATAAATTTTTTGTCGGGGGAGGGCAGATCCATACAATAGATTTGATTCCAAGGCGTGATACACTTACAGTAATGACTTTGGGGAAAGGCGCTACACTGCCGGTTTTATTTGAGCATATTGATAACAACCCTAATATACAGAGATGCCTGCCAAAAAATTGGAGATCACGAATAGTTGAAGGCAGTGCAGGCAGCCTTAGTGTGCCTGTCACTTCAGCAAGAAATGCTGTATCAGATGGTATTGCATGCCTTGGCGGCCATTTATTTGGATCGCTGTTGATTAACGGCGGACTTTACACAAATCTATGGGCAGCGGAACTTTTGGCAAAAGCAGTTAAAGAAAGGGGCTTTCATAAAGATGGTCTTGAAAGGCTGTATTTTGCTAAATTGAAAAAAATTCTTTATTTCCAGAATCTAATCGGAAAGACAATTTATATGCTGACAGACAGTTTTCTTCTTCCTTCTACAAGCATATCTGACTTCCTTTTGCGTAAATTTATAAAGGAAAAAGAACTTGTTTCTGAAAAAAGGATATTAACCAGGTTCGCATGGGATATATTGATCGGGAACGAGCCTTTTTCCCATACTACAGCAAGGGCCATTAAGGGATTAACACAGAAGATTTGTGGAAATGACACGCCCTAAGGGGCGCTATGTTCAATATAGCACATTGCTTTTAAAAAGCCTTGCAACAAGGTCTTTATGATATGATTCGCTGAATATGCCTTTTTCTTTCATTAATTCATAATACTCATCAATAGAAATTCCCTTTTCAAATTTTTTAATTGTATAGCAATATGTCTTATAGGGCATGGAAAGAATATCATCTTCAAGAAATATATATATGGTTTTTTTACTTATTAATTTTTTTGCACCTTCCTTGGTTAACCTTTCCAGAAAATTAGGCAGATCAAGGTAATCATGCATATGAGACGATATTAATGCCCGATTTAGATATGGTTTTTTGTTTTGATAGTTGCTTATTGCATGTTGTGGCCTGCTATGCTGATAGAACATGGCTTTATTTATCTGAAGTGAAATTAAATCATGAATAAATGGAATTTTTGGGCGGAAGGTTTTGTGTTCGTGTATTTTTTGCCCAATAGAATTTAGCAGCTCAAAGTGGTCCATGCTGTTAAAAATGTTTCCAGGTCTTCTTAGATATATTTTGTCAATAATTTCTTCAATAAGTTCTATTATCATTTTGTCCAGGCAGTAAAACAAAATGTGAAACAGCTCATGATAATATTTTTCAAGTATTTTCAGTATAAATATTATCAGCTCACACCTGAAAACATATTTTTCTCCCAGAGTTTCAGGTGTATAAATGCAAAGATTATTTACTGTAAAACTGTATTTTCCCTTTGCCTTAAGTCTTCTAATATTTGATACCAGAGTGTCGAAATCGTCCGGGGCATTTACGTGATTTTCCCAGTATCTGCTTGCCACGTCTGTGGACAAATGATCGAAATAGACTTTTGCGTTAAAAATATTGTTGCAGAACAGCTCATGGCTGAAGCGGAATATACCGGTAATTTCTTCCTTCATTTCTGCATATGTTTTGGCTGTGTCATGATAGCGGCTGAAAAATATATCTACTTTTACGCTATTACCCAAACAGTTATTGATTGCATAAAGGTTTTCTTTAAGATCTTTTATTGAATAGCTCAGTTTGCGGTTTTTGATTTTTTTACGTCCCTGATCACTAAATACTTCAGGAGATATTTCGAACAGGGGTCTTTCAGATCTTTCGAAGTTAAAGGTTTCTTTGTATAATTCAAGAAACTTATTATCTATTAATCGCCAGGCTCCGTAGTTAAGTTGAAAAAAATTGACAAGTTCTTTTTCTTTTTTTATGGCCTCAAATAAATTTAATATATAATCTAACTTAGTCTCATAACATATGTATATTTTTCTGGTAAAATTTTTAAGACGTTTAAGATCCGAAATGACAGAGTCAATAGATCTCATTACCGGCCTGGTTCGATTGCTGTGTAAACTGAATGCACTTCCGCTTCCGCCGCAATATTGACAGTCAAACACGCATCCTCTGCCAATGAATATCGGAAAACCGAATTTTTTTTCTATTGCATCAATGTATAACTCGTGGTCATACAAATATTCTAACTTGCTGAACGATAGGCTGGAAATTGTATCTTTGTCGATAAGATATAAATCTTTGTTTGTAATTACTTTTTTGGATTCTCTGTATATCAGATTCGGAATTTCTGGTAATCGGCAATCTCCAAGAAGCATCTCCATGGGCTTTTCAGGATCACCTATGATAATATAGTCTATAGATAAGCATTTCTCAAGGATAGTTCCCCCGAAATAGCCTGCTGTAAACCCGCCGCAAATAATTTGAATGTTTTTATTAACGGATTTTATATATTCGCTTGCCCACAGCGCTCCTTCTGCTGTTTCCTGCCAGTGTAATATAACTCCGACATGTGTAGGGGCAAACTGTTCAAGATAGTGTTTCAGGACTCTATCAATTTCAGAACTCTTATAAAGTGAAAGATTCAGAATCTTTGTTTGTATATTTTTTTTATTCAGGTAATCGCACAGGCCAAAAGTCCCCATGGGAACATGCTCGAAGTAATCACTGGGGCAGTTAACTATTAGAAGTTTTGATTTCATTTATTCCCTCTTATAAGTTGAATTTTATAAATTATTATCATATAAAAAATTAAATATAAATCTCAAAAGTGGTCAAACATTTTTTTGACAGGATATCACTACTGTCCGGTTTAAACTTTCAGAGTATCAATTAAGTGTTTGAAACTATATGACATATTGACAAAATTAAAAGGGATCGATTTGAATTTGCCCTAAACCTGGTTTTATGGTTCTTTTGCAGAAA
>VMSQ01000293.1 GCA_013792055.1 Desulfobacteraceae bacterium
ATACCTAAATTGAGCGATTTTTTACTCGATCTGCACCAATCTCTTGCGCATCAAGGACTTGCGAAAAGTCTCGACATATCCATTGGTATGCCTACGATTTTCGCAAACCTTGCTGCATCAAGATCTTAGCACATTTCTTCGCAAAAAATCGCTCAACTTAGGTATCCCCTATAGATCAAAGTGAGCCTTTATTTTATATACCTTTGTTGCGGGCAGGTTGAGTATGTCTTTTATGCCGGTTTCCTGAGATATCTTTTCTATGTTTTTCTCTATTTCCTCCATGCTTGGTGCGATAAAGGTAAACCATATGTTAAATTTACTGTCCCGCTGGTAATTGTGTGTTACTCCGTGATATCGGTTGACTATGGATGCAAATTGGTCAATTTTGTCCTCTTCTACCTTTGCTGCACAAAGTGTACTCACAAATCCTAATTTTTCAGGGACAAAATTACCGCCGATTCGACGGATTATATTATTTTCTTTCAACCTGACAAGCCGTTTTAGGACATCGTTTTCGGAAAGACCCAGGTCGTCGGCAATAACAAGGTAGGGGCGTGAGGCTATCGGAAAATTTGACTGTATACGGTTTAGAATGGCTCTATCAGTATCATCCATTGGTGGCATGTATTTTACTCCTCTTAACCATTAAATATCGGAAGTAATATCTATTAATTCTGTTTTGGATCTGGTTTTAACTTGAAGTATCATTTTGCCCCCAGAGAAAAAAAGGCTCTACTTTTAAAAGCAGAGCCTTTTTTGAAAAAATAGATTTTCAATTTTTTAGATTAGACGCATCCTGTCGGTTTTGGAAGACCGGCCATCTTACAGGCTCCCTTACCAGGGCCTGACGGGAATAATTCATAAATGTGTTTCAGTTTAAAACCGGTAACCTTTGAAAGAACACGAACCATCGGTGCAATACCGTTTTTCTCATAGTATTCTCTAAGCACAGTAACAACCTTTTTGTGTTCTTCATTCAGTTCATCAATACCTTCCGTACTCTTTACATATGTTACCCACTCTTGGTTCCAGTTTTCATAATTGTCGATAAATCCGTCTTCATCCACGGAAAATGTTTTTCCCCCAAATTCAATTGTTGGCATTTAAAAATCCTCCTTTATTAAATAATTTTTTCTATAGCTTACGGCCTATTGCTCTACTTTTTTGTTTATCGAATTTTTAATATCTAATTATTTAGTTAATGTCAATATGAAAAAATATAAATATTATATCGTAACGAGTCAGGTTGTCGGATTCACGGTTCAAGGTTAGAGAGTAATGAAGATTAATATGAAAAGCGAAAAGCAGCCAACTGTGAACCTTGAACCTTGAACTAATATTCTTTTGGCATGTTATTCAACTCCGCCAGTGTAAAGAGCGGGCCGTCTTTGCATACATATTCTTTTCCGATGTTACATCTGCCGCATATCCCGATACCGCATTTCATCCTCATTTCAAGAGACATTATTATATGATCATGAGCGTGCCCGAGTTTGTCGAGTACAGGCTGGGTAAACTTGATCATAATGGGGGGGCCGCATATTAAAGCAAAGGTATCAGAATCACCAGAAGGCGCTTTTTGTTCAGTAATTGTAGGCACAAATCCAACATTGTATTTCCATTCCGGGTCATCCGTGCCGTCCACAGTAATATGCATTTTTATATCGTCACGAGTTTCCCAGGCGGCAAGTTCATTCCTGTAAAGCAGCATTCCGGGAGATCTTGCACCGTATATAACATGAATATCTTTAAAATTTTTTCGGTTTAAAGGATCAAGCATATATACTATTGAGGAGCGGAGAGTAGTAAATGCAAAGCCTCCTCCGATTATTACTACACTTTTTCCTTTCAGAGTATCCCATGGGTGGCAGCCAAGGGGGCCTCGAACACCTATAATATCACCGGGTTTCATTGAATGGAGGCAGGTTGTAACGAGCCCAACCTTGTTTACAGTGAACTTTATAAATCCTTTTTCGGTTGGAGACGATGCAATCCCAATTGGTATTTCACCCTTTCCTGCCACAGAAAGTTCGGCAAACTGACCCGGCATATAAGAAAATTTTTTTTCGTCTTCAGGATTTATAAAAACCAGTTTGAATGTTTTGAGATTTTTATCTTCGGTTTCAGTTATTATTTCGTCAATACGAACCGGATAAGGCAAGTACGGATTCTGCAAGGTATTCCTCCATTTGAGCTATAGACTTTCAGATAAAGAATTTCACTGTGTTATCAGTCGTCGACGTATAACCAATACGCCTTCCTCCTTCTGGCCTTGTGAAATTAATTATCTGAAAGTCTATATATTGACTACAAATTGTCAACCTTCATAATTGTTCATAATATCGCAGACCTTTCGTATATCAATATTGACAGGACATAGACGGATGCAACGGCCGCAACCCACACATTGTATTCCATCACCGTATTTGTCTACGTAATATTTAAGTTTGTGCATAAAACGCTGACGAACTCTTTGCATCTTGGTGTTTCTCGGATTGTATCCAGTGCCATGAAGAGTAAACAGCGGATACATGCAGCTATCCCAGTTGCGAATACGTATACCTGAGTTTCTGGTGACTTCATCCTGTATGTCGAAACACCAGCATGTGGGGCAGACATAGGTACATGTTCCGCAGTTTATGCACGCAAAAGCTATATCGTCCCAAAATGTCCCATCATACAGCTTGATTGTTGATTTATTTTTTAACTTATCAGTTGAAACAGAAGATGCTATCTTTTCTTCTGCTTTTATTTGCATTTCTGCTATTATTTTTTCCGAAGCAGTAGGGTCAGCCTCGGTTTCCCATCCTGCGGAGTTTATAAAATTATCACCCTTTGGAGTTAAAATTTTTACAATAAATTTATCACCTTCATCAACGAGGAGCAGGTCGAGTCCGTCTTCGTGAAAAGGACCACAGCCTGCGCTTGTGCAGAAGCATGTGTTACAAGGGTTGTCGCACGCCAGCCCTGCAAATATTGTCGATTCATAAGCGTGCAGCCAATAATTATCTTTATATTCAGGTGTGTCAAAGTTGCGTTTAACGAGCATAAAAGACGCTGCATCACATGGCCTTATTCCGATTAAGGCCCGGGGCGAATAATCTTTATTGATTTCTTTCAATATATGATGTTGTTCGTCGTTTTCATCTAACGAAAATTCAAACATTATTTCTGTTTGTGGAAAAACAAGGGATTTTGGTGAAAGGCGTGTATTTAGATAATTAAAATCCGGGAGTTCGCCTTTTGCGAGTTCCTTAAAAAAATGCTGGTTGTTATTCTTTACAGGGCCGAATAATCTATAATTCCCATATAAATTTTCGAGTCCGTTGGCCCAGCTATTTTTGTCAATAGTTATAAACCTCATAGAATTTGCCTTTTACTGTAATAGCTTACCACGGATTTTCACGGAATTACACTGATATTCTTATAGTAACTTACAAGGTCATAACTTGCGTTTCTGTCATTCCGAACGAATGTGAGGAATCTTAAGATTTCTCCCTTCAGTCGAAATGACAAATAAGCTCAATTTGTGGCGGAGCACAGTATAACTTATTCATTGTTTATGATTTTCAGTGAAACTCCGTGTCGTTCCGTGGTGACTTTTTGCCGTTTATTTGATAAAATCTTCCGGATCATCGGGCCTGTATGTATCGAGTGGCGGCCGTTCATTTAAGGATAAGCCTGCCTGCCAGCCATAAAGTTCAAGACAGTCCTTTTCCAGTTTTTTTGTGAATAACCTTACTTTTATTCCCATTGGACATGCTCGTTCGCAAGCGCCGCAATCGGTACATCTGCCTGCGCAGTGGTATGCCCTTAATAAATGAAATGTTCTTGTATCAACAGGGTCTATGCTTTTGCCTACCCATTGTGGCATTGATTCGTCCACAAAGCATGTTGGGCAATAGCAAAGTGGACAGGCATTTCTGCATGCATAACAGCGAATGCATGGAGATAAGAGATCATCGAAATAGCTCCATTTTTCTTCAGGACTCATGGCTTCTATTTTGCGCACATCCTCGTATCTATCGACTTTTTGTTCATCTATAAGATCGGCAGCAAGCTCGTCATATATAACAGGATTCCGGTGTACGCATATTTTGCAGTTTTCCTGTAATACATCATTTTTATTTAAGGTCTTCTCAAAACCTTCTCCTTTTACAGTTATATTTTCTTTGTCTTCCGAGACTTCCATGATTTCATTTTCAAACATGGAAGTTATTTTATTTTTATCAATCATTCCTTTGCACGGCACACCGATTATAAGAAGTTGCTCCCTTTTTATCTTGTTTTCTATTATATGGGTTACAATATTCCTTGAATCGCAGCCCTTGGCAATTATAGCTATTTTTTCTTTTCTGCCGGTCAGGTAGTTAGCCAGATTTATGCCGCAGTTGCTGTCCCATACAAGTTCTTTTACATCTTCAGGGGTTTTCACAAAACATGGCTCATTCATCATGGGAACGGTTCCCTTACGGAAGCCGATTATTATTTCAACCTTTTCTTCTTTTAAGAGTCTTTCCGATATTTCTTTAATTTTTGATGTATAATCTGACATATTAACCAACCTTGATGGCTTCGTAAAAAAGTTCATTTTCTGCGTTGCGCTGCATCCTTCGTCATTGCGACGTAGCTATAAGTACGTCTCTTTCCTCAGGATTTGCGCGCCTTGAAACTGAAGCTTTTTACTTTGCCATCGAAATTTTACTTTTTACGAGTTCATCAGGCATTGTCTTTATACCATGTTTTCTCGGACCCAGTGCCTTTACTGCCGAGGTGACTTCATTAATTACGCGTGCAAACTTTGTGGATTCAGCAGAAGAAATCCATGAAAAATGGAGACGGCCCGGTTCAATTCCCATATATTCTATAAGATTTTTAAAAAGAGCAAATTTTCGTCGGGCATAATAATTACCTTCCATATAATGGCAGTCTCCTGGATGACATCCTGACACCCATATTCCGTCAGCACCTTTCATGAATGCAGCCAGAATAAACTTTGGGCTCATCCTGCCGGAGCATGGAATCCTTATTACTCTGACGTTGGGTGGATACTGCATGCGGCTGACACCCGCAAGATCGGCGGCTCCATAGCTGCACCAGTTGCACAAGAAACCGACTATTCTGGGTTTCCAATCTTTCATTAGGATATTCTCCTCTTCATCACTCTGATACCTGCTCTATTTTAGCTTTTTATAGCGATTTTCCTAAATAGTTCATATTCGCTTATACTGCTTTCTCTAATGCAAAAATTTGTGAAAATATCTGATTATTGTCAAATCCCTTAAGATGTATTGCTCCGGATCTGCATGATGCTGTGCATAGCCCGCAGCCCTTGCAGAGAACAGAGTTGATTTGCGCCTTACCTGCGAACGGGCCTTTTTCAATAAAAGCCGGCGCTGAAAAGGGACAGATATCGACGCATACACCGCAACTGCTGCAGTTTAGAGGATTGATATGCGCAACCGTGCCGCTCATAGTTGTTGTTTTTTGGGCAAGCAGCGTTACAGCCCTTGTTGCTGCGGCCTGCGCCTGCGCTATCGATTCATCAATCGGCTTTGGTGCGTGTGCTAATCCGCAGATAAAGACACCGTCTGTTGCGCAATCAACGGGTCTGAGTTTAACATGCGCTTCCATAAAAAAACCGTCATCATTAAGGGTCACCTTGTACATCTGCGCAAGCGGGTTTTTTTCCGGTGGTATAATGGCGGATGCAAGAACCAGAAGGTCCGGTCTTATTTCAATCTTTCGTTTAATTGTGGAGTCAATGAACCTTATCCGCAAGTCTTCCCTGTCATTATCTACGCTTAATTCCTTACTAACGTCATATCTGAAGAAGAGGATGCCTTTTCCTCGGGCTTTTCGGTACAGGTCTTCGCGCAATCCATAACTGCGCATATCTCTGTAAAGAATAAAAATGTCCATTTCCGGATTGAGTTCTTTGAGTTGCAAAGCGTTTTTTATCGAATGGGTACAGCATGTTTTTGAGCAATACGGGCGTTCTTCTATTCTTGAGCCAACACACTGGATAAATAGAGCTGACTTTATATTTTTGATAGAGTCGTCATTTTTAATGAATTTCAGGTCCAATTCAAGACCAGTCAGAACACGTGGATCATGGCCATACAAATGCTTATCAGGCTTAAGCTCCTCGGCTCCTGATGCAATTATTGTCACACCATGCTCAATGACCTCTTCTTTGCCGTCCTTTTGGATACTGGTTTTGAAATTTCCGACAAAACCGTCAACCTTTGTTATCTCTGATTTCAGATAGACATCAATCTTATCATCCGACTGAATCTCTTCAATCATTCTATTTAGATTTTGCTGTACATCCTCACCTCGCCAGGTTTCATGAATATGCCGCGCCTGTCCGCCTAACATTTCATTTTTTTCAATTAGATATGTATGATACCCTTGCCCTGATAAAGTTTTTGCCGCTGTCATACCTGAAATGCCGCCGCCTATGACCAGAGCTGACTGATTGACTTCCAGTTCCGGTTCAACCAGCGGTTCGTGCAAGGCCACCTTTGCCACGGCCATCATGGTCAGCTCTTTTGCCTTTTCGGTTGCCGCTTCAGGTTCTGCGCTGTGGACCCATGAACAGTGGTTGCGTATATTGGCCATATCAAACAGGTATTTATTAATACCCGCATTGATTAAAGTTTTCTGAAAAAGCGGTTCATGAGTTTTGGGAGTACAGGCCGACACAACCATACGGTTCAGGCGCTTTTCTTTTATTGTCTTTGTCATCTTATCCTGAGTGTCCTGTGAGCAACTGAACATGTTTTCTTCAGCATGAACAACATACGGCAGGGTGCTTGCAAAATCCACTACAGCAGGGACATCGACTACTCCGGCGATATTAATACCGCATCGGCAGATAAAAACTCCTATTCTTGGAGGTTCTCCGCGGATATCTATTTTTTCAGGAATTTCTTCTTTTTTTGTCAGGCTCCAGCGGGATTCGGAAAGGCTGATTCCTGCCATGCCTGCTGCCGCGCTTGACTCGACGACTGATGTGGGGATGTCTATCGGAGATTCAAAGGCTCCGCATACA
Source organism: Desulfobacteraceae bacterium (assembly GCA_013792055.1). Classification (GTDB taxonomy): domain Bacteria; phylum Desulfobacterota; class Desulfobacteria; order Desulfobacterales; family ETH-SRB1; genus B13-G4. The sequence goes on from VMSQ01000293.1 coordinate 7,058, forward strand.
GCTATTCCAGGGACCGAGGTTTTTACAGGGTCAAAGCTTGTGGTTGATACAAAATTATAATGATCAAGCTCAATCCCTAATTTTTTGGATAGTTCTATTGCTTCATTGCTTATGCCCAGACCAACCGAGAGGACAACCATATCAAATTCTTCATCAACTTTTCTGCCGTTTTCGTCTATGTATCGTATGGTTTGAATGCCTGTATTTCCAACCGGAAAGATATTGCTGATTTTCGATTTGATAAATCTTATGCCTGATTCATTTTTGCCTCTGTTGTAATATCTTTCAAAATCTTTTCCGTGAGTGCGTATATCCATATAAAAAATAGCTGTATCCAGAGGCTCTTTGCTGTGTTCTTTGGCAAGCATGGCTTCTTTTATTGCGTAGGTGCAGCAGACCGATGAGCAATAGCCCCTGGCTCCTATATGAGTATCTCTTGATCCGATACATTGCAGCCATGCAATTTTCTTTGGTTCCTTTTTATCTGAGGGCCTGACAAGATGCCCGCCAAAAGGACCTGATGCGGAAAGAATTCGTTCAAATTCAAGGCTGGTAACAATATTGGGAGATTTTCCGTACCCGTAAATGTCATGAGTTCCTGGATCGTAAGCCCTGACGCCGGTGGCAAGGATAACTGAGCCAACTTTGAGAATTAGATCTTTCTTTTGGTCATCAAAGTTGACGGCACCGGTGGGACAGAATTTTTCGCATGCCTTGCATCTGCCATTTTTGAAGAAGATACATTGCTCAGAATCAATCGCATATTTAAGGGGTACAGCCTGCGGGTATTTTAAATATATTGCCTTGCGTTTTATAAGTTTTTCATCATATTCGCTGGCTGTTTTTTTCGGGCATTTCTGCGCGCATAGACCGCATGCAATACATTTGTTCATATCAACATAACGCGGGTATTGAGTTACCTGAACCTCAAAATTTCCTTCTTCCCCTGATATATCTTTGACTTCTGATAGAGTAAGTAATTCTATATTAATATGCCGGCCGACTTCGACCAGTTTGGGCGAGATAATACACATGGAACAGTCATTGGTCGGAAAGGTTTTGTCCAGTTGGGACATGATTCCGCCAATGGAGGTCGATCTTTCAATAAGATAGACATAATAACCTGAATTCGCAGCATCAAGTGCGGCCTGCATTCCAGCAACTCCGCCGCCTACAACCATTACAGCACCGATCTTTTCTTTTGACATTTATTATAAGTTCCCTATAGCGCTTATGTCTATCTGATTCATATTTATTCCTAAAGCCTGTTTATCAATACCCATAGCCAGCCCAAGGAGCTGTGGGAATAAAATTGCCGGCAGATGATTGTTTATGCGTTGCTGCTCTATCATCATCTTCTGTACGCTGTCAAATTGCAGGTGGCACCATGGGCAGGCAGTACAAAGGTAGTCTGCACCGGATCGTTTTCCGTCAGTTAGCTTATTTTTCGTCAGGTTCATTGAGAGATCATCATTTATTCCCAGTACAGGTGCTCCGCAGCATTCAAGTTTTAATGCCCAGTCAATGCTCTTTGCGCCGGTCAGTTCCACAAGTCTATCGAAAATAACGGGCGATACTGGATTGTCGAATTGCATAATATTGCTGGGACGCAAAACATGGCATCCGTAATGAGTGGCAATCTTAATATCCTTGAAACTCCTTGTTATCTTTTCTTTTAATGTATTGATTCCTATATCTGAATAAAGCGCTGACAGAAAATGTTTAATTTCAAGATTCCCGTTGTACTCTAATCCCTCTTTTGCCAGTGTTTCATTAACTTCATCTTTAAGAAGTGAATCTTCTTCCATATAGTATTCCGCCATTTTCATGCTGCCATAACAGCATTTGCATAGCGTAAGCACATTTAAGCCCAGTTTTTCTGCCAGGGCCATATTTCGCGCAGAAAAGAGTACAAATGTCTTAAAATCCGAATTTCTTAAGGGATAACCGCAGCAGTTAAACTCTTTAATATCTTTTAGATCAACGCCAAGTCCTGCAAGCACAGACCTGGCCGAGGCCTCATATTGCTGCACCCTGGCAGGGATGTTGCATCCAAGAAACAACGTATATTTCATCATTTTATTTCCATTGAGTTAATAGTTCACCACGGATTTTGCACGGAATCACACTGTTTAAAATTTTCTTTTCAGTGAAACTCTGTGTCATTCTGTGGTAAATTTTTAGCAATTAAGTTCTTATTCAGCATTAATTTCTTTTAATGCAAGGTTTTTCAGCTCATACAAAACATCAGTAACTTTTACGCCCTGAGGGCAATGCTCCTGGCATTGATAGCATGTTACGCAGTCCCACAGCATTTTTGAACCAAAAGCCAGATCTTTCAAGCCAAGTCCGACAGAACGCATGATTTGATGCGGAAGCAGACCAAGAGCTTCTTGTGGATTTTCATAATTACCCACTACCGGGCATACTGTGCTGCAGTTCTGGCAGGAAAAGCAATATGAATAGGTAGTTGCCTGAGAAGAAAGATCTACTTTTTCCATAAATTTCTTATTAATTGGAGTTAAAGAAATTACTTCATCAGGATTTTTCATTAACTCGCATTTGTCTGCAATAGCATTCCTTGTCAGGCTCATGGGGTTTGAATAATTATTAGAATTCAGTTCTTGTCGATTCAAGCCGCGATAAAAAGAAAAAGGTGAAAGCACAAGCGGTATTGGACTGCCTTTTTGAATGAGTTCTTCTCTTACGTTAAGCCACAACTCCCTGAGATTTATACCTACAGGGCATACCACTGTGCAGCGGTCACAATTGGTGCATAGATAAATTCCTTCCTGAATGGCTTTAATCTCATTTTCTTTTAAATCCTTGCCCGATGCATAGGTTTTTAGAAATACAAGTTTTTCCGAAGGAAGAATATTTGAATTACCTATTTTATCAAAGGCAACAGCAACTGAACATCTAAGGCTGCAGGTCCCGCAGTGTGTACATGCATCCAGTTCCATTGCCTGCCTGGTTGCGATATTGGCAGGGTATGATTTGTCTTTATCCATTACAGCATTTGCAAGAAGGCTCACAGGGCTGGCGATGAAATGGAACATCTTGCTGAAAGGCAGATAAGCAAGGCCGATAAAGCAGGCAAGGAAATGAATATACCACAGAAGTATCGTTACTCCAGACCTGTCCAGAGATAAAGCAACTGGACTTAACATCCTGGAGACAGGATAACCGGTAAAAGCCCATTTGGGTGAGGAGTGGCACTCAGCACAATTCATATTGTGCAATTCTTTAGAAAGGGAAATGATTGCAGGATCAATCGGTTCTTTAACATTTGGAGAAACCAAACCAAAATCCTTAACCCATAATTTTTCAAGCGCCAGTATCTCTCCCTCATCATCAAGGCCGGAATAATTTTCCACCATATTCTGGAATTCAGTATATGATGTTATTTTTGCACCTTTCAGAAGCACGCCTGAAATCATAATAACAGCCAGAATAATTATGGCATACAGGTCCATGGAGTTGCTTTTGAGGCGCGGTACTTTCAGGATGAAGCGCCTGTAAACGGCGATCATCAGGCCGGCTAAAACCATAATGCCGAAAAAGTCCCTGAGGAATAAAAACGGATTTACAGTGGAATAATATTCTTTAAAAAGAGATTCGGTTATAAAAGAGTCAAGGGCATGCATCAAAAACAGCATCATGAATCCGGTAAATATGAGCATGTGCATAAGCCACCGGAGAAAATCTTCTTTCAGAATTCTTCTCTGCAGCACAATGTCCAGTATGAAAACCTTAACAAGGATAAGGATTTTGGGACTGAATATAACTTCCAGTATGCCCTTTGCTGCCGCTGTTATTCTTTCAGACGTAGTAAAATTTTGAGATGCAGTGCCTATTTTTCGCGAGAACCAGGTGAAAACCTTGTAGATCAGGCCGAGAAAAAAGACAAAAAGAGAGGTATAAAGAAGAACAGTAAACAACATGCAGTTGCCCTCCATGATAGTCGGCTTTAACCACCATCTCAATTAACAGCAGATTAACTAGTGCCTGAACGAAAACTGCTAATTTTCCCAATTTCTGTGTCAGGCTTAAATTTTGGCACGCAGTGAAGCTTTAGCGCTATCCTCAAAATACTCCATGTATTCCTGCGGTGAAAATTTGCGACTTCCTTGAACTTGAAAAAATTTTCTAGTTTTCGTTCGGGCACTAACTAAATAATCTCCTGTTAAAATTATATTTTTGAACCGCAAAAGCGAGCACATTCCCCGCAGCTTGCTGCAGGGAGTTTCAAATACCCGAGAAACCTTAAAAAAACAAAATTATATATCAGAAATATAAGATTATACAAGACCTTAACACCTAAATTTCGCAATATACATGCCATTAAGAGACAATATTAAAGTTGTATTATTTATTCCCTCCCAAACCATTCGCAAAATATCAAAAATTAAGAGGCAAAAACAGTTAAGCAGTGATTATTTCCCGGGGGGATAAACTGGGTATTTTTATTACCTATCCATTCTCCTAAACCCGCTATTTCTTGGTGCGAATAGAATCTAATAGATATATCGTTCTTTATATTGATCTTGCACACATGCATGATTTCTTATATGGATATAGTGAATTCAACTTCAAAGTGCACCACATAAAATTATAGTTGGACATGATGTGTATTCTGGTAGTGTGAGGAAGAGCAACCAACCCACCCACACATAGAAGAGCTTTGCATAACCCCAAAATTGTCATTGCGAGCGAAGCGAAGCAATCTCATAACATATTGATAAGCCACAAGATTGCCACGTCGCTTTGCTCCTCGCAATGACCAGAATTGACCAAAAATGAGGGTTGTGCAAAGCTCTCGCAATATAGACTTAGGCTCATCCGCAAGATTTATCAAACAAAATGCGGGCCTGGGACGTGCGGGTCGTTGTGGGGCCGCTTCTTGACGGGCGCACTTAGCATGTTATATCTCAAAG
>VMSQ01000041.1 GCA_013792055.1 Desulfobacteraceae bacterium
GCGATAGATCATATGTTTTAAAGATAAATTTTCTTATGCGCTGTTTTTTCTCAAAGCTCACTAAGATGCTCAAACAGTCAGCTATTTTACATTTTATCACCAGCGGACTCGTCTTTTTTATTTTTAGCCGAACTTTTTGAGGAGTTACGTTCAATTTATATCTCCTGCCAATAGATACAGTTTGAAACACAATTCTTTATTGCTTCATCTACTTCAGATTCAGGATAAATATTTAGCTGTGCTACTTCAATGTAACCTGAATCATTAAGCCTGAAAACAGAGGGGCAAATTTCTGTACACACCTCACACAGAGAGCATTCGCTTAGTTCAACAACTGGTATTTTCATAATAAATCTAACCTATTATTGCCGTTCCAATTTTTTTTCCAAACTGAAAGCACATTTCAAGCCCTTCCTTATCAGGAACATATTGAATTTTTAGGCCTGGATCTATAATCTCAAATTTCATCGCTTCAAGTTCCTTATTGATAAGCTTTACAGATTCACCACTCCAGCCATAAGACCCAAATGCCGCTCCGATTTTATCCTTAGGCTTAAGTCCCTTCATGTATGTTAATAAGTCGCTTACTGTTGGGAATAATCCATTATTCAATGTTGGAGAGCCAACAATAACTGCTCTTGAATCAACGACTTCGGTCATAACATCACTGCGATGACATTTCCTTAGATGCATTGGCCTTACTTCAACACCAGCACTATTTATGCCTGATGCTATTGCTTCAGCCATAATTTCCGTGCTGTGCCACATGGTATCATATATGATGACCGCTTTGTTCTTTGTTTCCTGCTTGCTCCACCTGATGTAAGCCTCAATTATTTTTGAAGGATCTTTTCGCCATATTATACCGTGATCAGGACATATAATATTGATCTCCAGACCGAGGCTGGCAATTCGCTCAATGATCTTAAGAATCAGAGGAGAATACAGAAGAAGAATGTTTGCAAAGTACTTCTTTGCATGCGGCATAATAGCATCGCCAATAATGTCATCGAATTTTTCATACCCTGCATAATGCTGGCCGAATGCATCGCTTGAAAAAAGAATTTTTTCTTTTTTAAGGTAAGTAAACATGCTGTCAGGCCAGTGAAGCATTTTTGCTTCAATAAAAGTCAGAATTTTTTCTCCAAGGCTAAGTTCTTCACCATCTTCTACTGCCTGGTAATTCCAATTTTGAGGAAAGTGCATGGAAAGATTTTTTAACCCCATTTTCGAACAGAAAAGGGGCTTGTTTTCTCCGATTTTGTGCAGAATGCGTGGCAGGCCACCTGAATGGTCCATTTCAGTATGGTTGCTTATTATATAGTCGATTTTCTTTGGGTCAATAATTTTAGATATATTTTCAATTAGTTGAGCCGCAAATTCTTTTTTTACTGTATCAATAAGAGCTATCTTTTCATCAATAACCAAATAAGCATTGTAACTGGTGCCCATATTAATGGAATAGCCATGAAAATTCCTGCTGTTCCAGTCATTGACACCAACATCATAGACTCCTTCAGCTATTTTAACAGGTTGCATAACATTTCCTTAAATAAAGAAATATTTTAACTATTTTTCTTTTTCAAATTCGTCCTTTGAAGCTCCGCAAACCGGGCATACCCAGTCTTCGGGCAGGTCTTTGAATTTAGTCCCAGGCTTAATACCGTTATCAGGATCTCCTTCCTTCGGGTCGTAAACATAACCGCAAACTGTGCATACATATTTGCCCATTTTGTGCCTCCTTTGCTTAGTTATTCAAAATCTTTTATTAGGCTAACAACTTTTTTTTCTATTTCATCCCTGATATTACGCATAAAATCAATTGGTTTTCCTGCCGGGTCAGGCAAGTCCCAGTCTTCTGTTCTAACTCCCGGCAAAAAAGAACATTTTTCACCACAACCCATATTAATAATAATATCCGGCTTAACTTCAGCAATTGCCTTTTCAATTGATTTAGGTTTGCGGAAAGCCATATCCAGTCCCTTTTCCCTCATAGCCTCAATCATAATTGGATTAATCATTTTTGCAGGCCTGCTCCCTCCACTTGTAACTTCAATTTTATCTCCCGCAAGGTGCTGGGCAAATGCGCCGGCAATCTGGCTGCGGCATGAGTTTTTCCTGCATGCAAAAAGAATTTTTTTTCTTAGCAATAAGGGGCTTATAAGTTTTTTTGCTTCTTCTTTTACGTCATTTAAAACAAAGGGATGTTTTTTCATATCTCCTGGTTTTTCAATACTTCTATATGTCAGACTTCCATCAAGCCTCGCACCAACTGCGTCTAAGAAATATTTTATTGTAAGAGTAAGGCCTTCAAACAGATTTTTACCTCTGGTGGCCCCTATAGCCAGGAGAAAGCCACGCCTACATTTTTGGCCTGGATCATTAAGCTTTAATTTGTATCTTCTTGCCCAAAGGGCTTGACTCCTGTCTATGAGCGCTTTCAGTTGTGCAGGAGCGCTATAGAAAAAGATAGGGGTGGCGACAACTATAACATCGGCCTGGCGCAGCAGTGTATAAATATCAGAGCTCATGTCATCATCAAGCGGACAGAAACCCTCCTTTTCACAGACAGAACATTCTATGCAGGGCATAATATTTTTCTTATCCGCATCAATGATTTTTACCTGTGCTCCCAATTTTTCTAATTCATTCATGAAAGCAGAGAGTAGAAAACTTGTGTTGCCGTTTTTTCTGGGACTTCCCTGCAATCCAAGTGCCAGCATAATATATAGATCCTTTTACTATTTCCTAAAGTGAGCGTTTTAAACTGAGCTGAAATTAAAACATTATAAAGATAAATGCAAATTCAATGAGTTGTCAAATATTTCCATTAGTTAAGTTTACAACCCGATTGATGGATTTGAAGGATAAAAAAATATAGCCCAATTTGAAACCCTTCGGGATTGCCGATCTTACCACATCTTCTGCGTTAAAGCGCATTCGCAATAGTATATACTATAGCTTCACGCGCTTCGCCTTGAATATGCGGCAACCTCAACAATCGCTCAATTTAGGTGTTTAATTCTTTTGTCGACACCTTCAGATTTACAATCGGGCGTGTAACACGTGTTATCAATAAATTCGCATTTTTTTCTGCATGATGGGCATTGTTCGGGCGGAGTTTCGGCTTCTAATGAATATCCGCAATTGCTGCATTTCCAGCTATTCATGTGACCACCTCATCAGTAAAATCGTATATCCGGTTTTCACGCTTTCCATAAGCCACTATTGAAGATTTAATAATTTTCTCCAAGCAATTCAAAGTAAGCTTGTGGATGATCGCATGCCGGGCACTTTTCGGGCGCTTCTTTACCGTAATGGACATAGCCGCAGTTTCTGCAGCGCCACATAACTTCTTTGTCTTTTTTAAAGACTCTGCCTGTTTCTATATTGTAAGCAAGTGCAAGATATCTTTTTTCATGCTGCTTCTCAGCAACAGCGATTGCTTCAAATATCTTTGCGATGTCTTCAAGACCTTCTTCACGGGCTGTTTTGGCAAAATCAGGATACATATGTAAATGTTCGTGATTTTCTCCTGCCGCAGATGCTTTAAGGTTTTCAAGGGTTGTGCCGATTACACCGGCTGGGAATGAGGCGCTTATTTCTACTTCTCCACCTTCAAGCAACTTAAAAAGCCGTTTTGCATGTTCCTTTTCCTGATTTGCGGTTTCTTCGAAGATAGTCGAGATTTGCTCATAACCCTCTTTTTTTGCTTTGCCGGCAAAGTAGGTATAGCGGTTTCGAGCCTGAGATTCTCCTGCAAATGCTGTTAAAAGATTTTTTTCAGTTTGAGTTCCTTTTATAATACCCATTATAGATTCCTCCTAAATGTTTTTCTGATTTTAGAAAACATAAACAATTATAACATGTTGTTATATTTTTTTAATAATTTCAGGGGCAAATTGAATTGTAAGTTATAAACAGCTTTGGAGTTTCATCAACAGAAGGAAAGCAAATTTTATTTGCATATATATTGGTTTTGGCTTAATATTTTCAGTAAAAATATTCAAATGCAAATGGTATGTTGAATTAAAATTATAGAAAAGTTCTGATAAACTTAATACCATAGTCAACATTAAAAATAAAGCGGTATTTAATGCTATGACTATAGCAGGAAACAGCTGAAATGAGTAAAACCGATTCAACGAAAAGTATTAAATCAGAAGTTAATGACAGCTGTCAGACCACCTTAAGTTTTTTTGTCGGAAATATAAAATTACATGCAAAAAAGTTGTTTGAGGGCGCAAATGGCAGCCACGACTGGGATCATACTATGCGGGTATATAAGTTAAGTAAGCATATCGGGGCAGCAGAAGAAGCTGACATGGATGTATTGCTTATTGCAGCCTATTTGCATGATATTGGAAGATGTTTTCAGGATGAATCTTTTGGTTCAGTTTGCCATGCCGAGAAAGGTGCTCAGATGGCATGGCCGATTGTAAAGGGACTTCCCCTTTCGGAAAGTCAGAAAGAAAATATTATTCATTGTATAAGATCTCATAGATTTCGTGGAAATCATGCGCCGAATACAGTGGAAGCTAAGGCTTTATTCGATGCAGACAAGCTTGACTCAATCGGTGCTGTTGGTGTGGCAAGAGCATTTTTATTTGCAGGTGAGGTTGGTGCAAGGTTACACAGCCCTGAGGTTAGCATAGAAGATTCCAGACCTTACTCAAAAGATGATACAGGTTACAGGGAATTTATGGTAAAGCTTTCAAGAATTAAAGACAAAATACAGACAAAAGAAGGGCGGAAAATGGCAGAAGAGCGCCATAATTTCATGGAGCGTTTTTTTAAACGTTTTTTAGAAGAATATGAAGGGGAAAGGTAGTTATTATGAGCATTAATGTTGTTGAAAGGATTGATGAGTATGTAAAGGTAAGGCATTTGCTTGTAAGTGTATCTGACAAAAAAGGGCTTGATAGGTTGATACCTCAAATTCTTGAGATCAATCCTGATGCAAAAATTTTTTCCACAGGCGGTACGTTCGGCAAAATAAAGGAGATACTTGGGAATAAATCTTCATCATGCCTGACCCAGGTTTCTGATTATACTGGCCAGCCGGAAACCCAGGGAGGGCTTGTTAAGACACTGGATTTTAAGATATATCTCGGACTGCTTACCGAGACTTATAATGATGCCCACAAAGAGGACTTGAACAGGACGGGTTCGGTGCCTATTGATATGGTTGTTTGCAATCTGTATCCTTTTAAAGAGACTATTTCAAAACAAGGAGTAACAGTTGAGCAGGCCAGGGGTAATATTGATATAGGCGGTCCCTGTATGATAAGGGCATCTGCAAAAAATTTTTTAAGGGTCGCATCTGTTGTTGATCCATTGGATTATGAAAAAATCATTTCTGAAATGAAAGCAAATGACGGCAAGACCTCTCTTGAACTTCGTTTTAATCTGGCGCAAAAGGCTTTTGCGCACACGGCAGTTTATGACCGCACTATTGCAGATTTTTTTGGTTCTAAATCATCTAACGATGTAACAAGCTGTTATTAGGATTTTTAAAGGAGAAAAAATATGACCGAAGATCTGAAAAAAATGTACAAGACAATCATGGATGACCATTTTCCGCCGAATATGGAAATCAGCTTTGTGGATAAGGATAACAGGCAGACTCTGTTTTACGAAAAGGTTACCTGGACTATAGATAATGTTGAAAAAGGCTTAAGATACGGTGAAAATCCAGGGCAGGAAGCCGCTCTATACAAACTTGTTAATGGGAACCTGGTCCTTGCGGAAACACAAATCATACAGCCTGGTCAGTACCTGGCATCAGATATCGAGCTTTTGCAGTCAGGCAAGCATCCCGGCAAGACAAATCTAACTGATGCCGACAATTCCCTTAATATCCTGAGATACTTTAAAGACAAGCCTACCGTGGTAATTGTAAAGCACAATAATCCATGCGGGGTGGCCCAGTCCGATACACTTGAGGATGCCTATGTTAAGGCAAACATGGCAGACAGAATTGCTGCGTTTGGTGGTTGTATCGCTGTAAACAGAGCTGTTGACAAAGCAACCGCAGAAACAATTAACAGGCAGTATGCTGAGGTTGTTGTTGCTCCTGATTTTGAAGACGGGGTTATGGATATTTTCGCTAAAAAGAAAAATCTCAGAGTTATAAGGATAGGCAATATAGACAGGTTGACGGATTTTGTCGGTCAGAGATTTGTTGAATTCAAAAGCCTGATCGATGGCGGTATTGTCGCCCAGTGGTCTTTTGTGCCTGCTGCCCGATCAAAGGGTGATTTAAAGATAGCTGAGTGTGAATACAAAGGGAAGAATTACAAAATTAACCGGGAGCCGACTGAGAAGGAATATAATGATATGCTGTTTGGATGGCTGGTTGAGTCAGGAGTTACATCTAACTCGGTTATTTATGTAAAGGACATGGTAACAGTCGGTATCGGTACAGGAGAACAGGACAGGGTAGGGGTTGCTGAAATTGCAAGAGATAAGGCATATCGAAAGCTTGCCGACCGTTATTGCTTTGAGATGTATCAAATTCCTTATAATGAATTAAAAGACAAGGATAAAAAGGAAGAAATTGACGGCAGAGTTGCAGAGGAGAAGGGCGGGCTGATCGGTTCCGCAATGGTCAGCGATGCGTTCTTCCCATTCAGGGATGGTATTGAAGTTGGTCTAAATGAAGGTATTTCCGCTGTGATTCAGCCCGGCGGGTCAAACAATGATTATCAGTCAATCGAGGCCTGCAATGAGGTAAATGCTACAATGGTTTATACCGGGCAGAGGAGTTTCAAGCATTAACCAGTATTTCTCATGACATCGCTTGCCTGATCTAACAGCCTTCTTACTTTTTCATGGAAAATAGGGTTGTATTTATATACAATTGAAATCAAGAAATAATATTTGGACAGCTAATATCCTTAATTTATTTCTTAACGTTTAAATTGTTGAGGTGTAGAAATTTTCTTTGACCATAAAACCTATGTTCAATTTGGAAAAGGTAATTTGCTTTATGGATTGGAACAGCTTATTTAACGGTTTTCTTGGTAGCTTAGTAGGTGCTGGAATAACTGCGATAGTCGTATATCAGACTGCCCGTTGGCAAGTAAAGAAAACTTTCAAGCTTCAAATAGATTGGGAAAGAAACCGTATTCTTGAGCGGGAAACAGCTCAGCGTCGTTCAATAGTTCAGAATCTATTGGGAGAACTTCAGGATAACTTAGAGATAGCAAAAGAAGC
>VMSQ01000171.1 GCA_013792055.1 Desulfobacteraceae bacterium
ACTCAAGTACACGCTCAATTATGATGTATTTATCCCGTTCCGGACTTAACGGACCTTTGTCCCAAAAATAGCGGCGATTCTCCCTTATAATTCTTTCTATCTCCATAAATGGGGTCACCTTGATTATTGATTAAATTCATATTAGGTTGGGTTAAGCGGTCGCAATTGTTGGGTTTCTCTTAATTTGTACTAAATTGTAACGTTCTGTTTTAAAAGTTCATAAATATCTCTCCGGTGGCCAACGTAATAGATTTCAATGATTTGATCCTCTTCATTAATTTTGTAGATAATTCGAAATCGTCTCGCCCGAAGTGAAAAATATTCTGAAAGCTCCTTCTCAAGGTGTTTACCAATATACGGTTTTTCGGCAAGAGCCTTAAGCCGTTTGCGTATGATCGATTTGAAATCCGGATGTAAATGTCTTATCTGATCACGCGAAGTTGCGGAGTAGAGGAGTTGATATGACATCAGTCCTGCCAGACCTCTTTATCTTTGTAAACACGACCGGATTTAAAATCATCTGAGGATTTAGCCAGTTTATTCAGAATTTCTTTATCGCTCAATATCTCAATTGTTTCCATCAAAGCATCATACCGGTCGGGTGTCATCATAATGCTTACAGGCTCCCCATTTCTTGTAACTGTAATGGTAGATTGATCTTCCTCCATGGTTTTTAGAATATTAAGCAAATCTCTTTTAACCCGCGTAACAGGCATGATTTTTTCTATTTCAGCCAATATGAACCTCCTTAATGATAATTATTAAGGTCATAATAATTATCATTAAAATTATTGTCAAGAAAAAATAGTTGCCTTCCTTTTTTCTTGACAATTTTACTTTACTTTTTGATATTATTAAATAGAAATAACTTTTGAGTAAAGGGAGAGACTATGAAAACAGGCGATACTGGAGTTGAAAAAAGAAAATATGTCCGCTTAGACAGAAGCGTAATGATCAGCTATAAAAAAGCTGGGTCTTCTGAGGGATACGATATGACAAACACTAAAGATATCAGCAAAGGCGGGACGTTTTTCTTTTCTAATGTAAGTTATCCGGTCGGAACAGAGCTGGAGCTGCTTGTTAATTTTCCCTTTAGAATTGGGAAGGAACGCGCCAAGATAATTTGTAAGGTTGTGAATGTAATAAAAAAAGATAAGTTTTATGGTATTGGCGTGGAATTTATTAAGATGGATAAAACTGTTTTATCTGAACTTCATTTATTTATTGATAATCTTAAGAAAAAACTTGGGTTAGAATAGTCAAATTACCACCACCAGAGGTAATGGTTTAAACCTATTAATGAAGTCCCTTTTCCGGTTTATCCGGGGCAAGAATTTCGTACTTGACAATACCGTTATGAATTCCACATAACCAACCGCTAATACCGGATTTGGCTTTTATAAGATACCATGAATTAAGCGGGGTATTATCGGAAGCTTCCCTGATTATTTGAAATTCCGAACCTTCAGCAAGATTGCCTATAATTTCACTGTTTATAGAATGGCTTTTTCGGACATTCATTTTTGAGACCAGAATGTACCATTTATCTTTTTTTCCCGGAAGCGATAATGTTTTGATATCGGATGTTTTCCCGTCAGGATAAAGTTTTGTTAAAAAAATGCCCGCAATTTCATTAGAGCATGAAATCATGTCTTCATAGGCTAATAAAGCTGCCTCTCTATTTTTGTTGTTTAAATAAATAATGCCTGCCTGATAGTACTGATCAGCAGCCAAAATATGTTTTTCTGTTTCTTTATACGCTTGTCCAAGGTTGCAGTGAATAATCGGATAGCCTGGTTCGATTTCCAAAGCCTTTTTAAGCATCGGAATTGCTTGATCAAACATCTTTTTTTCTATGTAAACAATTCCTAACATATGATATGAGGGCGCGAATTTAGAATTCAAAGCAATAGATTTTTTAAATTCTTCAATTGCATTATCATGCATCCCGTTTTTATATAAAGCAAATCCAAGATCATGATGCATATGAATATCGCCGGGATCTATAGCAAGACCTTTTTTATAGGCGTTGATTGCTTCATCCCACATCTCTTTAATACTATAGATATAACCTAAATTACTATAACTTGGCACGTTCTCAGGATAAAGATCGATAGTTTTATTAAAACAGTGGATGGCATCTTCATATTTTTTTTCTTCAACACTTTTAATGCCCTTTTTGAACCATTCCTCTGCGCCTTCCTCAGCCCATACCAAATTGGTTAGAAAGAACAGTGCAATCAAAATAATTAGAGTATGTGTTCTCAATTTTTCCCCTTACTATTTCTGACTTAGTTTTTTCTTTTGATCTTCATACCAGCGAGCAAACAGCCTGTCAAAATACTTTTCATCCTCTACCATTTCTCTTACTCTGCCTCTCTTGTTCCCAGGCTGTAAAATCAACAGGGGGATCAATGATTTCTGATGCAGGCTTTTTATTGAGAGTCGCAATTTTTTCAGGACAGCCTGTAACACAAAGACCACAGCCTATACACTTTTCTCTGTCCACTACTGCGATGCCGGCATGCTCAGATATCGCATTTACCTGACATCGTTCCATACATAATCCACACCCTGTACATACATCAGAATCAATAACAGCATAATAGTTTGCATGTGCAACCGAGTTTTCAATGCCCCACTCGGTTATCCCCCGCAGAATACCGCAGCAGCAACCACAGCAGTTACAGATATAGCCGATGTCTTTTATTATGTTGCTTACTGTATGTACCAGACCTATTTCCTCTGCCCGGTCAAGAGCTGCCAGCGCCTCTTCTTTTGAAATATCGTATTCGCCGGGAGATCCCCTGAACGAGGAAAAGCTCAAGCACATTTTGAGCGGAAACGTACATTGTCGGCCAATCTGGTCACGCTGAACTCTACATATACAATTTCGCAAACGAAATATCCTTGCATTATTAAGTATTGCCTTTACATCGTCGTAAGGTAGTATCCATTCTGTTTTAACCGCTTGCCTGGCAGGAACAACACGGTGCAAAGCAGGCTGAGGCTTCATTATATCCGCAGCTCCCCCGTCCGCCATATACTGTTCAAACAGATGGGCAAACTCATGATCCATGATATCAAGCTGGGCTTCATAGATTCCGACAATAAAGGGCGCCAGCCTGAAGCCGGGCTTCCTTCCCTTTTTTTCAAACCAGACAAGACCTCGCTTTACCATCTTCATCAACTGGGATCTCATTTCGCCTTCAGGTAGCCTAAAACGTTCAGCTATAGTATCAACGGATTCCATCCTGCCGCTCAACCGACTCGCAATCGAGGCTTCCTCAAGCGAAAATATCTTCTTCAAAAGTTGTATTTCCGTGTTTGATTGAGTTCTTGTAAAGCCATTGGGAAGACTGCCCAATGCGTCTGCAAGCTGCTCATAGATATCGTTGCTTTTATCTTTCAACGAGGCCTTTCCCCAAGTAGCTCATCATAAAATTTCTTTCTAAACGAAAGTATTTTCGTAACTACTCAGGTTCAAGGTTCACGGTTCAAGGTTCAAGGTTAAAAGCCGAGTAACCGTAAAGCTGACAACCTGAGTAGTTACGTATTTTCTTTTATTGACACCAGATTGCCGGGTTAATATCTCCTTTTCAAAGCATTTTCACTGTGATATTAAATCACTGCCCTTTGAGAAACCCTTTGTATTTTTTAATAACATATATAACGATTTTTAACAAGACAGCGTTAAAGAAGCCAGGCATGTTAATAGCACCTAATCTGAGTCTCGCTTTTCTTAGGCCGCAGCACAAGAAATACAGCAACGAAAAGCTGCAAAGTTTTATTGATGTGGAATCCAAAGAAAAAGAAGCCGGCAGTGAAGACTTCATACTCTGCCGTCAATGTCTTCAAATTGTTACAAACAAAGCTGAGCGAATTGAGGTTGAAGGCTCGCATTGCCATACCTTTGCCAATCCTCATGGAATTATATATGATATAGGTTGTTTCAGGTCTGCTGCAGGCTGCGGTCATGTTGGATCATACTCCTATGAATTTGCATGGTTTAAAGGCTTTAGCTGGAGAATTGCTGTTTGCAAACTTTGTCTTACACATCTTGGATGGCTTTTTGATTCGCAAAGCAATAAAAGCTTCTATGGCCTTATTCTTAATCGCATTATTGACTCAGCTTAGGATTTGATTATGCGTGCAGTAATACAAAGAGTAAAAGAAAGTTCGGTAAAGGTTGATAGCAAAATAACAGGAAAAATCGGCAAAGGTCTTCTGGTGCTTCTGGGAGTAGCTGAAAGCGACAGGCCAGGTGACGCCGATTACCTGGCAGAGAAAATTATTAACTTAAGGATATTTGAAGATGAAAACGGCAAGATGAACCGCTCTTTGATAGAAACCGGCGGTGAGATGCTTGTTGTATCTCAGTTTACCCTGCTTGGTGATTGCAAAAAAGGCAGGCGTCCTTCATTTATAAATGCTGCAAACCCTGAAAAAGCTAATGAACTTTATGAATATTTTGTCAAAAAGGTTAGAGACAAAGGCATCTTTGTCGAAACTGGTCAGTTTCGCGCCATGATGGATGTGTCATTGATTAATGACGGGCCTGTTACTCTTATAGTGGAAAGCAGATAATCAAATTACCACCCCCAGAGGAGATGACTTGTTATGCAGTCTCATGCTGGAGCATGGGAACGAGAAAGCGTTTTTTGAACGTCGAACATCGAACGTTGAACATCGAATGATGAAATCGCTCCTGCCCGCCATCGCGAGCCGCGCTCAATGCTCTTCGTCCTTTTGTTGTCTCGCTCAGGCGAGGCGGGCGGGTCGCTCTGTTTCTTTTTATAAATTGGCAGAATACCTTATTCAAAATTCGACGTTGGATGTTCGATGTTCGATGTTTTCTAAAACCCCTGAACTGTGAGCCGTGAACCGTGAACCGTGAACTGTTACCAATATATTTTGTTCTGCTATTTTGGTTTTTGCTGCCCTGGCAAATTCAAAATCTCCATGCTGAAAACATAAGTAGCGTGGCAAATCTTATTGGAGATCAAGATGCTGTTATTATCGCCGATCACCAGGGCAGAATTCTGTTTACCAAAAACGCAGACAAGAAACTCATCCCTGCTTCTACTCTGAAAATACTTACCTCTTTAGTGGCAATACATTATCTGGGGCCGGATTACAGATTTACCACTGAATTCTACCTGGATAACGATTCAAATCTTAAAATAAAAGGATATGGCGATCCGCTGCTGACATCTGAAATTCTGGAAGAAATATCCAAAGCACTTGGCTCAAGGCTTGATGCAGAGCACAAAAAGATTAAAAATATTGTTTTAGATGATTCATATTTCAAGCAACCTATTATAATACCTGGAATTACCTCATCATCACAGCCCTATGATGCACCAAATGGGGCACTTTGCGCCAATTTCAATACTGTTTACTTCAGGCGCCTTGAAAACGGCAAATATGTCAGTGCGGAAGAGCAGACGCCTCTGCTGCCGTTTGCATTAAGAAAAGTAAAAAAATCGAACCTCAATAGAGGAAGAATAGTGTTCTCCCATATAAAAAATGAGAACACACTTTATCTGGGACATCTTTTAAAATACTTCCTTGAAAAAGAAGGTGTTGAATCTAATGGCGATATAAGTCTTGGAAGAGTTAATAAAAAAAATGACGAACTATTATTCAGCTATACATCAAGTTATTTAATAAAAGATATCATATCAAAACTGTTAGAGCACTCAAACAATTTTACAGCAAATCAATTACTTATCGCTGCCGGTGCAAAATTATACGGCCCGCCCGGCACCCTTGATAAAGGCGTGCTTGCTGCAAAAAATTATGCTGAAAAAATACTTAATTTAAAAGATTTAAGTATCGTGGAGGGATCTGGAATATCAAGAAAAAACAGAATTTCTGCAAAAAGCCTGCACAAGACTATCGAAGCATTCATTCCCTATCATAATTTAATGCAAAAAAAAGAGAGAGAGTTTTACAAAACCGGAACTCTTAAAGATATAAATACAAGGGTGGGCTATATTAGAGGTAATAAGGAAGAACTTTATAGTTTTGTGGTAATGATAAATACACCCGGCAAATCAGCGGAACCTATAATGAATAGGCTCTTGAAGGTATTAAAATAGCTGTGAAAAACTTCTTTTGTAAAATCTTAATAAATATTGACTCATGGATTCCCGCCTTCGCGGGAATGACGGGAAATCTGTGAAATCTGCGTAATCTGTGGATTAAAAGGTCTCAACCGCTTGCGATGTGAGCGTATGCGCTGTGGTTGTGGATGGATTCAAAATTTTCGGCACTTACGGAAAACCAGGTTACATTATCGTCTTCTTTAAGTTTTATGGCTATATCTCTTACAATATCTTCAACAAACTTAGGATTATTGAACCCTTGCTCTGTTACATACTTCTCGTCAACCCTCTTAAGAACAGAATATACTTCGCTTGATCCAGACTTTTCAACAAGTTCGATCATATCTTCTATCCATATAAATTTCTTGAACCTGATACTGAGCCTGACTTCCCCGCGCTGATTATGAGCTCCAACCTCACTTATTTCCTTCGAGCAGGGACACACAGAAGAAATAGGAACAATCACTTCTGACACAAGATCAATTTTACCATCAGGCCCACTCGATCCTTTAAGCTTGCATGTATAGTCCATAATACCAGGTGAACTGCTGATCGGAGCCTTTTTTTCGATAAAATAAGGGAAACTTACTTCGATGTGAGAAGAAGCGGCATTTAAATGTTTTTTCATCTGATCGAGAGCATCTGATATTTTTTTTAAAGAAACTTCCGGACGCAAAAGGTTGAGGATTTCCACAAAACGGCTCATATGTGTGCCCTTGTATTCATGGGGCAGATCAACATACATATTTATCAAAGCAACTGTATGCTGGCAACCATTTCTCCGATCAAGAACAGTTATGGGATATCGGAGATTCTTTATTCCCACCTTATCTATAGTTATGTTGCGGTAATCTCTCTGATTCTGGATATCTTTCATGCTTTAAGCATATACTCTGTTTTTATATTGCTCATGGCACGGAAAATATTACCCTTAATTTTTTTATTACTGCTGTAAAGCTGCTCCAGAAGGGCTTTTATTTCCTGCCGTTTGGACGTCTTGGCGCTGGGACATGAATTTACAAAAACCGGGAATTTCTTTTCAAATGTAAAGCGTTTAATTATATTTTCATCTACAAAAGCCATAGGCCTGATTATTTTAAATTTTCCATGGAAAAAAGGCTGGCAAGGTACCATTGTGCTTATTTCTCCAGCATAACACATATTCAAAAAAAGAGTCTCAATAATATCATCTTTGTTGTGTCCCAGTGCAAGTTTATTGCATCCCAGTTCCTCCGCAACCTCAAAAAGCCGTTTTCTGCGAAGTCTTGAACATAAAAAACATGGATTTTCAGTATTTTCTGAGCTATGCGCTAAAATTCCATAGTCAGTATATTCGATCCTAAGATTGTAACCCATTTTATGACAGTATTCTTCAAGCAGCTCACTGAAACCCCCTTTAAAGCCCAGATCAATGTAAACAGCAAACAGTTCGTAGTTTACAGGTATGCGGCGCTGACGTTCATCTAAAATCCACATCATTGTGAGGCTGTCTTTCCCGCCGGATAAACCTACCGCTATTCGATCTCCTTCTGATATCATATTATAACGGTGTATGGCTTTGCCGACAGCCCTGTTCAGCGCCTTGTATGTGTAGCTGTGTCTGGGCAAAACAAGAGGCTTTCCTAATTATCTTCTTTTTCTTTTTCTTTTTCTTTTTCCTTTAAAATTATCTTGCCTGCGGCGATTTCTCTCAGAGAAACAACAATATCCTCATTTTTCGGTGAACTTATCAAGTATTCAGATCCATCACGGACCTGTCTTACGCGCCTAGCTGTCATGTTGCAAAGCAGAAAACGGTTTGATACGCGCTTCATGCAGTCTTCAATTGTAATACGTGCCAAAGTAACACCTCCGTTAACTAATTGGTCGAGTGGTCGAATGGTTGATTAGTCGAGTGGTTCAAGGGACTTTACAACTCGACGACTCGACTATTTAACTACTCGACTATAATATATCCAGTAATTCATAATATCTTTTTCCACCCGGAGCTTGCAATATTATCTCTTCACCCGGCTTCTTCCCCACGATTGCTTTTCCAAGCGGCGAAGTAATAGATATTTTGCCTTTTTCTATATCAGATTCAACTGGCCCCACAAGCTGATACTTAAATGTTTCAGTGGTATCAATATTTTCAAGGACAACGGTGCTGGCAAATACCGCTCGGTCCTTTGGAAGTTTATCGGGATCAATTATATCAGCAGTGCCCAACTTGTACTCAAGTTCAATTAATCGGCCTTCAATAAATGACTGCCTCTCCTTGGCGGCCGTAAATTCTGCATTTTCTGAAAGATCTCCATGTGCACGAGCTTCTTCAATTGCCTTGATGTTCATTGGCCGATCGATTTTTTTAATACGTTCTACTTCTTTTTTCAGGGCTTCATAGCCCTCTCTTGTTATTGGTGTTGTCTCCAACTCTAAACTCCTTAACTTACGTAACGGTTCACGGTTCACAGTTCACGGTTGGTTGCCTTGATCGCTTCATTGCTCTCTAACCTTGAACCGTGAACCGTGAACCTGAGTAGTTACAAACTTACAAATATTTCTCTGCAAGAATCTCTGCTATCTGAACCGTATTAGTTGCAGCGCCTTTTCTGATATTATCGGCAACGATCCACATGTTAATGCCGTTCGGAATTGACTCATCATTTCTTATGCGTCCAACCAGCGTTAAATCCTGGCCCGCCGCATCAATAGCAAGAGGATAGATATTATTTGCAGGATCATCCACAACTTTAATGCCCGGCGCATTTGCAAGAAGAGATTTTGCTTCATCCGCTGAAATATGTTCTTTTGTCTCAATATTGACTGACTCGGAATGGCCATAAAATACAGGAACTCGAACAGTTGTAGCTGTGACCCCTATTGAATCATCCTCGAAAATTTTCCTTGTCTCGTTAACCATCTTCATTTCTTCTTTTGTATAACCATTCTCCAAAAATACATCTATCTGCGGCAGACAATTAAAAGCAATTCTGTGCGGATAAACATTAATTTCATAATCTAAAAAATTAATCATAGAACGGGTCTGATTAAAAAGTTCATCTATTGCCCTTTTCCCCGTCCCAGATACAGCCTGATATGTAGAAACCACAATTCTTTTTATTCCGCACTTTCTATAAATAGGATTAATAGCGACAACCATCTGAATTGTAGAACAGTTTGGATTCGCTATTATCCCTTTATTTGTATAATCAGCTATCGCATGAGGATTTACTTCAGGAACAACAAGCGGCACATCCGGATCCATACGCCATGCGCTTGAATTGTCAATAACCACGCAGCCGTCCTTTGCAGCAATAGGAGCAAATTTTTTACTCGTGCCCCCACCTGCTGAAAAGAGCGCAATATCAATGCCTTTAAAAGAATTTTCCGTCAATTCCTCAACCTCAATAAAATCTCCCTTAAAACGAAGCTTGCGACCTGTAGAACGATGAGAGGCTAAAAACCTGACCGAGTTTAAAGGAATTTTGCTCTCTTCAAGGCAAGTTATCATCTGATTGCCAACAGCGCCTGTTGCGCCTGCTACGGCAATATTAAATTTCTTACCGGACATAATTAATCTCCATTTCGTTTATAGGGCTTGGTTCTAACTTCAGCCGTTAACAACTGTGCATGTCGTAGTTAAAATTGAATATTGAATATTTGTGGAATCGCTCCTGCCCGCCATCGGCTTCGCCTTCAGGCGAGGCGGGCGGGTCGCTCTGTTTTTTTATTATAAAATTAGTAGAATACCTTCAATTTTCAATCTTCAATCTTCAATTTAGTTAATATAATTTACAACCAGGTCTCCGACCTCTTTTGTAGTATATCCCATCCTGCCGGCAGCTACGTCTTTTAAATCATCACGTAAAACCTTTATAACGCTCTCTTCGATCATAGAGGCCGCCTTATGCTCGCCGATTGTGTAAAGCATAATATTAGCCGCCATTATGGCTGCTATTGGGTTTATTACCTGCTTCCCGGTGTACTTGGGGGCAGATCCTCCAATAGGTTCGAACATTGAAACCCCATCAGGATTTATATTCCCTCCGGCAGCTATACCCATTCCTCCCTGTATAATTGCCGCCAGATCGGTAATTATGTCTCCGAACATGTTGTCAGTTACAATAACATCAAACCATTCAGGATTTTTAACCATCCACATGCATACTGCATCAACATGTGCATAATCCTTTTCTATATCAGGATACTCTTCTCCAATCTCGTTAAAAGCTCTTTCCCAAAGATCAAAGGCAAAAGTAAGTACGTTAGTTTTTCCGCAAAGAGTTACTCTTTTGGCTTTGTTGCGTTTTCTGCAATATTCAAACGCATATCTGATACATCTTTCGACACCTTTGCGTGTATTTATTGATTCCTGCACCGCAACTTCATCCGCAGTTCCTCGTTTTAAGCAGCCGCCGGCACCGACATAAAGTCCCTCAGTATTTTCACGAACCACCACGAAGTCAATATCTGCAGGTCCTTTGTCCCTCAAAGGAGTTTTTACTCCTTCGTATAACTTAACGGGCCTTAAGTTAATATACTGGTCAAAATGAAATCTGAGTTTTAAAAGAATGCCTTTTTCAAGGATGCCGGGTTTAACATCCGGATGGCCGATGGCACCCAAATATATTGCATCAAATTCCGACAGCGACTCAAGCACGCTATCCGGCAGAATTTCTCCGGTTGCCTTGTAATGATCGCCGCCTAAATTATAATTGGTAAATTTCAATCTAAAACCGCATTTACCTGCCACAGTCTCCAGAACCTTAATTCCTTCTGCTATAACTTCGGGTCCTGTACCATCTCCTGGGATTACAGCTATTTTATATTCTTTTGACATTACAACTCCTGCACAAATAAAAATCCACCCCCAAAGGACGTGGCTTTTCACCCCGGAGGGGTGTATAGTTTACCTCAATTGGAATGGTGGAATGATGGAATAGTGGAATCAAAAGCGAAACATTTCTTGATTCATAATACCTGACAATCTCCCAATTCTAAAAATTAATCTGATTCCGCCAAACTCATTATTCCAATGTTCCATTATTCCAGTCCCCCTGGCCCTATTTACAGGCAAAACCTAATATCTCTGACCTGGCCACCAGTTGGAATAAAATGATTATAGAGGATTCGAAATCTGTTCGTCAGTTTCGTGGATTTCGGCTTTTTCCTGCTTTGAATGTCTCATAAGCCTTATAGTCTTGAAGGGACCTGAAATGAGATAGGCAACTCCTAAAAGAAACAGGGCAATGGATGGCTGCGCTGCTACAAAAATCAAAATTAGTATAACTGTAACAAGAACATTGAAATTCATCTTTCTAAACAGCTCAGGTTTTTTAAAACAATCATATTTTACAGTGCTAACCATTAAAAAAGAAAGAATATAAAGCATTATAAGGGGTAATATACAATTAGAAGTACCCGCCATGTCGAATTTATTATAGAATAAAACAGTAGCTGCAGCCATGCCTGCACCGGCTGGTATCGGAAGACCTGTAAAGTAATCACCAGCTACTGTATCAACCTGCGCATTAAAACGTGCCAGGCGAAGAGCCCCGCAAACCATAAATAGAAATGCAGCAAGCCAGCCAATTCTTCCTAGAGGTTTAAGAGCCCATAAATACATCATCACCCCTGGAGCAACACCAAAGGATACAAGATCTGCAAGAGAATCATATTCAACACCAAATTTGCTGGTGGTATTAGTAGCCCTTGCAATTTTGCCATCAAGAATATCAAATACCACGGCGATAATAATAGCTATGGCCGATGTAACATATTTGCCATCTATTGAAGCAATAATGGCATAGAAGCCGCAGAAAATGTTTAAAGATGTAAATATGTTAGGCAGAATATATATTCCGCGCCTCGGTTTGTCTTTATTAATTCTTTTATTTCTTTTCATGTCTTAAATATCCCAAAATAGATGTGCCGGCTTTAACCTTATCACCGACTGTAACATTAAGATCCGCATCATCGGGCAGATAAATATCAAGTCTTGATCCAAAACATATCATACCCAGACGTTCACCACGGGCTACCCGATCTCCCTTCTGCAACTTGCATATAATACGCCTCGCTATAAGCCCTGCAATCTGAACAACACATATTTTCCTGCCGTCTCCTGTCTTAAGAAAAATTGCATTATGTTCATTATCCCTTGACGCTTTATCCAAGTTTGCGGAAAAAAATTTTCCAGGATAATAACTTACCCTTTCAACCTCCCCTTCATGCGGGACACGATTTACATGTACATTAAACACCGACATGAAGATACTTAACTTCCGGCACTTGCCTTCAAAAAAAGGGCTGCTGTCTTCTTGCCTGGCTATAATTACTTTTCCATCGGCCGGTGATACAACAGCTCCGTAATTATTAGGTATAACCCGGTCAGGATCCCTGAAAAAATAGCAGATAAAAAAAGTAACCGCAAGACCTGTTAGTGCAAAAACGGTCAGACCCAAAAGGGCAAAAATCCCAGTAGTAAAGGCCGAAGCAAATATCAAAGGATATCCAGCTTTTGCTACAGGAAATGCGACTTGCCTTGGAGGATCAGACCAGGAAAATTTATCCACTCAACATATGCCTTTGAGACCTTTGAAAAATGTCCCTTGTTTGAATTTGTTTAAGTTTAAAAAATTTATATCAATATCAATTAATAATGTCAATGATTACAAGTCAAGGCTAAGTTCAGCCCAGGATTTTCGTACGTATATAGTGGGGTGCAAATAAGCTGTTATCATCTGTATCATTTATCTCGAATTTGGCCATACTTAAATGACCTACAGTAGAAGCTCTGATTGTGTTTTGATAAGGTGGTGCAAAATGCGCCAGATCGCCTATCTCATCTTTAATTTTA
>VMSQ01000033.1 GCA_013792055.1 Desulfobacteraceae bacterium
GAAGGAAAGCCGACCCTGGATGAAGCAGAAACTTACGAAGCATCAGCATTTCTGGTGGAATGCGGCAGGGGAGTTCTGCCGGGAGGTAATGCGATAGAATGGGACTGGAAAAAAGTTAAAAGCTTTGGCAATAAATATCCCATGATCCTGGCCGGTGGTCTGGCGCCCGAAAATATTTCTCATGCTGTATCGGTCAGCATGCCGGATGCTGTGGACGTCAGTTCAGGCGTAGAGTCCGCCCCGGGCCAAAAAGATCTTGGCAAAGTAAAGTCCTTTCTGAAAGCAGTTTCTATGTGCGAACTAAAGAAAACCCTTAGGAAAATTTTTTAAAAAAGGATGCAGTGCAACGCAGAAAATGAACTTTTTACGAAGCCGTCAATTACAAAGAACTTCCTTCACAACCATCGAAGTATCAATATTATCTTGATGATATACATCACAGACCTCGGCGGTATTACATAGTATAATTCTTTTTACTTTCAAGTTAAAATCTTTAAGCGCCGAAAAGAACTTTTTATAGGTTGCGGGTTTTGTCTCAAGATAAATACCATATCCTTCAATTAAATGAAAAACTTTTGCAAAATGGTGTATCAACAGATAAAAACAAGCTGCTGAAAGATATTTGCAATGAGGCTGTTTATACAGTTCAGGACAAAACCTTCCCACATTAATTTGTTTAGCGAACCTGTTTAAAGACAATACCAGGGCATACGAGATTTGTTCATGTGTGTTTTTGTCTGTGATAAAATATTCAATACAATCAGCTTCTTTACAGTAAGAAATTTCATATCTTCTCAAAAGTATAGGGATATTTTCTTGCACAAATTTTGATAATGGCAAACTAATTTTCCTCCTAAGCCGTATTTTTCATGAATATTTCAATCGTTTCTCAAGCTCCCGCTTTAGCTGATCTTTGGCAGGTTGTGCCTGCCTGAATACATGCTCAGCCTTATAAAATTCCAGAACACGGACATCCGAAATATCAGGCGCTATATATATATCAGGGCGTGCAGCGCGCAGCTTCTCCCTGGTTATACTTTTTTCCATTATTTGAAAAGTGTTAAAAATAGCATCTCTTAAAGATGGCATTAAGCCCGGACCTGCTGTACGGTGTCCAATTACATCGATCGCAATAGTTAAATCGCAATCGCCAGGTAATATATCGAAAGGTACAGGATTAACAGCACCACCATCTATTAAGACCTGATCACCCATCAATACTGGTGCAAAGATACCAGGTAGAGACATGCTGGCCTGTAAAGCGGAAACAAGTTCACCGCTTTTAAGGATTATTTCTTCGCGTGTCCAAAAGTTTGCCGCTACAACGAATAAAGGGATATCAAGCGCCTCAAATGTTCGTGCGGAAATAGACCCAAACAAAAAATTGATAAAATTTTCAGCTTTTAGTAAACCAGCCCCATCAAACTGCGGCATAATGAAATCAAGCCACTTCAGGTTAAAAACATTTTTAATGCTATTACGTTCCGGAACTGTCAATGTGTTTAACAATTCTCGCAATTCCTTACCTGTCATGCCCGAACAGTAAAGTACACCTGCTATTGCGCCGATGCTACTACCACTAACGTAGGCCGGCTTAAGTCCCAGCTCATCTAGGGCTTCCAGCATCAAAACATGAGCCAATCCTCTGGCGCCACCAGCGCCTAAAGCTATACCGATCTTTTCCATTTGTTTACCATTTCGTATTTGTTCACCACAGAACGCACAGAGTACGCAGAGTAAACTATTTTGTTTCGTAACAATCCTTGAGAGTCCAAAGTTCTGCCGTCATGCCGGTCCCGGATCGGGGTCCGGGATGACGGATCCGGCATCCAGCTTTAGGATAGGTGGATAGACTAAAGTCCGAAGGCTAGTCTTCAGTCTTCAGCCTTCAGCCTTTCACCTTCAGCCTTCTTCTATATTGGAATTTTTCTGATCATTTATTAAACGTTCTCCAGCCCCTCCCTTTAGGGTTATTGTTTTTCTATCCCAGGATATTTTATCTTTCATTTCCTCTGTGCGCATTTCGCAGAGATGTTTGCTGCAAATAGGACAATCCGGATGAATGCATGGATCCATGTGAATAAGAACGCTTGCTTTTCCCTTAAAATATTTAATAATAATATTTTCAAGTTTTTTCGACTCATTATGAGCCTTTTCTAAGCTAAAATCACGGGGGAGTATTAAATGCAAATCAAAATAGATATGGTTCCCTGAACGCCAGGCCCTGAGCTCATGGACATCAATCCATGTATCTTTTCTGTGTTGGGCGAGCACGCCTGATACTTCTCTGAGAAGACCAGGATCAGAGGTATGCATAAGGCCGGCAAAAGAATCTCTGACCAGCTTTCCACCTGTAAAAAGGATATTTACCCCTACAGCGCAAGCAACAGCACCATCCATCCAGTGCCAACCTGTCAACTGGACTAAATAAAGGCCCAATATAACTCCTCCGGAGGTATAAACATCCGTCAGCAAATGTTTCCCATCTGCTACAAGTATTAATGAACTGGTATGCTTACCAACCCGAATAAGCACAATACCCATAATTAGGTTTATTATACTGATACCAAGCAGCATTAAGAGCCCGTCTCGAAGGTAAGAAAGTTCCTGGGGATTGATAATGCGGGATAATCCAAGCTTGAAAATACCAAAAGATGCAAAAATAATGAGTGCACCTTCAAAACCGGCTGAAAAGTATTCAATTTTACCATGGCCGTAAGGATGACTCTCATCAGGTGGTCTGGCTGCGAACAGTATGCTGGCAAGTGCAAATGCGCTGGCGACAATATTTATTATAGACTCAAGGGCATCTGACAAAATTGCAGAAGATTGTGTGAGGCGATAGACATAGAACTTTGCAGCCATCAGCAAAATGCCGACAATAAAAGACAAACTTATTGCAATAAGGCGAGCCTTTAGATGGTTTCTCTCGTGAAATCTTATTTCATTCTGCCCTTTTATCATCATCTGAGGCTTCTTATAAATTCACCAACAGCCCCGATCCCCTCTTTTTCAACCAGCCTTATAGTCTGGGTACCAATAACCGCAATATCTGTTTTTCCTTTTAAAAAGTCTATATCATTTTTATCTTTCACTCCAAAACCAAGAGCTAACGGAAGATCAGTTGCCCTGCGGCATCTTCCAAGATATTTCTCCAAATGCCCTGAAAAGTCTGTTTCCAGGCCTGTTACTCCTTTTCTTGCCACGCAGTAAATAAAACCCCGGCCAAAAGATGCAAGGTAATTCATGCGTTCGTCCGTAGTTGTGGGAGAAAAAATAAAAATTGGATCAAGATTATATTTTTTCATTGCATCAAGATAATCCTGCCCCTCTTCTGGTGGAAGGTCAGGTACTATTGCGCCTTTTATACTTCTTTCAGCCATTGCAGCGGCAAATCTATCAACCCCATATTTAAAAAGTATATTATAATAGCTCATAAAAAGAAATGGAATATCAAATGATTGTGTCACATTTTGGGCAAAATCCAGACATTTTTTTACTGTGCTTCCCCCTGCCAGGGATTCCTGATTTGCATGAAGTATTACCGGGCCGTCTGCAATGGGTTCGGAAAAAGGTATCTGCAGCTCCATCAGATCAACACCGGCATTAACCATTGCCTCGATTATTTTATAACATTCATCAAATGAGGGGTATCCGAGGACAATATGGGTCATCAGCAGTATTTTCTTTTCTATAAGCCTGCTTTTAAGGTATGACTCAAGCATTATACTCCTCCGCTTTTTTCTTGATAAACTCCTTCCAATTCGGGTCATCAAAGGCATCCGCAACGGTAAATATGTCCTTGTCCCCTCTTCCGGACTGATTGATCAGTATAATATCTTCTCTGGACAGTTCTGGTGCTTCCTTGAATGCCTGAACAAATGCATGAGCTGACTCCAGAGCAGGTATCAGCCCTTCCTTTTTTATCGTAAAAGACATTGCGTCAACCACCTCCCTGTCAGTAGCAGACTCAAATCTTACCCTGCCGGATTCCTTAAGATATGCCAGAATGGGCGAAACTCCCACATAATCCAAGCCTGCTGCCACACTGTGGGTCTCTTTCATCTGTCCATCACTGTTTTGAAGAAAATACGTTTTATATCCCTGGGCAACTCCTATGCTCGCATCTTTAGAGGAGAGCCTGGCTGCGTGCAAGCCGGAATCAAGCCCGCGTCCTCCAGCCTCAACACCTACCAGCTCTACAGGATCATCCAAAAATCCTTTGAATATACCCAATGCATTTGAGCCGCCTCCCACGCAGGCATAAATGCGGGAAGGAAGTTTGCCCTCTTTTTCCAGTATCTGTTTTCGCGCTTCTTTCCCTATAATTGATTGAAAATAAGAAACCATCTCAGGAAAGGGATGCGGCCCGCAGGCAGTGCCCAGAACATAGTGAGTTGTATCCATATTGCCTACCCAGTCGCGGAAAGCTTCATTTATAGCATCCTTCAATATCCGGGTTCCTTCTCGAACCGGTATCACTTCGGCGCCAAGTCTTTCCATCCAGAAAACATTAGGACGCTGCCTCTGGACATCGACCTCTCCCATATATATGGTGCATTTAAATCCAAATTTCGCAGCCATTGTTGCGGTTGCCACTCCATGCTGTCCGGCTCCTGTCTCTGCAATAACACGTGTCTTCCCCATTCTCTTTACCAGAAGCCCCTGCCCCATAACATTATTTGCCTTATGTGCGCCTGTATGATTCAGATCCTCACGCTTTACATAGATACGTGCACCATTGAAGTGATTTGTAAGGTTTTCGGCAAAAGTAACAGGCGTCGGCCTGCATGAATACGTTGACATTATATCAGTATATTCCTTCCAGAAAGAAGGGTCGTTTTTTGCTTTAATAAACTTATCTTCGAGATCATCGAAGGTTGCGACAAGGACCTCAGGAAGATAAGCCCCTCCGAACCCGTCATAGTAGCCTCGATCAATCATCTGATATTCCTCCTATTAGCTGAGAGCCTGTTTGAAAACTGATGAATTGGCTGCAAAAACGTGAAAATGGTTCAAATCTTCCCCAATTTTCAGCCAATAGGCTGGCTATTAACCTCAAATTTGAAAAAATTTGACCTCATCCTCACACTTTTTCGCTTCAATTCCCTATTTTTCAAACAGGCTCTGAGAAAATACAAACCGGTCGGTTCGACAAAAAAGTTCAGAATATATTGCGTTCTTTGCGTGTTCAAAGTGGAGAAACCGCTTTACCGTTAGTATGGGTATGTCCGAAGATATATTCAGGTTTTTTGCTTTTTCCCCTGTTAAATACCCGATTCTGAAGTTCTGTTTCCCGCCTGCCGGACGCATATAATATTGTGCCTCGACTATCTCTGAAAGAGAGCGGCCCTGAAGATTAAACCGCTCTATACCTGAAAATAAAGTCGCATGCAGATAAATATCCTCTATCAGAACC
>VMSQ01000245.1 GCA_013792055.1 Desulfobacteraceae bacterium
AACAGAACATCTCCCTTAAGAAATGAAATGCCTTCCCCCTGGTAATCAACTTCAGAATCGATAAAACGGCCTGTCCAACTTTCTATATTCTCCAATGCAACTTTCTTCGTTTGTAACGAACAATTCTTTTCGGTAATCAATCTAAAAAAATACTTCAACCTCTTCACCTCCCAATGCTCCGGCACCTTCCCAATCCATTCAATCCCTGAATCCTTCATCGGCGCATCGGGGTTCAATCCTTTTGTTACGGCCTGATTGATGATCGCAGAGCGCTTTTCCTTGAACAGTTCGATGAGCTTTTGCTTTTTTGAGATGAGGTTGTCGATTTGGGTGGTTTTGCGGTCGAGGTAGGCAGCAATTTGTTGTTGTTCATACGACGAGGGTAATGTAACAATATTTCTGTAGGCATCTTCACGGTTTAAACCAGGAACTGCTGAGTCTCTTGAGAACTCATCCATTTTAAGAAGTGGTAAAAGATACCAAAGCCAACGCATGTAATTCTTTGTTGAAGTGCAATCAATATAATATGTAGTATCAATAGGATAGCATTTTTTCTCTGAAAAGGCGACTTTCCCAAACGATCCTTTCCGTCCAACGATAATACATGGTTTTTCAGTAATTGATCTGTTGTGGTAGCCGACAATTCCATTTGATCCATAAACAGGGATAATGCCATCTTCTCTTTCTTGAGCAGATAAAGATTCCCCATAAAGGAAATTGCAAACCCATTTAAGTCGTAATGCACTCCAATGCTCCGGCACCTCCCCAATCCACTCAATCCCGGAATCCTTATATTTCGGATATAGCTTCATTATTCTATTCTTGCCTCCAGCCGTTTCTGTGCCATTTTAACTGCTTTGTGGCCCTGTTTTTCCGGTATTATGATCCATCCAAACCAATGAAAGGCGAAAAGACAGTATTTTGTCCAATCGAATTAATTCTGATTTGCCCACACATAGCCTTATTAATGGGCATCAGTTACATAAGAACAATAAATCATGTCAAAGATAACGGACTGTAATCATTTGAGTATTAATTTTTTATTCGTTCCCGGCACATTAAAACCCGCCGCTCAGTTACATAAGGCATATATAAGAAATCAGGCCCAGAACGGAATATATTTAGCATGCTTTCTTGACTTGTTTTCAGGGTCATAAGGTTTTATTAGTTCAGCTTCAATTGAATCCTTTATGATTCTTGAAGCCATTGGATAGCTTTTATCTTCAATGCCCATCCGATTTCTTAACGACTCGTTATTCATCTGTTGGCTTGAAACATATCGTAAACACGCATGCTGATAGCAGGCACGAATTCTGTCATTTTTATCCATTTTTGCGAAATCTTTACGGGCGTAGAGGATCGCTTTTGTATGGTCTCCTGTGACAATAAAATCAGGTGCCGGAAGCTGATACAGCTCAACACTGGAAACCACCTTGTCGATGCCGCTCCCTCTTTCCTCGCAGATGTTGATTCGCCGCATAAAAGACGCCAGTGTTTCGTTTCGCGACCGGGGAGGCCCATCAATAAATCTGAGAGTATCAATCAGTGGTGAGCCTGGATTTGTAATCTCAATTCGGTCTGAAAAAATCTCAACCATAGGACCTGTGCCACTCAGATTAAAATCCTGGTGAATAATCGCGTTTGCAACAAGCTCACGGACAGCCACATCAGGAACCATCCGCACCTCTTCGCGCAAAGCCTGCCTGATTTCCTCGTTTTGCGGAAGTTGTTGATTAATAAAAGAAACAGCGCCTTCATGCCCTGCTGCATAACCTCTTGCTCCGGCTTGCTCTCGT
Organism: Desulfobacteraceae bacterium; assembly: GCA_013792055.1. GTDB lineage: Bacteria > Desulfobacterota > Desulfobacteria > Desulfobacterales > ETH-SRB1 > B13-G4. Next base: position 1,797 of record VMSQ01000245.1, read on the forward strand.
ATTGTTTCGATACGGTTGATGCCTCTGTAAAGAATCACGCGCAGCGCTTTCCTGGAAAGGGTCTGGAAATCGGCGAGGTTTTTGGCAAACAGAATTGCTCCCAAATTGGTGATATCGAAACAATCTTCGCCTTTGTTAATGATGAATTTTTCCTGCTCGAGTCGAGATAAAATACCAGCGCGATTATCGGGAAGGCGGATGCCTGTCAAGTCAAAATAGGCTGGATAATCAATTCGCATTAAAACATCATCAGATGTCACGCCGCGTTGTGCAATTCTATTTTCAAAAGGCCTTTCGGAGAAGAGCGCCCACAACTCGCGTTCTTTTTCAGGATAGTCTTTCAATTTCTTCTTATACGTACCGATTCGGATATAACGCGTGCCTTTAAATCGGACAGGGGTATGGCTTGCCGGTAGAATTTCAAATATTACGATATGCTTGCCGTCGTAATCGAACTCATGGATACTGAAATTGATGCGTGGTTGCAGTAGTCTGAGGAGCCAGTTTTCAAGCTCCTCATTGCCTTTTTTAGCCTGGCGCGGCTGAAAATGGGTCCCGACTACCTCATGGGTATCGTCTGCTATCCCCCAGATCAGAAAACCAGCTTCCTTTCTATGTAATGCAGCAGAGTTAGAAAGGGCGGACATATATTCACCGATTTCTTCCGGATTTTGAAAATCGCATTTAAATTCCAGCCATTCCGTTTCTCTTGGCATTGCGATAAACTGTTTCAATGTAACTGGCAGTTGCGACGGCCTCAGCATGGCTTCTCCTTAAAAAGCGTCCATGTCAATTGTACACGTGGCAACAATCTCTTTTTCATATTTCTACAACCTCATTCATCAAACCCTGAGTTTGCATTTCAAGCTCAAGAATATCCGCCCGGATTTCTTCAAGGCTCCTTAACGGCTTGTATTTGTAAAAATATTTCGTAATATTGATTTCATATCCTTTTACTGTTTTGCTCTCATCAATCCAGGCATCCGGCACATGGGGCAGGACTTCCCGCTCGAAATATTCCCTGATATCTTCCTTTAAAGGTACTTTTTCGTTATCCCGCAGTACTGTATCAGTCTCGGGATTCCCTTTTTTATCCGGACAAATATCCGCTGTTTCATCCTGTTCAGACAGGGCTTTCAAAGCAGCGTTTTGTATCGGCGCAGGTAAAGCCAATCCATATTTTTTGCAATGCTCTTTAAGAGCTTTTTCAAATTTCTCTCTGTTTTTATAAATTATAGAGCCATCCATACTTTTAAGCATCGCAAGTATATCTTGTTGAAGTTTCTCTCCCTCTTCCTTTTGCTTCAAGCCTGCTTTACCCTTTTTTTTCGGTTTTGAAAGGTTTTGAAAGATCTTTTCATTTTCAAGCAGAACTATCCTTTCTTCTGAAGTCTGGAAGTTAAGTCTCAAAGGCCGTTCAACTGTAATCCGGTTATAGCCAAAATCTTCATTGTCAAATATCCTGCAAAATTCACCTTCGATGAAATCTCCATAAATTCCGGTTATCTCGTCGATCTGTTTGTCGCTGATCTCATTTCTTTTGTTGCCCAGGCTCCGGCTCATCTTTTCAAAAAATGAAACAGCATTGACTGTCTGGATTTTCCCTTTACGTTTAACCGGTTTCCGGTTTGTTAAAATCCAGATATAAGTAAATATGCCGGTGTTGTAAAAAAGCTGATCCGGCATGGCGATGATGGCTTCCAGCATATCGTTTTCAATAATCCATTTTCGGATTTCACTCTCACCGCTGCCGGCGCCACCGGAAAAAAGAGGCGAACCATTAAAGACGATGCCGAGCCGGGTGCCGTTGTTTGATGGTTTCATTTTGGAAATCATATGCTGCAAAAACAAAAAAGAACCATCGCTGATACGGGGAAGTCCGGCACCGAATCGCCCTCCAAAGCCTTTTGTGTCATGCTCTTTTTTGATATGGGTCTGAACTTTTTTCCACTCAACTCCAAAAGGAGGGTTGGAAAGCATATAATCAAATTTTTCCGATTCCAGACCGTCCATGGTAAAGGAATTACCGAATTTGATGTTGGCCGTATTCTCCCCCTTGATAAGCATATCGGATTTGCAGATGGCATATGATTCAGGATTTACCTCCTGTCCGAAAACCTCCAGCCTGGCACGGGGGTTAAGCTCACGCAAATAGTTTTCCGCCACAGACAGCATCCCTCCTGTTCCACCAGCAGGATCGTACATTGTTTTTACAATCCCTTTTTTGGTCAGGATTTCCTTGTCATTCAAAAACAGGATGTTGACCATTAACCTGATCACTTCCCTGGGTGTGAAATGCTCTCCCGCAGTTTCATTGGACAATTCAGAGAATTTCCTGATAAGTTCCTCAAAGACGTACCCCATTTCAATACTTGAGACAGTATCAGGATGCAGATCTACTTCAGCAAAACGGCAAACAACCAGAAACAGCAGATTAGCCTCATCAAGGCGGGCGATTTGATCATTAAAACTGAAATATTCAATTATTTCCCTGCCACCGCTGGAAAACCCGTTGATATAGTTTCTTAAATTTGCAGCTATATTGTCGGGGTCAGCTTTCAGCTTTTCAAAATCTAATTTGCTTTTATTATGAAAATTAAAACCGGCAACTTTGTTAATCACCGGCTCGATATTTTTAAACTTCATGGATTTTAATTTCGGCAGATAATCGAGGACCTTTTGCTTGGTAGGCTCCAGAACACAGTCAAGCCTTCGCAAAACTGTAAAAGGGAGTATGATCTTTCCATAATCGGATTGTTTGTAATCACCTCTCAACAGATCCGCAATACTCCAGATAAAATTGGCAAGTTCTTTGATCTTTCCATTATTTGCCATTAAAAAAATCCCCCAATCGCCTCTTGCCGTGGTTTCAGAAATGCGGAATAGCCCATTGAAAGCCTTTCACAAAAAAATGAAGAATTAACACTATGAACAGGATCATACAGATTGTAATTTATAATATTAAAGCATAGATAGCGGATTTATGTCAATTTGTTCTATAATTTAGGAAAAACAAAGGGAGGCGTATCTTCGACCATAAGGATAGCCGGCTACATGGCATCGCTCAGAGCCTCCGGGCCTTTCTCCAAAAACATTTCCCTGGGGCGATCTCCTTCAGGCCAGTCCTTTATGTGCATATCTTTTTTACCTTTTTGAAGAGTTCCTTACTTGCGTCTTTCCGATGTCATCTATAACCTTGTAAAGTAAAAAAATCAATAAATCTATTGTGTTCTGCTATGTTCTGCATGACCGTCGTGGAACTATGGGGATGTTCATTTGTAAATTAGTTGTCGGCTTAGTATATTGATGCGGCATATTGGTGTCATTAACGGGATGTTGCGCTTTACTCATATGATCCATCCATGACTACGCATCTGGCATATCGTATATGCTTGATTTTTTTTGAATATCAAATATTTTTTAAATATTATTTGATTTTTAAAATTGTTGATGTATATTTAACGTATGGCAAATGTCATTACATAATATCATAACTTATGGAGAAAACAATGGCAAAATCAGCAACCATTCAAACCAGAATCGATCCTCTTATCAAAAAAAATGCTCAGAAAATATTGAGCACACTCAATATATCCATGTCTGAAGCCATTTCAATCTACTTGACACAAGTAGCTCTTCATAAAGGGATCCCTTTTGAAATAAAAATTCCAAACAAGCTTACCCGCGAAACTCTTAAAAAGTCAAAAGAGGGAAAAGAGCTTCATAAAGTTGCCAATGTGGACAAGCTGTTTCAGGAGCTGGATAGTTGAATATACATTATACGACTCAATTTAAGAGAGACTACAAAAGAATCAAAAAACAAAATAAGGATCTTGATAAACTTAGAGTCGTTATCGAAAAATTAGCTGCATGTAAGAGATTAGACTCAAAATACAAAGATCATCAATTATTTGGGAACTGGAAAGGCCATCGTGATTGCCATATCGAACCAGACTGGATTCTCATTTATAGAACGGATAATGATAAACTATTTTTAGAAAGAACCGGATCGCATTCAGAACTGTTTCAATAATAAGTTTTTCCCACCCCATGATATAGTTCCTTTGCATGAAAAGAACTCCTGACAAAAGGACCGCTGGCAACTTCGGAAAAGCCTGTCTCAAGAGCAGTATTTCTCCAGTCATCAAATTCCGCAGGAGACACAAAACGATCAACCTCTATGTGTTTTTTTGAAGGCTGAAGATACTGTCCAATTGTCAGCATGTTACATCCCGCCCCAACAAGATCTCTCAGCGTTTCCTCGACTTCTCCGGGAAGCTCCCCAAGACCAAGCATTATGCCGGACTTTGTGAAAACAGAAGTGTTCATTTTTTTGGCATGTCTCAGTACTTCAAGCGAACGGAGGTAATCAGCTTCAGGACGAACTGAAGGATAAAGGCGGCTTACTGTTTCAATATTGTGGTTCAAAACATCGGGACCTGATTCCATAACTATATTAAGTGCTTTTTCATCTCCCAGAAAATCAGGTATCAAAATTTCCACAAGCACGTCCGAAATTTTATTTTTTACTTGCCTGACGGTATCAGCGAAATGACCGGCGCCACCGTCAGGGAGATCGTCACGGGTAACAGAGGTTATGACAACATATTTCAGTTTCAGTTTTTGTGCGGCTTCTGCAACCCTTACAGGTTCTTCCGGATCAGGAAGCCCCAAAGGGCCCTGCTCTACTGCGCAAAAACGGCAGTTACGTGTACAGTTTGGGCCCATAATAAGAAATGTGGAAGTATGTCGTGAAAAGCACTCCCACATATTCGGGCACTTGGCTTCCTGGCATACCGTGTGAAGCCTGCTTTTGCTCAGCAGGTTTCTGACTTTTTCATAATCAGGCCCTGAAGGCAGATTCCGCTTCAGCCAGTCGGGTTTTCTGACATGTTCTTTTGTTTGGTTCTCAATCATAATGTTTGTTCTTTGCCACCGTTGCAGTCCTTTTTCCTGGAGTTAAGCGATGCGGTTTATATCTATTGCAGGTATAATAACAAAATTGAAGTCTTTTTACCTTTTTCTACGGCTTGAACGTCGCAAATCAGCCGCGAGTTTATGAGTCGGCTGCATTTGCATGGTTAGAACCGTTTTCTTTTACCAATTCGCGTTTGCTTTAACCTTCTTTAGATAGTTGAGAAGTTCATTGGAAAATTCGCATAGCACCGTCTGCGCCATTGGTTCTATTCGGTACCTATTTGCACCCTCTATTTTTCCCCATGGCGATTCGATTCCGTTTCTATCGGTTGCCACTACGTTAGACATCTGTAATCGGTATTTTCCGTCCTTTGCATCTAATACAATCCTTGTCTTGATCCCATGAAAGGCATCAAGAAAACCCGCCTTCGAATTCATAAGAACTACATCCCCGACAATTTTTCCTAACTCTGGATCTTTTAACTGAACTACGCTTTTTGCCGACACAAACTTTTCTGCAATAAAAGCTACCGAGTTGGAGATGATGTCTTTTTTGTCCATTTCCACGTTTTCGATTCTTTCAAATACAAATGCGCTGTCGGTTGCCTCATCGATTTGTTGCATTCCCGCACACCCTATTATCAGAAACAAGCCAATCAGGATGATACTAATTTTATTTTTTTCCATTTTTGCCTCCAACGTTGAGATTGGGAAATAATGGGTGACCCCATTCGTGAGGAAATATCCCTTCACTAATCTTTTATTCCCTCATTTAATTTGTTCTTAAACTCAGATACTATGTACTCACCAATAGCAACAACCATTGGCTCATGATGAGAAGTAGCTCTTCTTCCATCACCTTTATGATGGGATTTATATGATTCACTGAGATACTCGCCGGGGCTCATATCCACATGAGAACCACCACCTCTATCAGAGACTGACCTTATGATTTCTCTCAAACTAAAGCGCTTTCCACCAAGAATTACAACGTACTGATTGAGCCATTCGTTTAGAGGAATTAGATTAGAACCTAAATCAAATAAATTTTGAATCTTCTTTTGAATAGGAATACCAGTGATGGTATATGGTTCCCAAGATAATACGGGACCTACATCTGGATGGTCTTTCTTTATCGCCTCAGCTTTCTTACTAATATACTCATCTGTCAAATTTGTGCGGAGCGGATGTAGGCGGAGGTCATCAACAACCCTCGGTGCTAGTGAATTGTCTTTTCCTCTATTCGAATCACAAAGTAGAATCCTTAGTTGATTGGCTACAACTCTATACGATGCATAATCCCCATCATGAAACCTTTTACAATTGCGATCTATTAGATCGAGTGAATCGATCAAGTATTGATATTGATCGTGTTTCTTTTTACTCATCTATTGCCCACACGTTCGAGATTCTCTTAAAGCCACTTGAAATAAATGCCGCATAATGCCGAGTTGAGCTGCAAAATTGCTTGTATAACGGGTACGAAGTGGTTGGTTATGCAAGAAATTTTGTCAGCTCCAACGGGTTTCCACAAAACATGTAAAAACTCTGAAAATATTCTATAACCAAGAAACTAACAAAGTGGCTCTGCCCCTACGATCGGGTGAAACCGCCTTGTTAGGAGAGCCATGCATTCCATTTCGTCTTCTTGTAAGAATAAGGCTCTTCACAACAAACGAGCCAGATCTCAAGTTCTGGAAAGGTGTTTCCTATTCTCTCCCACCCCTCACCGTAATGATTGGCCCGTTGATGTAACCCGTTCCCGAATCTTTCTGGAATAGCAATAACTATGTTTTTTGCTCCGTCTTTGAAACGAGAGATTGCACCAAAAAACACAACGCAGAAATCTTTCGTTCTTTGGGGTGGACTTTTCTTGAAACCGATAACCTCTATGTAGTATTCTTTCCCATCTTTCTTTGCCACGATATCGACGCCAGTTTCTCCCATTCCACGCCGACGGCTTAAGTTGAAACCTTCCTGTT
>VMSQ01000242.1 GCA_013792055.1 Desulfobacteraceae bacterium
GAGAGGTAATGCTGGTGAGTTAAGGAAATTCACGCTCGTTATTGAATATCGAATGTCGAACAAGGAATGTCGAATGATGAAGTTTGATAAGGTTTTCAATTACTTCGAGAGCTTTGCACAGCCCTCATTTTGGGTCAATTCTGGTCATTGCGAGGAGCAAGGCGACGTGGCAATCTTGTGGCTTATCAATGTGTTATAAGATTGCTTCGCTTCGCTCGCAATGACAATATGGGGTTATGCAAAGGTCTCACTTCGTAATTCTGCGGTTCCTTGTTCGACATTCTGCGGTTCATCTGCTCCCTGATCCCCGACTTCTGACATCTGTTTTTTGAAAATGGGATTTTGTAAGATTCCCTCAAGAGTATCTGAGTGATCCTGAAGATCTTTTAAGTTATTGAAGTGTAATTTTATAATAAATGTGTTGCCCTCAAAATTTTTTGGAGGAATCAGCTCTATGCTGTTTCCGAGCTTTAATTTTTTAACAAGTTCTTCAAATTTCTGTTCAGCACGAGTGATTGATGGGTAACGTCTCTTTTTTAAATAAAATCTTAATTTTTCGGTCTTTTTAGTTCGATCAAGCTCATCATTTTGCAGAATTTCCTGGAAACCACTTTCTTGAATAACTTTAATAACTGGAATGTTCTCGCGAAGAGAAATTTCATTAATTAGTGTTATTAGTTCTCTTTGCTTGTTCAGTCCAAGTTTAAGGTCATTGAAAATTTTGGCAAAAGTAATTCCAACATCTTTTTCAAATGTGCCGAGTTCCAATGCCATAGGAAAAGGAATAGAGTTTGAAAGGATACAGTTTTGAATGAACAATGGAAGATGATAGATATTTATTATTTTCTTTATAAGAGATGGATTATGCGGCAAACCAAGCGATGATGCTGCGTCAGCGAGATTTGTAATATCTTTAAAAAAGCCGGAAAGCATAAAGAGGGATCTGGATTGTTCAATAAGATTGAGGGGCCTTTGGAATGAATTGTCTGTTATTGCACATTTAACGCAGTCAATCTCGTTAGTGATAGAACCCAGAATTTTTGCCTCGATATTCAACAAGCCAAGCATCCGGCATGCCGCAATTCGACGGAAACCGCATATAATGGTATATTTTATTTTATTTTTTATTAATATCGGGGGATTTATCAAACCTATATTTTTAATAGAATGCAAAATATCATCTATACCTGCCTCAGTTGTAATGCGAAAGGTTTGATCCTCTGAATTTATAAGTGACAGTGGGACCTGATTGTTTTCAAAGAACATAATTTTTTCCGGCAATTAGCTTTAATGCATCAAGATATTTTTCACGTGTATTCTTGATTACCTCTTTTGGAAGAGAAGGAGCAGGTGGTAATTTGTTCCAGTTGATTGAAATAAGATAATCTCTTAAATACTGTTTGTCATAACTCTTTTGCGACTGACCAGGGCTGTAAGATTCTTTAGGCCAGAACCTGGATGAATCAGGGGTCAGTAATTCATCTATAAGAATGATATTATTTTCAAAAACGCCAAATTCAAACTTTGTATCCGCAATTATTATGCCCTTTTTATCAGCCAGCTCAGCCCCCTTTTTATAAATTGAAAGGCTTAGCTCTTTTACCTTTTCTGCAAGACTCCTGCCTATTATTTTTACAGTTTCCTCAAAATTAATGTTTACATCATGAAGACCAACATCTTCCTTTGTTGAGGGTGTAAAAATAGATTCAGGGAGCTTTTCAGATTCTTGTAAACCATCGGGCAGTTTTATACCGCAGACACTTCCTGACTCTTGATAAGATTTCCAGCCTGACCCTGATATATAGCCCCTTACAACGCATTCAATGGGAAGAGGCCTGGCTTTTTTTACAAGTATGCTCCTGCCGCGGAGCATGTCAGAATAAGGCTTGCAGATCTTCGGATAGTCGTCAACATTACTGGAAATGATATGATTAGATACAACCGGCTTCATTGCATCAAACCAGAACAGGGAGATCTGGGTAAGAATTTTTCCTTTTTGTGGTACTGGATCCGGCATTATAACATCAAATGCAGAAATTCGATCAGTGGCAACCATTAAGAGAGTTTCGCCAAGATCGTACATATCTCTTACCTTACCTCTTTTTAATAAATTTAATTTTGGGAAATCAGTTTCAAATACAGTTGGTTCCATGATTTTTGTCCTTTCCGTTTAACCACTCGACTACTCGACCATTTAACTACTTAACGAGATCTATAAAATATCTCTGATTTTATAATTGTCAATAATGGAGAATTATGATAGTTTCAGATATCGTCTTAACCACTCGACTACTCGACCAATTGTGAGTGAAGCGAACTATAGACTTTCAGATAATTCATTTCACAAGGCTAGAAGGAAAAATCTGAGTAAGTCGTGCTGATGTGTACGTCGTCGAGGATTTTGACTGATAACGCAGTGAAATTATTTATCTGAAAGTCTATAAGTATAGGAGAATTTATGGATAAAAAAGTAACCGTAGTCGGAGCGGGTCATGTGGGAGCTACTACAGCACAGCGCCTGGCTGAAAAAGAACTTTGTGATGTTGTACTGATTGATATTGTTGAAGGTGTACCACAAGGGAAAGCTCTTGATCTTGCAGAGGCAGCGCCGATTGAAAAACATGATGCCAAAATTACTGGAAGCAACAAATATGAGGCCTCAGAAGGATCTGATGTCGTGATCATTACAGCAGGAATACCAAGGAAGCCTGGAATGAGTCGCGATGATCTTTTAAGTACCAATGCAAGCATTATGAAAAGTGTTACTGAAAATATAGCTGCATTTTCACCTGATGCTGTACTTATTATTGTCAGCAATCCTCTTGATGCAATGTGCCATGTTGCTTATAAGGCAAGCAATTTCCATAGGAATAGAGTAATTGGCATGGCTGGAGTATTAGACTCGGCCAGGTTTAGGGCTTTTATATCAATGGAACTTAATGTCTCTGTTGAAAATACCCACGCCTTTGTTTTAGGTGGACATGGCGATACAATGGTACCGTTGCCACGCTATTCTACTGTAGCAGGAATACCTATTACTGAATTGCTTTCAAAAGAAAGAATTGATGCTTTAATTGAAAGAACAAGGAATGGCGGCGCTGAAATTGTGGGACTTTTAAAAACAGGGAGTGCATACTATGCTCCGGCTTCTGCGGCTGTTGAAATGGCTGAGGCTGTTCTTAAGGATAAAAAGAAGATTCTTCCCTGTGCAGCATATCTTAAAGGCGAGTATGGGATAAACGATCTTTTTATAGGGGTTCCTGTAAAATTAGGTTCAAATGGCATAGAAGAAATTATTCAGATTACACTTACTGATGAGGAGAATGCGGCCCTGCAAAAATCGGCTGATGCGGTAAAAGAACTGGTATTGAAAATTGAATATTGAAAATTGAATATTTGTGGTATCGCTCCTGCCCGCCATCGCGAGCCGTGCTCAATGCTCTTCGTCTTTTTGTTGCCTGCCCGCCATCGGCTTCGCCTTCAGGCGAGGCGGGCGGGTAAAATTGACGGAATTCCTTCAATATTCAATATTGATGGCCTCGTAAAAAGTCTAAAAATACCGTTTCCCGTCATTCCGGCGAAAGCCGGAATCCAGTGCTTTCAAGCAGTTGCAGACTATCTGGACTCCTCCCGGACTCGATCCGGGATCTACCGGAGTGACGACTTTTTACGAGTTCATCAATCTTCAATCGTCAATATTCAATTGTTATTCTTCAATATTCAATCTTCAATATTCAATTTTATTTCTTCAGCTATCTTGCGATCTATTCCCGGCAGAGATACAAGTTCTTCAATTGTTGCCTGACGTATTTTATCAATACTTCCAAAGTGTTTAAGAAGAATTTCTTTCCTTTTTTTGCCTATACCTGGAACAGTATCAAGGATAGAATGTATAGACTTCTTGTCTCTACGTTTACGATGAAAAGAGATCGCAAAACGATGCGCCTCATCCCTTATTTTTTGAATGAAAAGAAGCAGATCCCCTTCCCTGCCGAAGTTAACAGGGTTTGCCCTGCCAGGCTGGTAAACCTTATCATTTGTTTCTCCCTTGTTTACATCCCTGCCCGCAATGCTTCGCAACCTGCCCGCAATGCTTCGCAACGCGAGGCAGGCGGGCGCGAGGCGGGCGGGTTTTTTTGCTATAGCTATTATTTCAAAGTTTTTTTCAAGTTTAAACTTTTTTATAATTGATACAGCGATATTCAGTTGTCCTTTGCCTCCGTCCAATATAAGCAAATCAGGAAAGGGCTTTGATTTTTCTCCCTTGCCATAACGTCTGGTAAGTACTTCAGCCATGTATGCATAGTCATTTTGTTTATTAACAGTTTTTATTTTGTATTTACGGTATAAGGACTTATTTGGTCTGCCATTTTCAAAAACTACCATGCCTGCCACAGGCTCTGTCCCTGATATATTGGAGTTGTCAACGCATTCTATACGTTCCGGTATTCTGTCTATTCTCAGCCTTTTCTGAAGTCTTACGGAAATGTCCATTGCAGCAGCAGTAGAAGCTGTCAAATCTTTCAGACTGTTTTGTGCATTATGCACTGCCATTTTAATAAGCTGGGTTTTTTCTCCTCTTCTGGGATACAGGATCCGGACTTTCTTTTGATTTATGGTACTTAACCAGTCTTCAAGCAAATCTTTATCTTCTATGGATATTGGCACAAGGATTTCTTGAGGAATAAAATACGGTTTTTCATAATACTGTCTGATGAATGCGCTAACCATTTCCGCATTTGTTGACATGGTTTTTGTAAAAATAAAATTCCTTTTCCCCAAAAGATATCCGCCACGGACGAAAAGCAGAGCTATGAGTGAAATTTCTGGAGAATCAGTAATAGCGATGACATCTCTATCTTTAAAGTCATTGGTTACTGCGACCTGTTTCTCAAGCGTTTTTTCAAGTGCGAACATCTTGTCCCTGAGTATTGCAGCTCTTTCATAATCATGATCTTTAGCCGCAGATGTCATCCGTTTTTTTATTTTTTTAATAAGTTCAGGAGTCCTCCCCTTTAAAAACAGAACAACTTCTTTAACAATTTCATTATAAGTTCTCTTATCAACATCCAGACAACATGGCGCCAGGCATGCGTCCATTTGATAATTAAGGCATGGGCGTGACCTTTTTTTAAAATTTTTTGTTTTACATTTACGAAGCTTAAATGTCTTATGGATTATTTTTAAAGTCTGTCGAACAGCCTGGGAAGATGAAAAAGGGCCGAAATACTGTGCGCCGTTTTTCTCTATCTTTCTAACAATGTTCAAGCCTGGATACTGACTTTTTATATCCAGGCTCAGCGAAGGATATCTTTTGTCATCCTTAAGAATTACATTATATCTTGGCTTATATTGTTTTATAAGATTCGATTCGAGGATAAGCGCTTCTTTTTCAGTTCTTGTTATAATTGTATCAAAGCTTGAGACGTTTTTAACCAGAACTCCTGTTTTCAGATCTATCTGTCTGGATTCTTTCTGGCCGGATTCTTTGAAATATGAGGAAAGCCTTTTTTTAAGGTCTCCGGCCTTGCCAATATAAATAACTTTTCCTCCAGAATCCTTCATAAGATAGACGCCAGGCTCATTGGGTGCGCCGGATAATTTGGCATTTAAGTTTATTGTCATAGTTAAAACTGCCTAAAGTGAGCTAAAGTGCCTAAAGCCCGCCCTGGTGCGACTCGTTCATGTTTATTGATAGCCTATGCATCATTCCAAACCTGACTTTTTGAGCATAGAGTTTTGGTGATCGGTCTGCTGATTGATAACCAAAGCCACAAGGATTTGCAATCGCTTTCTTGCCAGTGCGTTGAGGGCATATGGGCCATGAACCCAATGCTGTTGAGTTTTTGAAAATATACTTGCTAAACTTTATACAATAATATAAATGAGATAACATAGTGTCTCAACTTACAAATACCAAGGGTATAGGAGGTATGACCACATTAACTGACAGGCTGATTTATATTGTCGGCCCCCTGAAGCTGCAAAATGCACTGATGGCCTCTTTTTTAGAGCGGGAAACAGGTGCAAAGTGCCTTGCTGTAGAAAAATTTCATGACATCCAGGGCACAGATAATGAAAAAAACAGGCAGCCAACGCTGGCCCTTTGGGACTGCCTGGGAAATGATATGGAAAGCTGTCTGTCGGAGTTTGAACCGGATTTTAAAGAGGTTTTGAATCATAGTGCCGTAGCCTTCTTTAACGTATCTCCGGACCTTGGCATTGAGGCAGAATTTATAGCACGGGGAGTACAGGGTTTTTTTTATGAACATGACCGCATAGAACGGTTTCCACAAGGTATTTGTGCTATTTTTAACGGTGAATTATGGTTTTCCAGAAAGATTATGAATGAAGCTATGAAGAAAGATAAAAAGCAGACGGGTCTCCAGACAAGATATGAAACAGACCTCAGCCATAGAGAGATAGAGATACTGGCGATGATAGCCGGAGGGGCCTCAAACAAGATGATTGCCGAAAAACTTTACATCAGCCCCCATACAGTCAAGACCCATCTCTACAATATCTTTAAAAAAATCAATGTCACCAACCGTCTCCAGGCAGCGCTATGGGCAGCCAAAAACCTGTCGTAAATAAAAATAGTAGCCGTTCACGGCTTGAAACTTGAAATTAGAAAGTAGAAATTAGGGAGAGATGAAACGAGTTTACGAGTTGGATGTCTACAAACTGGCGGAAGAGTTATCAGATATGGTTTGGCACGACTTTGATAAGTGGAACAAAAAGGTTCAGAACACTGTGGGCTATCAAATAATACGATCATCCGACAGCATAGCCGCAAATATAGCGGAAGGGTATGGTCGGTATACTCCCGCTGACAGGAAAAAGTTCTATCTATATTCAAGAGGTTCACTTGAAGAAACCAAATCATGGTTGCGAAAACTCATCAGAAGAAAAGTTTTATCTGAGTCAAGGGCAGCAGAATACAAGGCAATAGTTGAAAAACTCGGCCCAAAATTGAATGCGTTCATCAACAGCACAAAAGCCCGCCCGCCTCGCCTGAGCGAGAGCGATGGCGGGCAGGCATGAAGGCCAAGTTTCGAATTTCCAATTTCCAATTTCCAATTTCAACGTTCCGTGAACGGTTACTAAAAATACTACTCAAAACCATACCGATTACCTATTGCTTTTTTAATTTGAATAGGATTTTATCCTATATTACAACTTTATCTAAAAATATTTAATTTTGCCTGCCCTGCCTGCCCCGTAGGTAGGAACTATCGTACTGGGGTTAAATTCGGCCGGAGCCCATTAGCTTATGGAAGCACAAGAACAAAGGAAATGCGAAAGATTCGATCTCAACATCCCTGCTAAGCTCGAAACGATGGTTTCGGAGCAGACAAAGGACAGTGAGATACTTAATCTCCTGACAAAGGACATATGCGCAGGCGGTGCATTTTTCCATACCGCACAAACCCTTCCCGAAGGCACAGAGGTTAAAATAGATTTTGTTCTTGATATTAACAAATTGAAAAAGCTGACAGAAAACAGGGCTTATATAAAGATCAAAGGAACGGTATTGCGGTCGGATTCTGAAGGCATGGCCATCTGTTTCCATAAAAATTACAAAATTACACCCATTTAGTGGCTGAACGAAAAGTCATGTTCAGACAAAATCCGAATACCCGCCTGCCATGCAATATGATCATAGACAAAATAATAACTTGGGCATATAGTATAATACTTTTCGTGACCGCGATGAATCCCAGCACAGGCATTGCGGGCAGGTCGAAATCCGAAATCCGAAACCCTGGCCCAGACCGTGTCTACAGATTAGTAGACTGATTCCCTGGCTTAAACCGTAAAGTGCGGTACATACCAGGGCAGGATAGCACGTAGCACCAGGGCGGGCAAATTCGAATACCCGCCTGCCATGCAGCGTGCTCAAGGACAGAATAATAACCGTGGCATAGTATTAAAACTTTTCATGACTGCGATGAATCTACGCATAGGCACTGCGGGCAGGTCAAATGACAAAATGACCAAAACTAACCTATTGGGATTGCGATATTTATGTCATTGGAACATTCTCATTTTGGTCATTGTTTCGAGTTTCGATATTCGAATTTCGAATTTCCCCGTCGATCATAGCAAGATTAAAAATGTATGATTTAGTATGATATTTCAAATTGCCATTTTAAGCTGCAGAATTTATGAGACGGGAACTAGTACCAATGCATTAGCCATCATCCTCTAAAAAATAAGAACAATTTCATACTTTCTACCGATTGCTTTCATGGTATAATTAAAATAAATTAAGCATAACTAAAAAATCAAAGCAAGCATGTCTGCCCCGAAGGGCGCTAAGTTCTATATGAAGGAGGCAAGTCTTATGAGGATTAAGAAAATAGTATTGGGGATAATGATGGTGGCCGCACTTTTAATATTAGCGCGGCCCTCTATTTCAAACGCAGTACCATACAGCGGTGCCTGGCTGCCTAATAGTACGAATTTTTTAGTCGCGTTAGAAGTCACTTCCGCGACGGGTTCGGGCTCTTTTTACATGTACGATTGGGATGATGGTATAAGTGATAATTTGTTCCTGTTGAATGATGGCTATTACAGTGCAGCCACTATCCCTTTCACTTACAACAGTAGCTCTAACACTTGGTTTGCGTCAACCCTAAACCTTGGCCCTAGTCCAGAATTTGGATTCTATTTTTTGAATTCGAGCGGGACAACATATACGGAATACGGCTTAGAACTGAACGATACAGGCAATGCCTATATTTTGACTGATACTAATACCGGCATGATAGTGTCGGTCGGTAATGCTGCTCCGGTTCCCATCCCGGCCAGCGCTCTTCTCCTTGGCTCCGGGATATTAGGGCTTATTACCATAGGCAGGGTAAGGCGGAAAGATTCCTAAAAGCAGGGGGGATAAAACATGTATATAGTCAGGGCAACGATCTTATATTTGAGTATTCTTCTGGCCTTTCTTGTCGGTTCTGCTGCTGCGGATAGCCGGTTTTATTACGTGGATGGGGATGATGATGGGGAGGTAATCGTCGGTATCACCAATTCCACTAAATATGAGTTTGGTATTTTGGACGGTACGGATTTCGATTGTCTCTTAGGTGCGAAAAAAAATCAGCCACCGACTGGTACTTTTACTTATAATGATAGGGCTATTATTAATTACGCCCTTAAATTGGAGACTGACAAATACCTGACGCTGTTAAATGACGACGGCGTTGTTAAATACCACGGAAGCCCTACCTCTTTTGGGGGAACTACAATATACCAAAAGGCCACTATTGATTGGGACATTACAGGGGGGGGGGATAAGAAAGTAAGTTTTGATGTTGCTTGCAACTCTGACGGTGTAAAAGCCGTTCCCATTCCAGGCAGCGCCCTTCTTTTAGGTTCCGGTGTTCTTGGCCTGGTTGTTATTGGTCGCAGGAGGAGGACTAAAAAGGAGTGATTAGGCGCTTAGTTTCTTACCCGTTTGGATCCGGCTTGTCCGGACTGGGAAGGAGGAAATTTCACATGAAAAGATTTTGTTTGATCAGTTTGTTATTGATTTCCGTGTTTTTCCTTTTCTCGGTAAAAACAGGAAATGCCGCCCTCGTTGACTTCGATGACAGGTATTATTATGCTGACGCTTGGACTGAGTATGATGACAGTGCAGATAATTGGGGTTCCACTTATGCGTATGATGAGCAGACCTCCCCACCGGTTTCAGCGGAAGCGAGTTTTACAAGGACTGACTATTCTGGTTATGGATTGGCATATACCAATGATGGCCTAAATTTCTATGCAGGTGCGGAAGCCCGAAACGATCTCTCTGATTCTTCGAGCTACGTCTATTCCTCTGCATATATTGAAGGCTATTTGTACTTCACAGCCACAACCCCTGCTCTCCACGTGAGTTTTGATTATAATGTGAATGTGTCCGCGCAGACATATGGGTCGGATGCTTATGCCTATTCATACTCGGATGCTAAGTTTACTCTATATGATTACGGTTCAGGTTCAGGCGGCACATATCTTGCCGACGAGTATTGGTGGCTGGACGCCGGAGCGGATCCCTTAGCTCCTTCCGATTCTATAATAGACGGATTTTTTGAGGGATATTTTGCTTTGACGGAAGGCAATTATTATGAATTGTGTCTCAGCCCTTGGGATCTGAAGGCTGAAGTCTATGGTAATGCCCATGCATATGCTTCTTCCGATTTCAGCAATGTGAAAATAGAAGCAGTTCCCCTTCCCTCAGCGGTGTTGCTTCTCGGCTCCGGCCTGATCGGTCTTGTGGCACTCAGGAGAAAGTCTTCTTAAAAACAGAAAAGCTGTTTCTTTTAGGTTCTGGTGTTCTTTTTAACAAAAAAGGCAGGGTCATTTAGACTCTGCCTTTTTTTGCGTGTAACGACTATAAATCAGACAGGATTTACAGGCCTGCCCCGCCTGCCCTGTAGCTCCGGCAGATGGTACTGGGGTAGGTAGTTTACCATCGTATTGGGGTCAAATAAATTTTTCTTTTTCAGTTCTTTATCTGTGTAATCTGCGCAATCTGCGGATCTAAATTTCTTCCTCCCTTCAGCCTTCAGCCTTCGGCTTCCGTGTCCAATATTTTCTCTGACCTCTGGTTTTCTTATCTTCTTAATTTCTAATCTTCTATCTTTAAACTGACCTCTGACCTCTGACCTCCGACCTCAGTGCCCTTTCAGCATCTTTCCGCCCGGGAAATCCCTCCTCGCTTTTTAAAGCCATCTGCAAGTATTCTATAGCCCTGCCCTTTTCTCCCAGGCCGAGGCAAATAGTTATGTTATTTTTGAGCTTGATTTTGTGTATATTTTATGCTAAAAATTTTGATGTATTTTTTGCAATAAAAGGAGGTGTAAAATATGCAACCAAATTTACAACCCAAAAAAGCCAGACTTAATATTCAAATCTCTTTTGAACTTAAAAGCAAACTTTCCAAACTATCCGCTTTTCAAGGCAAAAAAGTATCTACCCTGGTTCGAGAATCTATTGAAGAAAAGCTTGAACAAATTGATAAAAAGCTATTTGAGGAAAAAATGAAGCAAGCATATCAGGGGTTGGTACAGGAAAATCTGAAAATTTCAGAAGATTTCAAATACGTTGATATTGAAAACCTTTAATGAGGTAAACTTATGTCTGTTATTCAAGTTAAGCGGGGTGATATTCATTATGCGAACCTTGATCCGGTTGTAGGAAGGGAAACAGGCAAAACTCGGCCTGTGCTTGTGATTCAAAACGACATCGGCAACATGTACTCACCAACTACCATTGTGGCCATAATCACCGAATATTCAGAGAAAAAAGCTTCCTACCCCATCTGCGTTGCCATCAAAAAGGATAAAGGTCTTAAAAAAGCTTCAGTTGTTAATTTATCCCAGATTAGAACCATTGATAAAAAGAGGCTGATTACTCCTAAATTAGCCACACTCTCAAACAGTTTCATGAGAAAGGTTGACGACGCATTAAAGAACAGCCTGGCGCTTAGTTGATTGCACCGATTATATTTTGCCTTGATTCTTCCTCCCTTCAGCCTTTAGCCTTCAGCCTTCTGCTTCCGTGTCTAAATATTCTCCGCCCTCTGATCTCTGACCTCTGGTTTTCTTATCTTCTTATCTTCTTAATTTCTAATCTTCTATCTTTAAACTGACCTCCGACCCCCGCCCGCCTCGCAAGCGAGAGCGTTGCGGGCAGGTCCTACCTCCGACCTCCTACCTCAGGGCCCTTTCAGCATCTTTCCGCCCGGGAAATCCCTCCTCGCTTTTTATAGCCAGTTGCAAATATTCCCTCGCCCTGCCCTTTTCTCCCAGGCCGAGGTAAATCATACCCATGTGATAGCTGACTGTAGGCCGGTCTCCAAGCTTTTCCTCAACCCCAAGCAGCAGATCTCTCGCCTTTTCAAGATCTCCTTTACGATAGTAAATCCATGCTGCGGTGTCTGCCACCTCGAGATTGTCCTTGAATTTTTCAACCAGAGGTGAAATGAGCTCCTCCGCTTTTGCCAGGTTTTCCTTTGTCGGCTCGTGCTCGGCGTAGTAAAAGGCCAGGTTGTTCGCTGCCACTGATGCATTGGGGTTTTTATCCAGCACTTCCTCGTAAATCGCTTTTGCTTTGTCGTATTCTCCTTTTTGCTCCAAAAGCGCTGCAATCAGCATGGCCATGCCGGAATTTCCCGGATTCAGTTCTCTTATTTTCTGATATTTTGCTATTGCCGTATCAATGGAGCCCAGAGACTGTTCAAGCCGGGCCAGGCTGAACAGGGCATCAGAGCTGTTCGGATCGATTTCAAGCCCCTTTTCAAAATTCTTGCGGGCAGCATCAAAATCCTTATTCGCAGCATGCAGCCTTCCTGACAAAACATAGTAGCTGGAATTCTCCGGGCTTCTAACAATCTGCTCGCTGCATCGATCAAGGGCTTGCCCCACCTTTTTTTCTTTCATTAGCATATCCAGCAACTGGCTCAGGGCCGGTACAAAATCAGCATCTGCCTTCAATGCTTTTTCAAAAAGAGCTGCTGCTTTTTCTCTCCTTTTCTCTATCAGTTCTACAATCCCGTTTTTATAGCAGACCGGAGCAGAATCAGGGGCAAGAGTTAAAAGGCGGCTAAAATACTTGCGGGCTCCTTCCACATCCTTTCTTGCCAGCGATATATCGCCAAGGGCCAGCAACGCCTGTCTGTCATCAGCATCGATCTCCAGGATTTTTTCCAGATGTTCTATTACTGGTTCAATCTTTCCCTTCCGCCTGTACACATCAGCCAGCCCGAATCGCGCTTGTTTTTCTTTGGGATTAATCTCGAGAATCTTTCTAAAAGTATCTTCTGCA